>QHVQ01000086.1:0-14237 GCA_003222305.1 Acidobacteriota bacterium | reverse complement strand
ACCCACTTCAGGGGCCGTTCCAGGTGAACTCCGGCAAGGAAGTATGCCAGCCCGACGACGAGCAGGAAGACGCGGCTGAGCACCCGCCAGTCCACCCCTCCTGTGACCCCCAGCGGGACCACCAGCGTGACGGCCAGCATCAAACCAAACCAGTGCCAGCCGTGGCGATTGCCCTCCTCCCGGCTCACCTGCCCGATCTTCAAGGCATGGCGTTGTCCCAGGAAGGCGCTCACCACGCCCCCCAGGGGACCCCCGATGAACCAAAAAACTCCCACCTGGCGCGGCGCGAAATCCACCATGGAAAACCCCACCAGCACCATCCCGGCCCACAGCAGGTAGATGATCAGGGGGGAGGTCCCGCGCTCCGATTTTCGCAGGAGCCCTCCCAGGTATCGCAGATCGTCCGTCAGTCGATTCGTGGTGTCCATGCGACGTCTCCCTTGAATTAGAGTACTCGTTATTGTAGAGTACTCTGAGTTTCTTGTCAAGCCTTTCCTGACTCCACCCCTTCGCTGGTCCCGACCGCGGCTTGCTCCGCTTGATACGCGGAAATTTTCCCGGAAATTTTCCCGTTGACTTCGCTTCCCCGCGGGCGTATACAAAGGGAAAGAGCTTTCAAGGGATTGCGGATGTGCGCTGACGGCGAGAACCGGTCCGCCGCTGCAGGTGGGTGTTCAAAGCGGACAAGGAGGGCCGATTCATCACAGAATCGGACCCTTATGACCCGGGGACTCTTGCCCCCGGATAAAAGAGGGCGGCCGGCCTCGGCCGCCCTCTTCCTTTTTCAGGTTTTCAGGAAACGGAAGGGCGGGATCGCCTATCCCTCGGAGTCAAGGTAGAAGGCGTCGTCGTCGCGGTTGTACCCGAATAGCTCGGTGTAGCGCCCCCAGTTCACGAGAGTCCGGAAGACCGAGAGAGGCTTCTCCTGGGGAAGGACCCTGCCGGCCTCCTGCACCACTTCTTCGCGGCTTGCCTTCCGTTCGGGTTTCTCCTTGAGAAAACCGATGAAGTGAGCGAAAAGGGAGTGGGCCTTGACCTGTCTCTTCAGCAAGCTCTTCTTGGTGTTCACATCGCACTCGATGATCTGCTTCCCCAGGGGCTGGAGGACCACGTCCCCGCCGGGGGTGTCCACCAGCCCCAGAATTTCGGCGGCCTTGATGACTCCCAAGAGATCTCCGAACTCATAGGAAAGGTCCCGGGCGAGGCGGTAGATGTCCTCGCGCCCGCCGTGATCGTCCAGGACCTCCAGGAGACCCAGAATCCGGGTCATCCCCACTTCCGGCACCGGTGTGACCTCCATTCTCGATTTCCTTTCCTCGGCTCCGGCTTTCCCGCCGTCAGGCGATGAGGGAGAAGATTTCGTCCACGATCTGGCCGAACTCCTCCGATTTCTTGTTCCGGGGACGCTGCAACGGTACCACCAAATCCTTGAGAATGCGCGCCGGCCGGTTGGACAGGACGATGACGCGATCCGCCAGCTCCACCGCCTCTTCGATGAGGTGGGTGACCAGCAGGATCGTCCGCAATGCAATTTCGGGATCCCGCCAGAGATCCAGCAGCTCTTCCCGCAGCGCCACCGAGGTCAAGGCGTCCAGGGCAGAGAAGGGCTCGTCCATCAACAGCAGCTCAGGCTCCACTGCCAAGGCGCGTGCCAGCCCCACGCGCTGTTTCATCCCGCCCGAAAGCTCCCGAGGATAGGCTTCCTCGTAGCCGTCCAGCCCCACCTTGTCAATAAAGAAGTTGGCCTTCTTCACCCGCTGCTCCGGCTCCATTCCGCGCGCTTCCAATCCCAGCTCCACGTTTTCCCTGACCGTCAGCCAGGGAAGCAGGGCGAACGATTGGAAGACCATGGCGCAGTTCAGATTCACGCCGGTAAGAGGCTTCCCGCGGTAAAGGACCCGGCCGGAGGTGGGCGGCATGAGACCGTTGATGATTCGCAACAGCGTGCTCTTCCCGCAGCCCGACGGTCCCACCAGGGCCACGAACTCCTTGGGCTGGATGGAAAGATCGATCCCTTCGATCACGGTGATAGTTCCCTGGGGTTGGGGATAGGCCTTCGAGACTTGCTCCAGCCGAACCAGTTCCGTCGAGGCGGGCTGCATCTAAGCCTCGATCCTATAACGGTCGCTGGCCAGGGCATAAGCCCGGCGCCAGATGAAGCGGTTCAGAAGCACGATGGTGGCGGTCAACGACACAAGCGTCAAAAGGATCAGCTGCCGATCTCCCGAAACATAGGTGGCATTGTCCAGCAGGGATCCTATCCCTCGCACGGAATACACTTTCTCCCGGTAGACAAGATATTCGGAAACGATGAGGGCGTTCCAGCCGCCTCCCCAGGCGGTGANNTGCCGGTGATAAGAGATGGAAGGATGGCCGGGAGCACGAGCCTTTTCCACGTCATCCAGCGGCTCAGCCCCAGCGCCCGCGCCGCCTCCTTGAGCTCTCCCGGAATGCTCCTGACCCCCGCGATCAGGTTGAACAGCAGGTACCACTGCATTCCCGTGATCACCAACAGGACAGAGGCCAGGTTCATGCCGCCCGCGAACCGGATCACCCCCACGACGATCAGCGGGAATAGAGCCGTAGCCGGAAGGGAGGCTCCGATCTCCGCCAGCGGAGTCACCACACGCGCCACCCTGGGGCTTTCTCCCACCCAGAGTGCCAGCGGAACCGTCCAGATCAGTGAGAGGGCGTAGGCCGCAAGGAGCCGGAGCATGGAGAAAAGAAGATAGAGCGGGATGTGATACGCCTGCTCAGGCCACGGTGGGGCAAGACTGTGCAGCAGGATGAGGAGTGCGCGCCCGCCAGCGTACACGCCCAGAGCCAGCGTCATCCAGAAGAGTGCGCCTCGGGCGGCCCCTAAGGCCGTGGGCAGAATTCGCGACCGCGAGAGGATTGCCGCCGATTTCCGGATCCTGCGAGACCAGATCTTGCGCCGGAGCACCATCCAGCGTCGGAATGGACGCGTCAGGCGGCGAGCCCGCCGGAGGATCTGCGCCCCGCCGGCAAATACCAGGGGAAGGCTCCGGTCCGGCTCGGCCGTCTCCGCCGTGAATTCATAGCGGAATTTCTGTGCCCATACAGACAGCGGGCGCCAGAGAAGCAAATCCATCGCCACGATGATGGCTGTGAGGACCCCGAGCCCCATGAACGCTCCCGCCAGATCCCCTTCCTCGGTGACCCGGATCAAATAGGAACCGAGGCCCGGCAGCCGGTATCGGACGGGACCGATGGCGATGATCTCGCAGGCGATCAGGAAATACCAGCCTCCCGCCCAAGAAAGGATGCTGTTGTAGACAAGCTTCGGCACGGCGGAGGGAAAGAACAGCCTGAGAAATGTCTTCCAGCGGCCGCAGCCGAAGGACGTGACCACCTCCCGGGCGTCCGCCGGAATGGTCGTGATCCCCTCGTACACTCCAAAGGCCATGTTCCAGGCCTGGGACGTGAAAATCAGAAAGATGGCCGCAGCCTCCACACCCGGACGCGTCCCGTGGGTCAAGCGAACGAAAAAATAGACGGCGGCGGGGAAAAAACCCAGGACCGGCACCGATTGCAGGATGTCCAGCATCGGGATCATGAGGCGTTCCCGATTCGTGGAAGTGGCGGCCAGGGACCCAAAGATCACGGCGAAGAGCAGGGAGAAAAGGTAGGCCACCAGCATTCGGAGGTACGAGGCCAGCGCATAACCGGCAAGGTGGAGGAGATCGGTCGGGATGCTCTCGGGGACGAGCCGGACCCGTCCTCCCAACTCGTAGACGAAAGCGGCGAGGAGCATCACGCCCGTGAAAAGCAGGACGTAGAGGATCTTGCGCCGCCTCGCTTCCCGGGGAGTCATGCTCGCCGCTCAGCTTCCTTTCCGCCTCGCGCAGGTCGGCCGGCGGAGGCGAGATCGAGGCCGGAACTCGCCAACGACCGGCGGATTCTAGCACGGGCTTGGGAGCCTTCCGCTGCGGCCTCCAGCTCCGCACTCCTTCCAAGCTCGCTGGATCGGGCGCGCACCTTGTGACAGATTATCGGGCGGCAATGCTCCCGGAACGCCGGCCTCGGAATCGGGACGTCGTGATAGTGCACCGACTCGGCGCGGGGGGGACGGAGGAACGGTCATGACCCGCGATCGCTGGCTCTGGGCCGTTCTCCTGCTCGGTGCGGCCCTGAGACTCTACGGCCTGGGCGAGCGCAGCCTCTCCTATGACGAATGCCAGCAATTCTGGGCCTCCCAGGGAAGCTTCCTCATCTCCAACCGGGAGATTACCCTGGATCCCCCTCTCTTCCCTGCGCTGCTGCACCTCCACTCCCTCGTGGGGAGAAGCGAGACATGGCTCCGGCTCCTCCCTTGCCTGCTCGGGATTCTGGGCATTCCCGCCGTGTACGTGCTGGGATACCGCCTGGCGGGCGATCGGCTTACTGCACGGGTCGCCGCTTTCTTCTTCTCCCTGGCTCCTTACCCGATTCGCTACTCCCAGTCCTTACGGGTCTACAGTTTGACTCTCTGGCTCTGTGCCCTATTGCTGGCGGCCTGGCTTGCAGCTCTGGAGAACAACAATCCCCACCGCCGCTGGTGCGTGGCCGCTCTTGCGGGGCTCGGGCTCCTTGCCATGTACGGCGTGGTGTGGCTCGCTGGCGCCTTGTTGGCTGTATTGCTCTTCCTGCCCGCCCTCCGGAAAGTTCCGGGGCGGGTGCGCCTGGCCTGCACTCTGGGGGCGGGAATGGCAGCGGCGGTCCCTCTCTATGTCATTTCCCTTCCGACGCAGATGGCCCAGGGAACGCCGCCTACCTTTTACGAGGACAAGTTTCTTCCCCGGGACAGCCTCCCAGGCGCCCTGGAGTTTCTGGGAAAGGGTACCCTCGATCTCTTCGGCTATTACTCCTTCATTCACCCCGCCTCCGGCGCCCTATTCGGCGCGTTGGCCGTGCTCGGAATGATTCGACTCGGCCGGACGCGCGAGGTGAGTGCGTCGGTGGGCGTCTTCGTGGTCGCGGTGGCCGGTGCCGCCGCCGCCTCCGCCTTGCGCCTTTACCCCTTTGGGGCCACCCGGCAAATGCTCTATGCCGCTCCCCTCTTCTATGTATTCGCCGCCGGTGGCATTACCTCGCTCCGGAGCTGGGTCCGCGGCTGGGTGACCGCGATACTCCTTGCCGTCATCGCGGCCGGATGTGGTGTCTTTCTCTACCGCTATCATCGTGAGCCGGGTGGACAGGAGATGCGCCCAGTGGCGAACTATCTGGCGCACCACGCCCAGAGCGGGGATCGCATCCTGGTCAACAAGGATGCCATTCCGCAATTCCGATTTTACTACCACGGCGATCCGGAGGCCGTGACCTGGGGGAGGGAGACGGTGATCCGGGATTACGTTGCCGAGGTGAACGACGTGATCGATAGCGCACCGCCACGGCGGTGGTGGCTGGTTTTCTCCCATGGCTGGACCGAGGATCGGAGGGCCAGGCTGATGGCGGTGGATGCCCGCTTTGTTCTGACCGATCGGTTTGAAGCGCACCGGGCGGCGGCGTACCTTTTCGCCCCGCGGGCGGAGGGTGCTTCCGCTCCACCCGAGCGGTAAGACCGATGAATTCTCTGGCGCCATCCACCAGGGATCTTTCCCTGCTTGCGCTGGCCAGCGCACTGGCCCTTGTCCCGTACTGGGCCATCGCGCTGCCTGGAGCCATGGCCCTGGCCCTCTTCCTCCCGGGCCACGCCTTCCTGCAGTGCTTCACACCCCGTCGCCCCGGCGGCTCATGCATGGATCTCACGCTCGCTGCGGGGCTGTCCCTGGCCATCAGCCCGCTGGCCCTTCGCCTGGCCGGTCTCGTCCTTCCCTTCAAGCGTCCCGCGATACTTGGAATCCTCATCGGCGTCTCCACCCTCTTGATCCTGGCCTCCGGGCTTCGTCGCCGGCCCGTCGCGGGCCCACCGTCGCCCCGTACCCCGCGCGCCGTTCTGGCCATGGTGCTGTTCACCGCAGCGCTGCTCGTTCCGACGCTGGCCATCGGTCCCGCACCTGATAGCAGCGAGACACGAATCAAGGGCTGGGACCTGCACAATCATCTGGCGGTCGCGGAGGCGATCACCGCGCGGGGATTGCCACCGACCAATCCCTTCCTGTTCTCGTCCTCGCCTTTCTACTACCACACTTTCTTTCACATCCTTCTAGCGTCGCTCCTGAAGATGGCGGGACCGAGGGCACCATCTTACTTCGTGATTGCAGTGCTCACCGTCCTGCTGGCGGTGTTGTGCCTCGCCACCTTCTATTGGGTGGTCGCCGATCTGACGGGAAGGCCCCGGATGGCCCTCATGGCCCTTCCCTTCCTCGGCCTAGTGGGCGGATACGATCTTTTCCCCATCTTGCTGAAGGCGAGTCGCTCCGCGCACCTATCCCCTCTCGAGGACCTGATTTCCCAGCATTGGAACGTCGACGCGTGGGTCTCTCACCAGAAATTCTTCGTACCCGCCTTCTTTACCCAGTACTACTGGGCCCCTCACGCGGTGGCCGGCGCGACCGCCCTCCTCCTCGCCTTGCTCTTCCTGGAGAAGGAGGACATGGGACGAGGAGGTTTCGTGGCGGCAGGGATCTGCCTGGCGGCCATGGCGGGCTTCAACGGCTACATCGCCCTGGGAGGCGCAGCCACCGTGGCCCTCCTGCGAGCGGTCGGACTGTTGGGGCACTTCGCGCCCCCCCTTCTCCACCGCCGTGCCTCGTTGGCGCGCAGTGCTCTGGCCGGGACCACGGCGCTGCTTCTCGGATGGCCGGTGCTCAGCCTCTACTTTGGCGAGCGGGGTAACGTCGACAAGTTTCGCCTGCTGGAAGGAGGACCGTTCCTTCCTCTTCAGGTGATCCTGGAGTTCGGGCCCGCCCTCCTGCTGGGGGCCGCAGGCATGGTGTGGGCCTGGAAGCGTCCGGAGCGGCGTAAGGGGACGATGCCCTTCCTGCTCATGGGAGCTGCGGGATTGCCGATGATTTGCCTGGTGGCTTCCACCGGCGAGAACAATGACCTCGCCATGCGGGTATCCATGCTCGTCTGGTTTTCTCTGGCTGCCTTCGCCGGCCTGGCCATCGACCTAGCGTGGGCGATGCCCTGGGCCCGGCGCGCCGCCCTTGTGCTCTTGGTGCCGGGAGTCTTGGGGACCCTCTGGTTCGTCATCGGAGCTTCGGTGGGGAAGCCCACCCTTCCCGGCGACGAGGTCGCCGTCGGGAACTGGATGAGGCGCCACCTTCCTCCCGGGACCCTGATCCAGGGTTCACCGTATCGTCATTACCCGGACCTGGTTTATCTCTCTGGACATCCCGCTTACCTCTCCGACGCGTGGGCGGCTCGACTCTTCTACTCCGTTCCCGAAGATTTTTCGAGAAACCTCGCCGCCCTCGAGGAGACCTTTCAAACGGAGGACTCTGAACAGGCCTGCCCGAAGTTGAAAGCCCTGGGGATCGCCGCGCTGGTGGTCGGTCCCGCCGAGACGTCGGATTTCCCCCTTCTGGCCCGTCCCCTCCCCTGGTCTTGCCTCACCCAGTCGTTTCGTAGGGGCACCTACCGGGTTTTCTTGGTGCGAAGCTGACACTCCGCGTCATCCCGTCAATTTCCTGGCACCTCTGACTATCCTTGCGATCCGGTTCTCGGACCTTATATTTGGGTTGTCCTTTCCACGCCGGAAAGGATCCGTGGCGGGCAGCGATGACGATCCTCTCCGAGGTCCTGGACTACTCCAGCGAAAAGCTCGGCCGCATCGAAGAACTTCCCAGAAAGCGTGCGCTCCTCCTACTGCGCTGGACCCTCTTCGTTTGCCTGATGGGGCTCGGAGTTGCCGGCCAGCTCGACCTGTCCGACTCGGTTTTCGTGGACCTGGCCCTGGGAATCTTCCTGGCGGGCAACGTGTTGGTCACACTACTCCCCGACGCCTCGCTGCGGGCATCCCCGCTCGAGTTCTCGCTCAGCCTCCTGGACACGGCCATCGTCTCCTATCTGGTTTTTCAGGCCGATGTTTCGGGCATTCTCTGCCTCTTCTTCTTTATCCTGCTGATCGTCACGGCCGCCTCCAATCGCATGACCCAGGTGATCCTCGGATCGGCTGTCCTCAGCGCTCTCTACCTGCTCTTCTGCGGCATCAAGGGAGCGGAGGCGGCGATTTTCACGGTCCAGCACCTGATGGTCCTGCCGCTCTTTTATGCCACGGCCCTCTACTTCGGGTACCAAGTCCTCCAGATTCGGGAGCGACAAGTCCAGGTGCAGGGCGTCATGAAGGAACGGCACGAACTGAAGTTGATCCTGAGCATCCTGGAATCCATCACCTCCTCGCTGGACTTTCATACCGTGATGTTCAAGATCGCGAGCCGCATCGCCGAGGTAGTATCCGCCATCCGCTGCTCCATCTTGCTGGTGGAGAAGGAGGACGGCCAGGACCGGGCCTTCGTCGTGGCGGCCAACGACGATCAGAAGCTGAAGATGCTTCCCGTGGACTTGATCAAGTATCCCGAGGTGGTGGCGGCCATCCAGCAGAAGAAACCGGTCATCATCGAGGATGTGGAAACGAACGATTTGGTGAAACCTCATCTGGAGGAGCTTCTCAGGCTCAATTTCCGCTCCCTGCTCGTTCTCCCGATCGTGTATCAGGAAACCGTCATCGGTACGCTCTTCCTGAGGGCCTCCCGCAAGCGCAGCTTTACTCAGGATGAGCTGAAATTCTGCCGGGTGGTGGCCCACGCCGCCGCGAGCGCCATCAAGAACTCCATGCTTTACCGTCAGCTGGAGGAGCATGCGACAGAGCTGGAGCAGACGGGGGATCGCATCCGCGTGCTGTTTGACAACTCTCCGGACCTCATCCTGCAGTTGGAGCCCGAGGGGCTTGTCCGTGAGGCAAACCGGACGGTGGAGCGACTCTCCGGCATGCCTCGCTCGGAAATCCTTTCGCGGCCCGTGGGACGGATTCTGCGCGGACTTCCCCCTCTGGACGCGCTCCAGAGCCGAACTCGAGAATCGGCGTCCCCTGCCCATTACCCGGCGACGCTGGCACCGGGTGGGACCCCCGGAAGGGATCTTGTGGTGACCGTGGCGCCTCTCTCCGAGCCCCCCGGCTCCCTGCTTCTCATCGGCCGGGACGTCACGGAGCAAAACCAAGCCACGGCGCTCCTGCAGCAGAGCGAGAAGCTGTCCAGCATCGGAGAGATCGTGGCGGGCGTGGCTCACGAGCTGAACAATCCTCTCTCGGGGGTACTGGGCTTTTCGCAGCTCCTGATCCAGAAGGACGTCGAAGGGAAGTTCCGCCACGACATCGAGCGCATCGTGGACTGCGCCGGGCACTGTCAGAAGATAGTCCAGAACCTCCTCAGTTTTGCCCGGTCAGGCAACCCCGAGAGAAAACCGGTGGGGCTCAACGGCATTCTGGAGAAAACGCTGGACTTGCTGGAATCCTCGCTGCACGCCGACAACATCGAGGTGGAGAAGGAGATCACTCCGAACCTTCCCTATGTGCTGGCCGACTTCCACCAGATGCAGCAGGTCCTCACGAATCTCATCAACAACGCTCTGCAGGCCATGAGCACCGAGCGGGGAAGCGGGAAGCTTCGGCTTCGGACGAGGACGAAGGAGGATGGAAGGGTTGCCGTCGAGGTGGGTGACAACGGCCCCGGCATTCCACCGGACATTCTTCCGAGAATCTTCGACCCGTTCTTTTCCACCAAGAAGCAAGGGGGCGGCACGGGGCTCGGTCTGAGCGTCTCCTTCGGCATCGTGCGAGACCATGGAGGCGAGATCCAGGTGCGCAGCCACGTGGGAATCGGCACCACCTTCTCGATTCTTCTCCCTGCCTACAAGGCGCAGAGCGATTCCGCCGAGAAGGAGCTGCCGGGATCAGCCTCCGTGGCGGAGGGCAAGGAAATCCTGGTGGTGGACGACGAGGAGATGATCGTGGAACTCTACTTGCAGCTGCTGCAAGCCCTGGGGCACTCCATCGATACCGCCTCCACGGGGGTGGAAGCGCTGCGCAAGATCCAGGGTCGGGACTACGACCTGGTGATCACCGACATCAAGATGCCCAAGATGAGCGGCATCCAACTCTACGAGAAGACCCTCGAGATCAAGCCAGAGATGAAGCGCCGTTTCATTTTCATCACCGGGGACATGAATTCCCTAACCAGCCAGCAATTCTCCACCGTCACCGACAATCCTTGCCTCCTCAAGCCGGTGAGCATCGACAAGATCGAGACCACCATCAGCCAACTCCTGGGCCAGTCCAAGCCTTCCCGCGCCGAAGACGACTCGCTGAATCGTTCGACCCCCTCCTCTTCGGACTCCGTGCGCCGCCACCCAGGCCGCGCGTCCTCGACCCAGCGGTTGTCCCTGTCGGCCAAAGTCGGTCCCTGGTGCCGGGGTTTCAAAGTCCGTGCTGGCCCTTCTTCCCAAGCACCTTCCAAGAGAGCTTGATCCCAGCGGGTCGGAGATGCTGGCTCGCCACGCCGCGCAGGAAGGCGAGCTCCCGCTCCCCGGGCGGATATCTTGTCCGGAGCTGAATGTGAACAAGCTTTCCCACCAGATTCGGGTAGTCGGACAGCATCTGCCCGTCCAGAGCATAAGCCAGGTAGCAGTCCAACTTCCCCCGAAGGTCCTCCAGGAGGCCGGGGCCTTTCGACCACTCGCGGTACTCGACCATGACTAGAAGGGCCTCTTCAGTCTCGGGATCGTACGCCACCACATCGATGGAATTCGATTCCTCGACGGTCACGTTCCCCTTCCCTGAGCGAACCAGGCGTCGGCGAACCCCTGATGCTTTGCCCAGCCGGGGCTCCAGATTCCGGGTGAGACTCGCAACCGGTGCGGAGGCACCGCGCTCGAAGGTCTGAGGTTCGTGCCCTCCGAGCGGCTCGCGCCTCACCGACCGCCGGGATGATCGCTCCTACCGCTTCCACGATGCAGCGCAGCGGCGCCTTAGGAAATCGACGCTTCCGGTGAGGCGGGCGTCCCCTGCCTCTACGTCGAGACTCTTTCGAGCACGACCGCCGTTCCGTAGCACAGCACTTCGGTCACCCCTTGCATGACTTCGGTCGCGTCGTAGCGAACGCCAACGACCGCATTCGCACCCAGCTGTTCCGCATGGGCGAGCATCAAGTCGAAGGCCTCCGAACGGGTCTTCTCGCACAGTTGTGTGAACAGCGTAATGTTGCCTCCGGCGAGGGTCTGGAGGGAGGCCCCGATGGTTCCGAAGACGGACCGCGATCGGACCGTGATGCCCCGCACCAGTCCGAGCGTCGTCTTGACTCGAAAGCCCTCGATGGCGAAGGCTGTGGTGGTCATGGATTGTTCCATATGGCTCCCTTCTCGATGGCATGAACGACCGATGCGTTGGCTGCAGGGCCAGCCTACCTATCCCCCGAGCCCCGCCGCCGGAGAATGTATCATGTCGAGGCGATGGTGCTCACCTTCCAGCACCGTCGAGCCGCTGCGCCAACCTCGAGAGAGTGGCGAAAACACCCTCCTCGGCTCCTTGGGGAGGGCGCAAGATGGTCGCCAACGGGAATAGGGCCCAGAATGAGTCGGTTCCTAGCTCCTGTCTGGGCGGAAGCGAATCATCCCTGGAGGCGAATGTGGGGCCGGGACTCCTGGCGCTTTCAAACAACGATGCGGCGCTGCTGGACGCCTATTCGGAGGCGGTCACGGGGGCGGCGGAGCGGGTAAGTCCATCGGTGGTCAAGATCGACGTGGGGGACCGTGCCCGGAGCGGCACCACCGGGTCCGGCTTTGTCTTCACCCCGGATGGATTCCTCCTGACGAACAGCCACGTGGTCCAGCCGCGCGGACTGCTCCGTGCGACGCTCCCCGACGGGCACCGGGTGGAAGCAACCCTGGTGGGGGACGATCCAGCCACGGACCTGGCGGTGCTGCGCGTGAGCGCGCCGGACTTGGCCCCCGCGGTGATGGGCGATTCGCGCTCGGTGAAGGTGGGCCACCTGGCCATCGCCATTGGCAACCCCTTCGGCTTCCACTGCACCGTGACGGCGGGCGTGGTGAGCGCCTTGGGGCGGTCGCTGCGCTCCGTCACGGGCCGGCTCATGGACGACATCATCCAGACCGACGCCGCACTGAACCCCGGCAACTCGGGCGGACCGCTGGTCAACAGTCGCGGCGAGGTCATCGGTGTGAACACCGCGACCATCCTTCCGGCCCAGGGGATCTGTTTCGCCATCTCCGTCAACACCGCCAAGTTCGTGGCGGGGCGATTGATTCGGGACGGTCGAATCCGCCGGGCCTACCTGGGCGTCGGGGGACAGACCGTTCCCCTCCCGCGCAAGGTCGTTCGCTTCCATGATCTCAAGTCCGACCGTGGGGTGCTCGTGCTCTCGGTGGAGGCAGGTGGTGCCAGCGAGCGCGCGGGGCTGCGAGAGGGCGACGTCATCGTCGCCCTGGGCAACGAGCCGGTGGGGGGCGTGGACGACCTGCAGCGCCTGCTGACGGAGGCCCGCGTCGGGGCCGAGACCTCTCTGCGGGCCCTTCGCGGCGCCGATCTTGTCGTCATCGAAGTGGTCCCGCAGGAAACTCCTTCCAAATCACCGCGCTGACCCCTGGGAACTCGGGAGAGCGCATTCGCCAAAGGTTCGTACCCCGAAGGGCGACGGCATTGCACTCGCGTGCTTCTAGTCCTGCGCTAGCGCTGGGGGGATAAAGGCAGAGGCTCGGGGCGGCTGAAGCCGGCTCCTTCCAGGCCGAGCTTTGCGGCGAGAGTAGGGGCGAGGCGGGCCATATCGACCGTTGTGCTCACGACGCCGGGCTCGATCCCCGCGCCCCAGACGAGAAGCGGCACCCAGGCATCATCCTCGTAGGGTTGGCCGTGGGTGGTGCCCGTCCCACCCATCTCGATCCAGCCCGGCTCCAAGATGATCACCAGATCGCCGCAGCGGTCGGCGCGCCATGAGAGCCGCACCGACTCGGGAGCTTTCCCCCGCTCAATCTCTCGGGAAGTGTAGACACCTCCTATCCCTTCCACGTGCAGCAGGTACGACTTCAGGAAAGAGCTCGCCGAGCGAACCTGCCTGTCGTCCAGCGCCTCGTGGTTGAGATAGAGACTCGGCTCGCGATAGCCCAGGATCAAGGTCCGGGTGAGCGGTGTGGAGGCGTCCTCCCTCACGCCCAAATGGCGCGCCAGCTCGAACTCCATTCGCTGGCGCAGTGGCGACAGGTCGCCGATCCTTCCCACGGCTCGCCTCGTCGATTCGCCCAATTCAATTCGGCCCGCGGGAATCCCCCGTTTGAGGGAAACTTCGGGCAAGGGAGTCACGCCATGATCGGCGGTCAGTATCAGGAACAGGGCGTCCTTTCCCACACGCTTTTCCAGAAAAGTCAGGAGCCGGGCAAGCGTCTGATCGAGACGCTTATACCCGTCGGCCACTTCGCACGAATCGGGGCCGAACAGGTGACCGAAATAATCGGTGCTGGAAAACCCGATGCTCAGCACGTCGGGCTGACCGGCCCGATTGTGCCCTAGGTCATGCGCTTCCACCACGCGCTCGGCCAGCGATTCCAGCAGTTCGTCGCCGCTGGGAGTGCTCAAGGCAACTCCGACATCCCTTACCGGGTGGGGAAAGCTCCTGCCGAGCCCAGAAGAGTCTTCGTGGGCCGTCGGCACGTCCTCCGGGCAGGACTTCTCGCACGGGGGGGGCAAAGAGCAAGACCACTCCTGGCGCTCCGGGTGCCCCCCGAAGAATGTGTTGGGGCTCATCTCATGGTTGAACCCCCTCCTCGACCCAGTAGGCGGCATCGGCCCCTTTTCCCGGCGGCAGGATCGCCGAGCGATCCTTCAGCCCCACGCCGATCACCCTCGCGGCCGGATAACGCTCCTTCACGCGCTCGGCCAGCGACTTTCCCAGGGCATTGCACGGATTGCCGGCGGAAGAACCCGCGGCCGCGCCCGCAATCTCTTCCGCCCGACATTTTCCAGCCCCGGACAGGTCGAGCGGGCCTACAGCACAGTTGACGTCGCGCCCCAGCGCTCGGGAATACCAGCGGTTGCCGACGATTCCCGACCGGTCGCCATAGAGCCCCGATCCGATGAGCGCGTGACCTGGACCGGTGAAGGTGGTGAGGTGGGAGTAGCGAGCGTGGCTGAAGACCCGCCCCTCGCGGGTGAGTCGGCGAAAACCTGCCTCCCCGAAGAAGGGCGCAAACCACCTGAGGTAGTCGGCGCGCATCTGGTCCACGACGATCAGGACCGCCAATCGGGTCCCGGAGCCTGGCGCCGCCGGGGCCCCGCCCGTGGGCGA
>QHVQ01000179.1 GCA_003222305.1 Acidobacteriota bacterium | reverse complement strand
TACACCCAGAACTCCTTTCAACAGTTCTTCCCGTCTATCCGGAGAGCGCCAGGAAAGAGAAAATCTCCGGCAATATCATCCTGCAGATCGTGGTCAGAGCCGACGGGATTCCCGACGGGTTGGTCGTGCTCCAGATGCCCGTGGGAGGAGAGTGGCTGGCGGGCTCCGCTGTGGAGGCGGTGAGCAAGTGGCGTTACAAGCCGGCCACACGCAATGGTGTACCCGTCAACGCCTATTTCACAGTCATCATAGACTTTCACCTGACGTAGTCCATGCCAATTTCCTCTCAATGGTGTAGTGGTCCACCGAATTAAGTGCGGCATTTTCGCCGGTTCCGCAGCGTGGAAACAGGTGATTTGGTCCACTTGCTCCGTGATGAAAGGCTGGTTAATCCAATAGGAGCGAGTCCTGCCCCGGTAAAGATCGTCCCGGCCGGGTAGCTATGCCTGCGGTCGCGGCGCGGCCAGCCTCGGGGCAATGGAAGGGGACGGAATGGCGCGGGACGGAGCATGACCAGCCTCCCGAAGGAATCCAGGGATAATGGGTAGGCTGACAGCTTAACCTATTAATATGTAGAGGATTCCAGGCGGGCGCCCGACCCTATAAAATCGGTGGACCAGTACAGCCTTCCGGGAAGGGACCCGAACCGCGAAGATTGGTGGACCACTACAGCGGTAAAACGTCGGATGGTGGCTTCGGATGGACGGCCGGGGCGTCCTTTCCCCCGTAGGTCTCGTCGTGGATTCGGTGGAAGACTTCCGCCTGCATGCAGGTCCAGTCACCTCCGAATACTTCAGGGCCGTTATACAGGCCGGTGTTGTTGAGAATCACACCCGAGGATCGCCGGCAGTGGTCCCGGTGCGTGCAGCTTCGGCACGCAGGGAAATCCTCGAGGCGCAGGTCCCGAATCCATCGCAGGGTCCCGGAGTTCCACCAGATGTCGTGAAAGGGGCTTCTCCTCAGGTTTCCTGAAGGGACCGGCGCGCCGATGTAGGGGTAGACTTCCCCGAACGCCGAGATGCCGCATACGGACCGCGCACAAGAGCACTGCACCGTGGCACGCCCCTCCTGCACGCGAGGCAACAATGGGCGAAGCGGGCCGTGGAAAAGGCGATCGAGCGTCTCCCGGTCCACCCGGTTGTCGAGCGACGAGCGGGAGCCGTCGTGGCGCGTCGAGATTTGGGGATCCACGTTGTAAGGAATTCCAAGGCCCGCCGCCAGCTCCATCATCGCCTCCATTTGGTGGCTGTTTTGTCTCAGAATCAGGAATGAAAACCGGACTCGGACGCCGGCCTCATGGGCTCTGCGCGCGCCCTCCACCGTGCGGCAGAAGGCTCCAGGTATCTGCACGAACGCATCGTGGGTCCCGGGCTCGGAGCCGTACAGGCTTACGTCCAGGGCCGAGGCACCTGCATCCACGATCCGATCCACCGTCTCCTTCCCTAGAAGCGAGCCATTGGACTTGATCGTCACCGCCATTCCAGCCTCAACGGCGTGACAAATGAACTGAGTGAGGCCTGGACGCAGCAGCGCCTCTCCCCCCGTGAACGAAAGGAACAGGCATCCTTCGGCGCGTATCTCGTCAAGGATGCGATGGATCTCCGCATCCGTGAGCTCCTCCTCGCGGCTCCGGTCGGGAAAGTAGGCCAGGCCCCTGTCGAAGTTGTAGCAGTGGGCGCATTTCAGGTTGCAGCGCAGCGTGACCTCGAAGCTCACATTGATGGGGATGCACTGCTCGAAGGCCTGGTTCTGGAGTCGGACGAGGTGCGCACCCATGATCCTGATCTCCTTCAGCCGAGGAAGAGGCGGCGAGTTTCAACTCCGAGCATCCCGAAATCCAGCAAGAAACTAGTCCGGGGGCCAGTCGAGGGCATGGATGGACTGCAATTCCCGGATGAATCGAAGGGCATCGGCACGGGCGGCCTCGCGATCGACCCGGTACTCGGCGGACAGGGTCTCGGCGATCTGCCCGATGGAGCGCGAGCCGTCGGACAACTCCCAGATCCGGCGACCGACTTCGTTGAGACCGATGAGCTCCTTCTCTTTGACGCGCAGGAGCACCGTCTCGCCATCGATGGTCTGCCAGGCGACGGAGGACGAGCGGGCGGGTTTTCGTTGCACCTCAGAAGCTTCTTCCCTTCGCGACGGACTCACGCTACCTCCTTGTCGAACCGGAGTATCCCTTTCAGAAAGGGGATGAACGCCTCACCTTCCGGGCAGGAAGCCAACCATACGCCGGCCCTCTCGCCGATCGCGCAGAGCAAATCCAGGACGGCGCGGTCGATTCTGTCGACCGTGACATACCGAACGGCATGGCGCGAGAGAACGCGGGCGGCCGCGGCGCCCCGCAGGCGCTCGAACCCGGGCTCGCCGCCGCGCGCCAGGCAGATCACCGCGGCGCAGGAAGATTGAACCGGTTCTCCCCTCCAGTACGGTGTGCTATGAAAATGGAGGCCCGACTTCGTGAGGCGAAGCACCGCGAGCTCGTCGCAGAAGGCTCCCAGCGCCCGGGCCGCCGTGCTCTTGCCGGCGCCCGAGGCGCCGCACAGGACGATGCCTCCATCGCGGTCGTGGCGGAGAGCGGCCCCATGCACCAGCAGGGCCCCATCGAGAGGAAGAGCGGTCGAGAGAGCGATCCTCAGGAGGGCGTCGACCGCACCGAGGCCGGGGGCGCCTTCGAGCCAACCCTGCCGGTCGGTGAGGGAGTAGCAGCCGGCCACCGGTCCGTCCAGACGGATCTCACCGGGGGCGGTCTCCCGTGCCTGGATGGTCAGCGGCTGCTCGTAGGCTGCGCGAAACCGGCCCGGTCGGCACCGAATCTCGAGGACGATGGGTATTCGACGGGGGCTTGTGCGCGTTCGGGAAGTCACGAAGGGACGGTAACGCCCGCTCACCGCGGCGATGACTCCAGGGGAAGCGACGATGCGGATCTGCTCCCCTCCAATGCAAAGCAGGATGCTCAAGCCGGCTCAGGCGATGACTGGACCGGAATTGCACGCCGGAAGGGCCGGCACGAGGGCGCAGGACACGGCGAACGAGATGGGCTCGTACGGTTCGCGCCAGACTATCTGCGGCGCCGCATACCGGCGCCGATCGTCTTTCCCGCCGGTGGGCGGAATGGAGGTGTCGCTTACGACTTCGCTCATCTTCTCCTCCACCATGGTAGGTTCTTGAGGCCCAGGACGAGTTGCTTTACTCGAAGGTAG
>QHVQ01000178.1 GCA_003222305.1 Acidobacteriota bacterium | reverse complement strand
AGCACCTGGTCACCATCCGGGGAAACGTCCGCTTCAACTACTCTGTGAACCCTGGGGTGCTGGCCTCAAAGATGCGGCTCATCGACCCGCTCCAGGGAGAAACCAATCCGATCCCGCTTGAGCTGGAGACCACCTATAGGAGCCAGGATATTGGGTTCCACAGCAAGCCGGTCGAGAAGCAAAAGGACAAGCGGGAGCTGCGGCTGGTGATTCTCTCCGATCTCAAGCCGGAGGGTGGGAATCTCCCCCTTGCCGCTGACTGGATCCACACCGTCCCACTAGGCTCGGCAGAGAAGCTGGAGGTCAGAGGGGTGTCCCCGCTCTCGGCGGATCCGGAGTCCAGCGTGCGCATTCGCTTCTCCTCTCCGGTCAGCCCCGAGATCGCCAAGCAGTACGTCAAGGTCACGCCGGAGGTGAAGTATCGACTCTCCGCTGAGCGGAACGAGCTGATTCTCACGGGCGGCGTGCGCCCTGGAGAACAGTATGAACTGGTCATCGCTCAGGGGTTGCCTGCTTCGGACGAGGCAGTGCTCCCGCAGGAGTACAAGACGCACATCCAGATGCCAGACCTGCAGCCGTCTGTGGACTTCCAGAGCCAGGGGATGTTCCTCTCCGCCAGCGGCTACCGCGCCATCGCCCTCAAGAGCGTGAACATGGCTCAGGCGCGGCTGACGATTGACCGAGTCTATCGTAACAATCTGTTTTTCCTGTTTGGGGACTACAACTCCTCCTACGAACAAGATGAGTACTACGGCTCTCCGGTCTCCCATGCTTTCGGCGACCGCCTGGTGAACACAACGCTCCCCCTTGGTGGTGAGCGCAACCAGAGTGTGCTCACCCCGCTCTCCCTCGATACCTACTTCCGAGAAGAGCAACCAGGGCTGTACCGCATCGGGATCACCCGCTCCGAGTCCTCGTCGGGAGCAGCACGCTGGCTTTTGCTCACAGACCTGGGGATTGTCGCCAAGCAGGGGGCGGACGAGTTCCTGGTCTGGGTCTCGTCGTTCGCTGACCTCACGCCCATGGAGGGGGCCGAGGTCCGCCTGATCAGCGACCAGAATCAGACGATCGCAACGGGCCGGACCGACGCCGAGGGAATGTGGCGGGTGCACGATCTGGCCAAAATCCTGGAGAAACAAAAACCGCACCTGGTGACGGTGGAACGGGGAAATGATTTCAGCTTCCTGCTCCTCAATCGGTCGGGGATCGACACCGCAAGCTTTGACGTGGGGGGATCTGCGCTGTCAAAAGAAGGATACACAGCCTATCTATACGGCGAGCGGGATATCTACCGCCCCGGCGAGACAGTGAAGGGAGTCGCCGTCGTCCGCGACCGCAGCCTGCAACCTCCGCCGTCGATGCCGCTGCTGTTGCGCCACAAAGACCCGGAAGGGTGGGACCGTGGCACGGTCAAGCTAGAAATGGACGAGCATGGGCTGGCACAGTTCACCCATGTCATTCCCCCCTACGCCCGCACGGGACCTCACACGCTGGAGTTGTTGGTTGCCCAGGAGGTAATCGGGCAGTACCGGTTCCAGGTGGAAGAGTTCGTCCCCGACCGGATCAAGGTGGAGGTCGCCGCCAAGAAGACAGCGGTCGGCCCAGGGGAGACGCTCACATACGACGTGGCGAGTGCCTATCTCTTCGGTCCGCCAGCAGCAGGGCTGGCAGTAGAGAGCCGTGTCCGGCTTGTAGCCGCCTCTTTTGCCCCCAAGGGGTACGAGGGGTTCACTTTTCACAACCCGGAGCGGCAGTTCA
>QHVQ01000177.1 GCA_003222305.1 Acidobacteriota bacterium | reverse complement strand
ACCCGGCCGCTTCGACCGGCGGGAGATTGTGGCCGGTCCCGCCCACGAGGGCCAGGTGCCGGTTCTTTCGGGTCTGACGCCGGGGGAGACGATCGTCGACGAAGGAGGCTTCCTGCTGGACAACCAGCTGAGCTTGGGAACTTAACCGCAGCCCGCCGGGCCGATCCTCCTGTGCCGGGCAGCATCGAAGACCTCGAGAGAAATGCTAGACGCACTGCTTCGTTATTCCCTGAAGAACCGCATCGCGCCCTTCGTGCTGGCCGCAGTCATGGCGGCGGGAGGTTACTACGCCTTCACCAAGCTCACCGTGGAGGCGTTCCCGGACCCCACCGATACTCAGGTCCAGATCATAACCCCTTTCCCGGGTCAGCCCACGGAGGAGGTGGAGCGACGCGTCTCCATACCGTTGGAACAGGTGCTCAATGGGACTCCCGGTCTGTTCCGCCTGCGCAGCATCTCTCTCTTCGGCCTGTCCATGGTGACTCTCACCTTCCAGGATGGGATGGAGCCGCTCCCGGCGCGCCAGCAGGTGCTCGAGCGCGTCTCCCAGGCGGAGCTTCCGGAGGGCGTTCAGCCGGGTCTGGGCCCGCTGTACACTCCCATCGGCGAAGTCTATCGCTACACTCTAATTGGGTCCCACCGCCGATCCCATGACATTGCGGACGCTCCAGGATTGGACCGTACGTCCCCAGCTGCTGCGCGTACCCGGCGTGGCGGACGTCGTGTCCTATGGCGGTCTTCTGAAAGAGATCCACGTTCAGCCCGACCCGTCCAGGATGGCTTCGCTGGAAGTCAGCCTTTCCAATATCTTCGAAGCCCTGCACAAGGCCAGTGTCAATGCTACGGGCGGCTACGTGGAGCGGGGCTCCGAGATGTTCGTCATCCGGAGCCTGGGGATTTTCAAAGATCTATCGGACATTGAGCAGGTGCGGGTGGGTCTTCATGGCGGCGTGCCCGTCACGGTGAAGGACGTGGCCACGGTCGCTCTGGGCTATGCTCCGCGCCAGGGTATCGTGACCCGGGATGATCCGGGCCAGATCGCGCGGGAGCCCCGCCTTCACCTGGGTCACCGAGGGTGGCATGTCCCTCAAGATCGAGGAAATGACCGAGAAGACGGTTTCACCCTTGAACGGTCTTTGTCCCGTCACCATCTGATAGAGGAGGATTCCCAGGGAGAAGATGTCCGAGCGGTGGTCTACCTCTTTGCCTTCAGCCTGCTCCGGCGACATATAAGCCACGGTCCCCACGATGCGTCCCTCGCCCGTGACCGACTGGGTGGGCAGGCTGCTCCCTGCACCGATGGGCCTGGCTGTCTCCCGCAGCTTCGCCAGACCGAAGTCGAGGATTTTCAGGCGGCGGTCCCCGGCCACCATGATGTTCTCGGGTTTAAGATCCCGGTGGGTAACCCCCTGAGCGTGGGCGGCGGCCACCGCATCCGCCAGGGGGAGCGCCAGCTCGAAGAAGTGCTGCAGCGGCAGGCCCTGGCTGGACACGATCTCCGCAAGAGTCTTCCCGTGGACCAGCTCCATGGTCAGGAAAAAGATGCCGTCCGCTTCCTCGACGGAGTAGAGCGTGACAATATTGGGGTGATTCAGGGCCGCGACCGCGCGGGCTTCACTTTCAAAGCGATTGCGCCTCTCCGGATCGGCGGCCATGGCGCCGGGGAGGATTTTGAGGGCGACTTTCCGGCCCAGCCTGGTATCCTCGGCGGCATACACCTCTCCCATGCCGCCGCTTCCCAGCTTTTCGAGGATTCGATAATGCCGAGCGTCTGGCCGATCAACGGTGTCCCCCGAGGGCGCACGATTCTACTCCTCCCCCGGAAGGATTTCGTTCGCAGCCAGGAGTTAAGGGGGAAAGATCGGCCCTATCGGAGGGCCCGTTCCAGCGTCGAGGGATCGTCCAGAAGCAGCCACTCCACGACCGAGAGGGGCAGGCTGCCGTTCTTGAGCAGGTCATCGTGGAACGCTCCCAGTCGGAAGCCCCCTCCCTTCGCATCCCGATAGCGTCCCAGCAGCCGCAGGATCTGCCACTTGCCCACCGTATAGGTGATCTTCTGCGTCGGATCGGACGCCGCGCCGGCGGCTTCCCCTTCGGCGGCCTCGCGATCGAGTCCGCCCGCCTCCATGAAGTACTTCACCGCATCCTCAAAGCTCCACCGGCCGGTGTGGAGGTTCACGTCCACACCGATGCGGGCCGCTCGATAGCGCGCCAGGCGCAGCACCTGTCCCTGGCCGGGAGAGTTGTCGCGATAGAGGCCTGTCCGCATCAGCATCTCCTCCGTGTAGAGGGCCCATCCCTCCACGAAGATGCCATCCTGATGCTCGCGCCGGATCTCGTCGCCTAGGTGGTTGGCGATGGAGATCTGGAGAAAGTGCCCTGGAATTCCCTCGTGCCCCAGGATAGGACGAGGGTCCTCGATGGCGGCACGGATGTAGAAATTCCCGCTCTTGGGGTTGTAGGTGGGGATGAAGTAGAAACCGCCGCTGTCCTGGTCGTAAACTCCGGGAGCGTTCATGAAGCCGCCGGGACTGGTGGGCTTGAAGGCCTCGGGGAGCTGGCGAATGGTGAAGCGTCCCAGAGTGGATGGAAGCGTGATGAGGCTGTGCTGCTTCAGGAATTCGATCATCTCCGCCTGCCGGCTTTCGTAAGCCTTCAAGAATTCCGCCTGGTCCTTGGGGATGACGCGGCTTCGGGCCGGGTCGGGGGAGGCCAGCGAGGGATCTTTGAGAAGCGCCTCCAGGCCCCGGTAGCGGGCCAGTTCCACCTCACCCAGCATGGACACTTGAGAGGCGTCGAGAGGCAACAGGCAGACCTGCTTGAGAAAATAGTTGTAGTTCCTTTCACCCATGGGGGAGAAGGCGACCATGGTTGCCATCCCATTCTCGAGCCAGTCGGCGAAGGAATGGATTGCCCGAAGGGCCGCCTCTCGTGCCTGGATGAGGTCCTGCTTCTCCGCCGGCGAGAGGCCGGAGGCCAAGGTCATCAGGCTGTCGTTGAACAATCCGTCCACGGCG
>QHVQ01000073.1:6569-19459 GCA_003222305.1 Acidobacteriota bacterium | reverse complement strand
GTCGGGCAGGACAAGAGATTGATCGTGACCCAGGGTAACGGGTCCGATCGTCTTTCTTGCAAACCCCCGGGCACCGATCTCCAGGTGGTATTCTCCGGCGCGCAAGACCTCCGACTCGAACGTGCCATCCTGGCCCGTCTCGAGGCCGTCGAGAAATTGAAAATCCCCTTCGCCTGCTTCCGAGGATTCGCCCTCCTGGACAGCTTGGTCCAGCTCAACCCCGGCGTTGGTGACTGGCTTGCTTTTCGCCTCCACGACCCTGCCACGAATGCGGGCCGTCGAGAAGTGAAGGTCTTGGCGCTGTTCATTGACATCACCCACCGCGAGCAGGTGGTCGTACTGGAGCGACTGTCCTCCCCCATGGAGAGATTGTTGTGTGAACAGCCTCACCCGATAACGTCCCGGCCGCGGCAGCTTCACTTCGTAGTCACCCTCTTCGTCGGTCGGAGAGCCGTCGCCTGAACTGCTGTGCGTCTTCTTGGAGTCAAGGCTGAAACCGATCTTGCCACGCGGGACCGGCTTCTCGCCCAGGTAGGCCCGGCCCGAGAGGGTGATGACTCCCCTCAGGTCGAATGCGGTCTCCGCAGTCTCTCCGGCACGCACGTCCACCAGGAGGGATCGGTTCATCCACGCCGCCGGGGTCTTCTTGACGAAGAGCGTCACGTCGTATCGATCCGGACGAACGGCGTCGATACTGAATTCCCCCTTCTCATCGGGGATCGCCTTGTAGCTGTTCCAACCGATCCACCAGGATTTGGACGTGACATTGACCGAGGCCTTGGCCCCCTCCGGAAGACCGATGGCTCTGCCGTGGATCCGGCCCGGGCGCTGGAGCAGGAGAAGCTGCGGCGTACGACGGGTCTCCGCCGGAACGCTAACCCGGCTCCTGGAGCGGGAGTAACCGGGGGCCGAGCCGAGAAGCTGATAGTTTCCTTCGGAAACTTGGGAGAACCGCCAGGACCCTTCGGAATCGCTGTGGGCGATCCGGGATACTCTTACCTCTGCGGCAAAGATGGTCCCGGGGATGATCTCGACTTCCGCGTTCTCAATCGTCTTGCGGCTGCCCGCGGCGGCGACCGAGCCGAAGACCGCCGGTCCTTCGGGAAGTGTGAGGGCGATTTTCCGGGTCGCCTCCTCGTTGGAGAGATCGACCGTGGCTGAAGCTCCTGGACCGCCGTCGGGGTTCGAGACCATGATCTTGACCGGACCCGGCTCACCGAGATGAAGCGNNCCGTTTCTTATCGGTCCGGGATCCCGGGCCGCCGCTTTGAATCGGCTCAATCTCCACCCTGACGTCTTCCACCTTGCCTCCCCCTCCGGGTCGCGACACACTTGCTTCGAGGGGAAATCCGGGTAGGACGACGAAGGGATCCTCCCCCTTCCTTTCGGGGCGGGTGACCCGGAAGGTGGCCGACCCGACCCACGCGCGGAATCGCGGGCTGGGTGGGTCCTTTCTGCGAGGCGAGCAGGCAAATTCCCCTTGGTTGGTCACCCAGCCCCGGCATTCCAGGCCGGAAGAGGAGAAGACCTCGATTTCGGCGCTGTTGAGCGGCTCGCCGTCTTGCCAGGTGACCCGCCCTCCCAGGGTCGGACCGCGCTCAAGCTTGATGGAGCCCAGCTCCCCTGAAGCGCTTTCCGCCAGCCCTACTTCCGCCTCCCCGAAGCCGGGCGCCACCAGTTGCAGCTTCTCGGCCGCTGGAGGAACGTCCTGGACCACGAAATGTCCGTCCGCCCCCACCGGAACGGAGACGGCTTGCGGAGGCTGGCCGGGAGGCGACAGGGCCGCTGCCACGGGCTGGACGAGAAGCGCGGGGATCTTCACCCCTTCATCGAGACTCGCACGCCAGCTTGACGGAGGGCGAAGGGAGAGGTTGCCGCCGCCCGGCAGAGTGAATTCCTCTCCCGAGACCACGCGGGACGACAATCCACTCTCGGTGCGGGCCAACAGGCGGAGGGATTCTACGGAGGGGAGCCCATCGATCGCGAAAGCGGCATCGTCTCCCGAGAAAGAAGCTTCTTGCCACTCCGGAATGCCGTCGGGGCCTTTCCAGAACGCCAGGATCGTGCCGGAAGAATGGGCGACGTGGGGAGGAAAATCGAGAGAGCCTCCTCCATGCCTGCCCTGGGCGAGGCGTATCCGGATTTCACTCCGCCCATCCCGCACAACCAGCGGTGCCACGTTTGCCGTCCGGTATCCTTTGGCAACCAGACGGAGCGCGTAGATCCCGTCGGCAACATGATCGAGTTCGATCCGTCCTTCGGAATCGGACATCGCGCGGCGCACCAAGACCTCACCGAGACGCTCCACCAAAGGCCCGCAAAGCGACAAGGGAACCAGCGTCACCGACGCCCCCTCCACCGCCGTCTCCTGCGGAGCGAGCAGGTGGATCACCAGGTCGTTTCCCTCTTCCAGGATCACCTCGGGACGCCGTCCTGCTGCGAGCTTCTCCAGTTGGGGCGCCAGCCCCGATGCGGTGGCCAGGAGAATCCCCTCTCGAGGTCGGCTGTCCGGTCGCGAAATCTCAAAATGTCCGCCGGAGTCCGAATGGACACCTCGACTCTGGCCAGGTGCCTCACTGCCCGCAGTCGGATGGTCGGCGACCCAGAGATTCGCCGTGGAACCCAGGAAAATATCCGGACAGCGCCTCGCGACGCTCGAGTCCACGACCCGAAGCTCCGCCCCTGCGATAGGGGAGCCATGGCGATCTCGTACCATGCCCTGGATTTCCTCTCGGGAACCTCCCGGAGGCGAGGACATGGATGATGCACCCCCCGGTACCAGGAAGAACAGAGCGAGTAGAGCGACGCAAGTCCCGAAGGTGAGAATCGGCCTCCGGGAGCCATCGACTTGGAACATCGGAAGCACCATTGTGAGCCAGTCCGGAGAGTCTCTGATTTTGCAGAGTATAGCACCCTCATGCGCTACGCCAGGGCAGCGCTACGTCTCGAGCGCCAGCCCAGCAGAGGGAAGAAGCGCAGGGAAGACTTGGTTCGATTCTTGCGGCAAGCTTAAGATGCATGGGACAATTCCATGCGGCGTGAGAGGACGGCCACGGAAATGCGTCGAGCGATCCCGGGGACCGTGACGCCGGCTCCGCAGCGCCGCCTCGGACCCTGCCCGGGAGGAGATCCCTGGTCGCACCGGGCCGCAGAGGGCTTTTCAAGCGCCTGCCGGAGAATCCTTCAGTGAGAAATTGCTGCCGGGTATTCAGTCGCCCTTCAGAGCTCGGTCAAGAATTGGAAGGTTCGAGAAAGTGACCCGCGCGCCTGCCGGCGCCACCTTCGTGCTGCGCGCGCTGCGGCATCGCAATTTTCGCCTGTTCTTTGGCGGGCAGCTCATCTCTCTGACCGGCACCTGGATGCAGACCGTCGCGCAGTCCTGGCTGGTCTACCGCCTTACGGGCTCCTCGGTGCTGCTGGGGGCAGTGGGCTTCGCCGGACAGATTCCGGTGTTCGTGCTCGCGCCCCTCGGCGGCACCCTGGCCGATCGCCACAATCGGCACCGCATCGTCATTGCCACCCAGACCTCGGCGATGATCCTGGCGCTGACCCTCTCGTTCCTGACCCTCACGGAGACGGTCCGTGTCTGGCACATTGCCCTGCTGGGAGCCCTTCTGGGCGTCGTGAACGCCTTCGACGTCCCCGCTCGCCAATCCTTCCTGGTAGAGATGGTGGGAAGAGAGGACCTCATGAATGCCATCGCGCTGAATTCCTCGATGTTCAACGGGGCGAGGGTGATCGGGCCGGCCGTGGCCGGCCTGCTGGTGGCCAGCATCGGCGAAGGCTGGTGCTTCTTCGCCAATGGAGCGAGCTATCTGGCGGTAATTGCGGGATTGCTGATGATGCGGCTCGGTCCACGGCGAAGACCCGACCGAACCGATTCCCCTCTGGCGAATGTGCTCGAGGGTTTCCGTTACGCCCGCCGCACCGCTCCGGTCCGCACCCTCCTGCTGTTGGTCGGGGTCGTCAGCCTTGTCGGCATGCCGTACACGGTTCTCATGCCGCTCTTCGCGGATGCGATCCTTCACGGCGGCGCCCGGGGCCTCGGCATTCTCATGGGCGCGACCGGGGTCGGCGCGCTGCTCGGAGCCTTGACTCTCGCGGGCCGCTCCGGGGTCCGCGGGCTCGGTAATCTGGTGGCCGGAGCCGCGGCTGGCTTCGGAGCCACTCTGATGCTGTTCTCGTTCTCGCGGTGGTTCTGGCTTTCGGCCGTCATCCTGGTGGCGACCGGCTTCTGCATGATGCTTCAGATGGCCTGCACCAACACCCTGCTGCAGTCCATGGTTCCCGACCGCCTACGGGGACGGGTCATGGCCCTTTACTCGATGATGTTCATGGGAATGGCGCCCTTCGGAGCTCTCTTCGCCGGGCTCACTGCGAGCCAGATCGGTGCACCGCTCACGGTCGCCACCGGAGCGGCCGGCTGCCTGCTCGCGGCCGCGATCTTCGCGAGCCGGGTGCCCGGCCTGCGCGGCCAGGCGCGCCAGCTCATCCTGGCGCAGGGGATAGTCGGGTCGGAGCCGCCGGAGGAGATGACTGCCCGAGGGATCACGGGGAATCCGGCGAGCGAATAGAGCGTCGGTGAATTCCCGGAGCTGCCCACGACCCGGGAGCCCGGAAGCGATGGCTCCCGCTCTCCAGATGGCCTTACGGGATGTAGAGCGGAGGGAGGGGAGTCTTAGCCGAATCGAGGGGGACTGTGGCGCGTCATCGGACCCCCGTATAGAGGCTCAGGAAGCCCATCGTTACGTGCCGCTCGACGCCCGAGAAGCCGGCCTCCTGCAAGGCCGCAAGAATCACTTCCGGCGCGACGCAGTACTCGATCGTGTCCCAATAGTACTTCATCAGCTCGCGCGCGCCGCGTCCTCTGCGCCCAAGCCGGGCGAACCACGGAACCATGCATCCGAGGTAGAGCTTGAGCAGGCGAAACATGAACCGATAACGCGGCCGCGAAATCTCCAGGATGAGCACCTTGCCGCCCGGCCTCAGGACGCGCCGGTACTCGCCGAACGTCGCGCGCAGGTCCGAAACGTGCCGCAGTGCGTAACCCATGCTCAGGAGATCGAATCGCTCGCTTTCAAGCGGAAGTGATTCGGCGACGCCACGCACCAGCTTGAGCACTCCCCTCCCACGCGCCTCGCGCAGCATGCCCGGACTCGGATCCAGTCCGACCACGAAGCCCCGAACTCCGACGATGCTCTGCGCGTGAGCCGCGAGTACTCCGGTGCCGCAGGCGATGTCGAGCAGGCTCATCCCTTCGGCCAGGCCCGCCTGCAATAGCGCTTGCTGCCGGTACCGGTTTCCGGATCCAAAGCTCATCGCCTGCGTGATGAAGTCGTAGCGGGCCGCAGATTCGTCGAACCATCGACTGACCTGCCGCTGCCGTTCTTGCTCGTCCGCGTAGTATCGGGCGAGGGGGGGGTGTGGCGGCAGCCGTTCAGGGAGACGATCCTGAACGGTCCGGGAAGCCTCTCCGCGGTGTCTCTGGGACGTCTCCATCGGGACCCTCCCGCTCGCATCAAGTCGTGCGGATGACTCTCATTGCCTGCTTTGACCTCAGCGCGAGGACCTGGCCGAGCGGATACTGGAATCGACGCGCCTCAAGGGATGGGCCTCCGTGTTGAAAACGACACGGTCAAGATCCAAAGTGTCGTCGGGCGCAAAGAGAAGATAAAGGTATTTGAGCGTTTCGGCCAAGAAATAGCTCGGCATCAGGTCGCCCTTCTCCTTCGTCACGACGTCTTTCAAGGTCGCGTAACCCGTATCGGTACGGCAGTATTTGATAAGACCCTCCAAGAACCTGCTGCCCATCTCCAGGTACCTGGGGTCCCTGGTCAGTCGGTGCAGGTAGAAAGCGGATTCCATGATTTCCGGCCTCAAGGGATATCCGGACTGGACGATTTGCATCGTCCGGTAATCGAGAACCTCGGGCTCGATCCCCTGGAGAGCCCACATCTTGAGACACGATTCCTCCAGGCGCTTCGCCCGGCCCAAGTCACCCCCGAGAGCCAGGATGCCCGGAAGAAAAGCGTGGAGGGCGCCGAATTCGGTGGCCGAGCGTTTTCCCGTGACCATCTCCACCTGTCCGTACCAGAGGCCGGTCGGGGCGTCGTCAGCCAGATGCCTGTTCAGCGCACGGACGCTCCCACGCCACATCCTCTCGCAGTCCCGATCACCGAACAGGCGTGAGCACTTCAGGAGGTATTCATAGTAGGAGTCGATCCCGCCGCCGACGTGGCTGGCCCGGCTGATCCACTCGCCCGTCTCGACGTCGATCTCCTCTCCCACGAGACCGATCTGCGAGCGCCGGTTGTAGAGCTGAACCAAGGCATTCTTGGCCTTGTCGTAATAGACCGGCTTCTTCGTGAGCCGAGCCAGGGTCCCGAATTCGAGAATGAGCGTTCCGATCTCGGCGGGGTTGGAACGAGAGCCGTGGACCTCCCCGGTCCTAAGGTTCACGAACCTGTAAGGCATGCCCGTGGGGGAATCGAATACGGGAAGCAGCCGCGTCCCCAAATCCTCGGCGAGCCGGAGCAGGCGCCCATCACCGGTCATTTGGTAGCCGGAGAGCAGTCCCCCCAAGAGGCGGATCGTCACCTCGAAATTCTTCACCGAGATGTCCTTGTCGAATGAGAGCTTCTCGACGATGAGCCGCCTCGCCTTCTCCGCGTCATTGCTGAGCCCCATGAGGATCAGCGTGTCGAGGGCATCCACGGGGGTCATGAGGAGGGACTGGCCGTGCCAGTCATGGGCGGTCCTGCTGAGGGGCTTGAGCTCGTCATGACCCCACGCGTGATGTTCGTACGCCCGCCACGCGTGGAGGAACTCCGCACGAACCTGTGCCGCCAATGCGGCGCGGTCCGGGAGCGTGGAGCTCGGCGAAGGAGCCGCCCCGTTCACCGAGGCAAAGAGCGGGACGAGGGGCAACAAGATCGAGAAAACCCATCGGCTCGTCAAGCCGGCCCCCGGGTTGGAGAGCATCGGGAGCGATCCTCGAAGTGGGTGATGACGAATGGAGGGAAGATGGGGACCATCCGAAGGCGCACGCTTTCCCCTTTCAGGAAACGGCGGCGTCTATTCTCGTCTCACAAAGCCGTGGAGTTCAAGCGTCCGCCGGACGTTGCAAGGGGAGCTAGCCGCCGGAGAGGAACCCCGGGGACCGCTAGGGAGCCGCCTCCGTGTGGAAGGAGTGGACACGCGGTCCCCCGGGTCTCAGTGGTCATGAGTTTCATGCTTGCTCCGCAACTTCCTCCAGTCACAGAGCCCTTCGAACGGAAGGGTGTGTCCGCGACGCGTCAAGAGCGTGACGAGGTCGCGCCAGTCGCCGCTTCCCTTACCAAATATCCTTCGATTGATCCATTGAAATGGACTCCCCGCCGGCTATACTCGGCACAGGAAGTGCAGAGGGGATTTCGCCCGACCGCCATGCCGCCGCGCGCATCGCGCGACCGGGGACGGGCGAGGGGACCCAGGTGCTGGGAGACCCCCGGCGGGGCTTCAGCACCGCGTTACCAGTCCCGGGCCCCTCGGAAATTCTCAGTGCCGGAGCTCAGAGGAAATCCTCCCTGCACGGCCCATGGCAAGGAGACGCCGTGCAGCCAACCGGTGGAACAGTCTATTTCGTGGGCGCGGGAGCGACCCGTGCGGATTTCGCCGATATTCCTCTCATGGACGATCTTCTCGACCAGATCCTTCGCAGCGAGTCGACCCACGAGATCCTGCTCAGCTTCCTCTCCGATCTCTTCGGCCCCAAGTGCCTCGAGTCGGCCGCCGATCCCCACGCCAGGCCGCGAATCGACGATGTCTTCACGGTCATCGACGCTTCCTTGTCCGGAAGAGCCCCCTTCCCCGGAGGGAAATCTCCTGAACGACTGGTGGAGGTCCGGCGGCACCTGATCGCCGCCATCGGCCGCGTGATCGCCAAGACCACCGGGGAGGGGCGGGGGAGGATCGCCATCAAGTTCGCGAGGGCCCTCCCCGATCGAAGCTCCTCCGTCATCTCCACGAATTATGACATCGTGATGGACAACGCACTGTTGGAGCGCAAGCCCGGCAATGTCAACTACGGCGTGCCGATCCGGGAGGCGGTCTTCCAGTCCGAGGGCCTGCCTCGCGGACGATTTGACGAGATCCACCACTTCAAGCCCCTCCCCGAAAGCCAGGCGACCATCAAGACGGGGAACATTTCCCTTCTCAAACTGAATGGCTCCCTGAACTGGCTCTACTGCCCGCGCTGCGATGAGCTGGATATCACGCTGCTGCAGGGGACGGGCGCCCTCACGATTCTGGATGAGCTGGAGCTGGGCCGATGCAGTCGGCAAGGCTGCACGTCCCCCTATCAGACCCTGCTCGTGGGGCCCAGCCTGGGGCAACGCTACGAGCATCGCGTGCTGGGAGACATCTGGGCGCGGGCCGAGCGAGCCCTGGAGAAGGCCTCCCGGCTCGTCGTCATCGGCTATTCCATGCCCGAGGCCGATTATCTCGTGCGCGCGATGATGGCCAGGACATTCGCCCATCGGAGTCAAGACGTGACCGTAGTCACCCTGGTGAACACCGCTCTCGATCGGCATCTCGTCGAGCAGAGGTTCAGGAGGCTATTCGCGGAATGCCGCTTCGAGTTGGATGGATTCGCAGGCTTTGTCAGGAGGCTGACCGGGGAGTTCTAGTCGTTCGTTCCGATCCTTGCCCACGGCCGGAACGATCCAGGATCCGAGGGGCAGAGAGTCAAGCGGGAGCGGGTTACGCTGAGGGCGTGCGGGAGAGCGATGCAATGCGCCGAATTCCCATCACGGAGGTCGTCATGAGATCACGAAAGGTTTCCCCATTGCTGGTGCCGATCTTGGGATTGCTTCTTTTGCTGCCCTCCCGGGCCTTTTCAGGAGGGACGCCCGGTCGAGCCTCCGATGTCTCCTCGGAGGGCGCCGCCGAGACCCTGGTCGCCACGGTTTGCTCGTGCGATCCCGAGGCCAAGACAATGAACCTCCTGACGGGGTGCGGCCACGCCCTGCGCATGGTCAAGATCTCCGTCCCCTCCGGGACGAAGCTGGCTCGAAAGGGCCAGACCCTCCGTCTCTCCGACCTCAAGCCAGGAATCATTGTCAGGGTCCAGTTCCGAAAGTCGGAGGAGCTGAACTTGGCGCAGACCGTCGAGGTGCAGGAGCCGGGAGGTGGCCGATGAGACGCGTGGCGAGCCTGGGCGTGTTTCCCCTTCTCGGGGCGGCGCTGGTCGCAGGGCTGGGATGCGCCCGGCCCATCAAGACCGGGGATCCCCTTCCCGGCCTGACAAAACAGCAGCGCGAATTGTTCGAGCAGGGCAGGAAGGTCATGGAGAAACAATTCACGCCCGAAACGGGGCTGGGTCCTCTCTTCAACGCTCCCGGATGCTCCGAGTGCCACGAGGACCCCGTGACGGGCGGCCGAGGAGACGAATCGGAGGTGCATGTGGCCCTTCTCCGGCCCGACGGCTTCTGCGACCCGCTGGCGGAGCGCGGCGGTCCGGTGATCCAGCAACACGTCACCCCAGCCCTGCATGCCGCGCTCGGCATCGAGAGCGAGCCCGTTCCCCCGGAGGCGACGACCCGAGCGAGCAGAACCTCCCCCGACATTTTTGGCTTAGGACTCCTCGATACAGTGCCCGATTCCAAGATCCTCGCTCGTGCCGATCCCGAGGATCGCAATCATGACGGGATCTCCGGCCGTCCCAACCGCTTTACCGACGGCCGGCTTGGGCGGTTCGGTCGGAAGGCCCTCGTCCCCACGCTGCGCGAGTTCATCGAGGGCGCCTTTGTAGCGGAGCAGGGGATCACCAACCCCGCGGTGCCCACCGAGGAATCGGTGGGCGGGAGTCCCCTCCCCCCCGGGGTGGACCCGGTGCCGGATCCGGAGATCGACCAGAAGACGGTCGACGCCGCGGACGCATTCGTCCGGTTCCTCGCGCCCCCCGCTCCGCTGGAGCTCACGCACCTGGCCAAGCGCGGCCGCGTGCTCTTCTCACGCGTGGGATGCGCTGCCTGCCACGTCCCGATCCTCAAGACGGGTAAGAGTCCCGTCAAGGCCCTTTGTCATAAGAAGGTCGCGGCGTACACCGATTTGCTGCTCCATGACATGGGACCCGATCTGGCCGACATCTGCCTGGGGCTCGCGGCGCCGTCGGAATTCCGTACCGAGCCGCTGATGGGCCTTCACCTGATGCCTCGCTTTCTGCACGACGGTAGGGCCGACACCCTCGAGAAAGCCATTCTTCTGCACGGAGGCGAGGCGACCGCTTCGCGAGCCAGGTTTCAGGCCCTCGACGACATTCACAAGAAGGCGCTCATCAAGTTTTTGGAATCCCTTTGAGCGCCGAGGTGAACTTGCACGGATTAGGACTCTGCAGAGCACTCGGCGAGGGCGACGGCTACGACGACGTACTTGCTGATCGGGAAGTGAGGGACTTCGATACAGTCTCCTATTCTCGGCCCCGGTTCCTGGCGCACCTACGTCGGAAACCGGTCACCCGGTTCGGCTGAGCAGCCACTGGTTCTTCGGGGTTCGGCGCCGCTCCCGGCGGCTCCCGACCGGCGGGCGGGTGGAATACCGCAGCCTGGCCCTCCGGGCTTCGAGCTGCGTCCAGCCGCTCCCCTTGTCGATGTCGTAGATGCCGATATAGCCGCCGTGCAGCAGGCCAAAAGGCCGGGCGATCTTCCTCTGGAAGTCGAACCTCTCGTTCCTGCCGGCGTGCATCGGCTCGAACCATCCGGGAAAGACAAAATCCGAGACCCAATGCCCATCGATCTTGTAGCCGTATGCGTCGGCCTCGCACGCGTCGCAGACCTCATAGGCGTACAGCCGGTTCTCGTCCTCGGCGAAGGCCACGAGGTTGATGTTCGGATCCGCCAGCATCTCCAGCAGTTCATGACTGGCGGTGATGGTCCAGTTATTGCCATACCTCCTGTCGGTCCCGGCAAAGACCTTTCCGAGAGGTCGTCCGCTCCGGGTCAGATCGTGATATCCAAGAGCACCCGCCTGGTCGCTGCTGTCAAAAACGACGAGCTGCCAGGCGTCACGGGGCGTCTTGCCGCCTTCGCGGACCCACTGCAGCTGCGCGTCGATGCCCCAGGCGGCCTGGAAGTCCCGACTCACTTGGATCTGGAGCGCGGAAACGAGAGCCTTGACGCTTGCATCCTTGACCTGCGTGCTGCGGTTGAGAACTGCGACGATTATTCCACTCATGGACTTGCTCCTCGGCTAACTCAGCGATTCCTGACGGGCCTGACCTTGGCCCCAGGGCCGCTCCTAGCGGCCGTGGTCCTGCGAAGCCGGCGCATCCCGTTCCAGGAGGGAGGCGAGAACGGTCGAGATGCTCTGGCCCAGCCGCTCGTGTCCGGGCTCTCGCAGGTGGATCATATCCTTCCGAAAAAGGAAGTGGATCGGCGTTCCGGCTCGGCGGAAATCCTCTTCGGCGTCCACCAGGAGACTCCCTTTCCGCGATGCGACGCTCCGGACCGCGTCGGCGTAGGCGTGGTGCTGACGGGGAATCTCCTGCACGGCCTCCCTCTCCATGTGGTAGTAACGGCCAAAGAACCCGTAGGTCCAGGCAGGCATAGCACCGTCCTGGAACCCGGTCGGAGCGGTGATGAACAGCGGCGTCGCCTTCCATTCCGCCACCGCATCGCGAATACCCTCCAGGTTAGTTTGAAAGTCTCCGAAAGGAACGCGGGGGATCCCCTCGCCTTCAACCTTTCCCCAGACAGCTTCCAGCAGGCCGAGAAGACGGGGTCCCCGCTCCAGCGAAACCTGCGTCGCGTCGGTAAGGCCGCCCTGGCCCGGCCAGTGATCATTCCAGCCGAAATAGACGCAGACTACGTCCGGTTCCCAGCGCTTCAGCCTTCCCAGAAGCCTTCTTCCCTGAAAGCTGCTGTATCCCGGTACCGAAGCGTTCACGGACTCGAAGATCCGGCCCGGGAAGCGCCGGGAAAGCTCCCGCTCCACGATCTCCGGGTAGACGGGATCGCCGAGGAAGGTGCAGGAGTCTCCGAGGAACAGGATCCTGAACGTGCCGGGCGGTTTCGGGAGCGCGAACTCCCGCCGGCCGCGAAAGCCCTGGCTGTTGGTGAATTCGGTCCCGGGGATGGGCGCCCAGAGAAGCTCCGGATCAGCCTGGAACAAGCGGATCCGGACAGGCTCTCCCTCCTTCAGGAGTCCGTCCTCGTCGTAGGTTGGAATGCCCGACGGGTAGCCGAATTGAAGGTAGCCGCTATTGAACTTTCCGGGCTTGAAATCGAGAAGACGTAGAGTGAACTCCCCGAGGATTGCCACGGCGGTCATGGCCAGGAGGACGGCCAGCAGAGGGAAAAGCCAGCTTCGCTGTGGCATTCACCGTCCGTGCCCGCGTCGCGGAGCGGCCGAGGTCTGGTGGCGATCCAATGAGAGTCTCCCGTCCAAGCGAGGGCTCGCTCCGGCCGCATGACGGGCGCGAGAGGCGCTGAGAGTATACAACGGGTGCGGCCGGTGGACTCCGCGTCCCTCGCCTTCGAGCGATTCCCTTCGGCTCTCTGTTGACGGCTAAGCGGTTCTGCGTTTGCTCCCTTGGGAATCAGGGATTTCGCGGACCGAAGGCGTGAGTACGGCTGATGTTGAACCCTAGCCGAAACTTGCCGTCGCGTGCGTCGAGATCGCCGCCGGGAGCGTAAAGATCCGTCTGGCTTCCCTGCGTGTTGGTCAGGAGCAGGTGAAAGACGTGCCGTGCCGTCGCCACGCTAAAGCCCAGGGCCGCCGATTGAAAGGGAGCCTTCACGCCGGAACTCTGGACGATCCACTCCCCCGTCACAGCATGGCGGGGGCCGAGGCGCAATTCCGCACCGGCGCCCAGGGCCCCGGTACCCCGTCGATCCTGGCGGTCGAGGTGATTG
>QHVQ01000073.1:0-6484 GCA_003222305.1 Acidobacteriota bacterium | reverse complement strand
AGGCCACCGAGATCGGGGAACCCGTGGCATCCTGTCGGATGGCCGCCCACTTTGCGTACCCCTCATAATCTGTCTCCAGGTTGGTTCTTCGCAGGCCAATGTCAATGGAGTCGCTCAGCCCATAGGCCAGGTCCAGGGAAATCCAAGCGCCGCTGTCAAGGCCGTAGAATCCCTTGCTTCCCGCGTCCGCCACTGAGGCTTTGAACCGATGCACGAACCGAAACTCGAGGGTTCGAGCCCCCAGCGGATCCGGTGTGGGCAAATTGGCCAGGGTTGCGTCCTGAAAAGTGCGAGACGAAAAGCGCTCGATCTTGTCCTCGGGCGGATGTCCCCAAAGCTCGGAAGGAAAGGACTCGATCCATGTGCGGACCCGGGCGATGTCATCGTCCTTTAACGGCTCCATAGAAAGAGGCATCCTGGGGCCGCGGTAGGCTCCCTGGTGGGGCGAGAGGAGCTTGAGGTAGACCAGGCTGTGGTCGGGATCTCCCGGCGTGACCCGAAGAAAGCGGGCATCGGTCCGGGCGCGGACGTTGACTGTGGATCGATAAGTCTGATCGGCCTCGAGACGCATTCCCTGCGCCGGTTCCGGCCCGGCATGGCAGCCCGGCATCGCGCAGCGCGACTGCAAGAGACGGGCGACGGGAGCAAAGGCATCCGTCTCCCCCTGGGCTCTCACCATTCTGGATCCCAATAGCAGGCAGAGGATTACGACGCAGCTAGTTGTTCTTGGCACCCTGGTCAATCCAGTCCCGTATCAGTTGAATCTCGGCATCCGAGAGATACGGAGGTCCACTCAGGGGCATCCGCCCGCCACAGTCACCGACGGAGCCCGCATCGAAATTGCACGGGGCACAACCGCCGGCGCTCAGAATTGTGGATTGCGTTCCCTCGAGTTTGACTGCAAGGTAGCTGATCGCGCTGTTCCCCGTCTCGACCCGATTGAAGGACGGCGCTTCGCAGCTCGGAACTCCCACGAGGGAAGAGATGGTGTCGGAGGCCAAAAGACTCATGGGAGCCGCCAGGGGAGCGCCGTGACAGAACGCGGTGGCACAGTTGGCCGAGAAAATCGGCTGGACATCGCGGCCGAGGCTGACCGTCGGGCCCGCTGCGGGTTCCGCGACTCCCAAGACGGCATCCTTGTTGGAGCAAGCGACTGCCACCCCGGGAAGAAACGCCAGGACGAGCAGGAGGGTCGTGGGTACCGGGCCGACGCTCTCCTTCACCCCTCACCTCACCCCTTCAGGAAGTCCGCGGCTCAACTCCCCGCGCCGGTCTGACCAGCTGATAGGAGCTTCCTCGTACGCTCGGAGCTACTTTTTCACGGCGTGGACGGTCAGTGCCGCGACGCCATCCTTTTCGGCCGGCTCTCCAGTCATCTCGACCTGCTCACCCGCCAGTTTTCTGGCCTTCAGGAAGGCACTCGGGTCCTGGTGATCCGCGACCAAGATGTAGAGCTTGCCGTCGGTGCTGAGGAGGCCCAGGGGCTGGCCCATCTCGGCGCATTTCACCGCACACTTTTGATGCTCCGGTCCCTTCGCACCGTGGCCGATGTAACAGGCCAAGTCCACGATCTCGCCTCGGAGAGAAAGATCCGCGGACATCCCATGCTTCTCATCCCCCGGTATCGTCGAGGCAAGAGAAAGGATCAACACAGCGAGCAACGACAAAAGACAACGCTCCCTCATGATTTTCTACTCCTCCTTGAACCCCTCCAGTCCCGTTTGGATCTTTCTCCCGACCCGGGCGTCTTCCCACCCGCACTCCGGGCACGCACTCTCAGAACTTGTTCATCGCGAGATAAAAGAGGACACCTCCTACGCTGGGATTCAGGGTATCGGTGAAGGTCGTTCCCGTATCTCCGGCGTCTGGCACGAGGGTCACGGTGCCCGCACCGGTGAAGGCCGGGATGTCGCTCCGGAAGATCTGATAGACGCCCCCGCCTCCACTCCAGGTCAGCACCAGCTGTCCGGAGTTGTTGTTGGCCTGCAGGACGATTTGCGTGGTGACCACCACCTGGCCGGTCATCCCGAGCCCGCAGTGCGGGATACAGAAATAGGGAAAAGCATGGGGAGACTCCAGAAACTGACGCGTGAACTGAGTTCCTCCGGCCAGGCCGGCACTCCAGAGTCCGTCACTGGTACAGGGCGTTCCGCTGGTGGTGGTATGAGACATGGAAAAACTTACATTCTTCCAGCGGACCCAGTCCCCTTGCTCGATCGTCAGGTTGGCGGGCTGGAACACGAAGGAATCACCCACCTGGCTGATGGCAACCCGAGGGGCCGCCACATCGACCCCGGGCTCCACGGCGAAACCTCGTCCTGCGAACAGCGCGACAACCATCGACAAGACGATGCGGACGAGGAAGGTCATCTTTGGAGTGCGCACCGATTCTCCTCCTTGAAAAAGAAAAAGCCCACTGCCGCTGGCCGTGGACTTTCGGGATTCCTTTCTTGGTTCGCGCGATCTTCTATTTCACAGGTTCAGGAACCCTTCCTAGCCCGCCGCCGGTCGCGGTGACCGGCGATAATAGGCGCACCAACGCCACCGGATCGGCAAATGCGAAGCGCCCTCGGCTCCTGGTACCGTCACAGATCCCTCCGAATGCGACCTCTTATACGACGAATCTCCTCCCTAGGCAAGCGGGAAGAAGACGATTCTTCCCGCGAGCCGGGAGCTCCCGGCCCATCGCCGCCGCTGATCGGCTCAGCGGGGCGTTGCGAGTCACCGAACTCGGTCCGGCGGGTTCCTTCCGATCCGTACCGCCTCCAGCTGCTCGATCGTTCGCGGCCAGTCGTCCTTCAGAAGGCGCGACAGGGCCCGGTCCGCCAGGAGGCGTCCCTCCGTCTGACAGCGCGGGCAGTAATTGCACTCGTTCTCGGCATAGACGATGCGCTGTACCGCCGTGCCGCAGTCGGGGCAGGGTTTCCCGAAGCGGCCGTGCACCGCCATCCCGTCACGGAACGCGGTCACCTTGTCCGGGAAGCCGTCCCCCATCTCACGGCGCAGCCGGTCGGTCCACCCGATGAGCGTCGCCACAGTCGCAGTACGCAGCCGCGCCGCCTCTTCCTCGGTGAGATGGCCGGTGAGCTGCATCGGGGAGAGGCGGGCGCGGTGGAGGATCTCGTCGGAATAGGCGTTGCCGATGCCGCTGAACAGGCGCGGGTCAGTGAGCGCGCGCTTCAGAGTGTGGCGCTCGCGGCGCAGTGCCTCGCCGAACTCCTCGGGCCCGCTCTGGAGCACTTCGAGCCCGCCGCGCTGGAAGATCGCCAGCTCGGCCTCGCCCCGGACGACATGCAGCGAGGCGCGCTTCTTCGATCCCGCCTCCGTGAGAAGCAGCGTCCCCTCGGGAAAGTCGAACGCAGCCAGCCCCCACCGGCCGGGGATCTTCGCGCCCCGCTCCTTCCAGCGGAGTCGTCCAGCGATCATCAGGTGCAGGACAAGGAAGAGATCCCCTTCGAAGACGAAAACGATGCGCTTGCCAATCCGCCGGAGGCCGCAGACGACACGACCCCGCGCGGACTCCAGGGGCGGGTCGACGGAGCGCAGCAAGAAGGGGCTCGCGAGACGCACCGCTTCGAGCGGCCGGTCCTTCACCCGGCGCTCGAGGGCCTCGATATAGAGGAGGATGTCGGGAAGCTCGGGCACGTCAGGAGCCTGGGCGCGAAATAAGGAGGCCGTTCCTTTCATGGATGCCATCCTGTCTTCGCTCGGGGTACTTCAAGCGGTAAGCTTGCCAGCCAAGCCTGGTGCCCGTCAAATCCACTTCGGGGTTGGTTGTTTTCCAGAAATGTGTCTACAATCAGTCGATGCCTTTCGCTGGCTCTGGCTTGCTCCGTAACAGCGTTCGAATCCTCTTCATTCCGGCTCTGGCTCTGGTCGGCGTCCTCTCCATCTCTCCCTCGGGTGCCCGGGAGCAGATTCTCTCCGACGACCCCCCTCTCCAAGCGCAGGCGCCGGCGGCTTTACCGACCGACTCCCTCGACCGGCCTCCGTCCGATTCCGACTCCTCAGGGACAGAAACCGAGGCGGACGCGTCCCCCACAGACCGCCCTTACTGGAGGCAGAATCTGTTCGGCAGGTTCTTCAGGGATCAGAAGTACCTTTTCACTACGTGGTGGCCGTCGGAGTTCCGCCACCCTGGGTTTACGGCCCCACTCCTGGCGGGTACGGCCCTGGCGACGACGTCCAACCGGAGGAACGGTGAGGGGGCAGACCTGGAGATGGAGGGCTACATTCAGAACGAGTCCCGCGGGCAGGGGGAGGGGGTTGCCCGTGAGCTCTCCTTCATCGGCGATGCCGCCGCGGGTGCCGTCATGATCGGCAGCGGCTATCTCATCGGCCGCTGGAGCCACAACGACCGGCTCGCGGAGTCCTCCAGTCTGTCGGCGGAAGCGCTGCTCAGCGCAGGTCTCTGGAGCTCCGCTCTGAAGTCGATCACGGCCCGCTCGCGTCCCGGGGGGGGATCCCGGGGGGACTTCTTCAACTATGGCCGCAGTCAAGGGGAGGAGGTGGGCTCCTTTCCCTCCGGCCACGCGACGGGCGCCTTCGCGGTGGCCACCGTTTTTGCGGAGGTGTACCGCGATCACCGATGGGTCTCGTGGGTCGCTTACGGCACCGCGGGCCTCATCGGGGCGTCGCGAGTTGCCCTCGGGCGGCACTTTCCCAGCGACGTGATCGTAGGAGCCCTGCTCGGCAACAGTTTCGGCCGGATGGTCCTGGCGCACCGGCAGGATTCCGAAAACTCGCTTTCCAGCTTCCAACCGTCTATTGATCCCACCCAACAAGCCGCCGGTCTCGTCTGGACCCGCGACTGGTAATCGGGTCCGACGACACCGGGACAGCCGCTCTGGTTTAAGACCGCTTCCCGGCGGAAAGCTCGTGCGGGCCCGCGCCCCTCGGGAATTCGCTGCCAAGGTCCCAGTGCGGCCGCCTGCTCGCCCTACTCGCCGGGTTCCAGGAACCCCTTCTGTCGCATCCACTCGTCGTTATAAATGGTGCTCAGATACCGGCTGCCGGAGTCGGGAAAGAGGGTGACGATGCGCGCCGGGGAGCCGATCTGGCGCGCCAGCTGTCGGACGCCCCACAGGGCCGCCCCGCTGGAGCCTCCGGCCAGAATCGCCTCGCGGCGCGCCAGTTCCCGGGCTGCCAGGAAGGCCTCGCGGTCGGTCACCTGAAGCATGTCGTCGATGAGCTCGAAATCGGGGCAGCCGATAATCTCCTCGTCGCCGAGTCCCTCGAGGAGACCCGAGCGCGGTTCGCCCGGCCGCCCGGTCTTGAAGTAGTCATAGAAGACGGAGCCCACCGGATCGACGGCAATCGCCTTGATGTCGGGGTTCTGTTCCTTGAGATACCGTGCCACGCCGCAAAGGGTGCCGCCCGTGCCCATTCCGGCAACGACGTAGTCGATGCGGCCCTCCATCTGCTTCCAGATCTCGGGGCCGGTGGTCCGGTAATGGGCCTCGCTGTTGGCGCGATTGTTGTGCTGGTCGGTAAAGTAGGCGCGGGGAGTCTGCGCCACCACCTGCTTGGCCTTCCGGTTGTAGCTCTCCGGGTGATTCGGCGCCAGCGCTCCATCCACGAGCACCAGCTCCACACCCATGGCCCGTAGACAGTCGAGTTTCTCGCGGCTCGTCTGGCGTCGGACCACCATCTTGCAGCTCAGATCTTCCAACACCGCCATCATGGCGAGTCCCATGGCGGTGTTGCCGGAAGAATTCTCGACGATGACGTCTCCTGTCCGGAGGGATCCCTCGCGCTTCGCCTGTTCGATGATGAAGCGTGCAATCCGGTCCTTGACGCTCCCCATGGGGTTCAAGAACTCGATCTTGGCGAACGCCTCGCAGCGCAAACCCTCCAGCGATCGGCCCAGCCGCACCATCGGTGTCCATCCCACGACCTCGGAGATGCGATTGTAGACGCGTAGATTGTTCATGTGTGGGAGTATATCGTACTGCCGCCCGGGAGAAATCCCGGCCTGGCGCTTCGACAAGCCCTCGAGCTCACCGCCTCCTGTTCATCGGCCCGTCCGGGCGACTCGGGTTTTTCTTGGTCGCGCAGCCTGTGGGGCCTCCAGGGGAAGGCCTCGCCCGATCCTCATCCGCGCTTCGGATCCGCTAATTACCGAGAAGGTGGAGTTTGGGTCCGCTCGGAGTTCGGTTGCTCTCTGCCAAACATGACCCAGCTGATCCACAGGCTCGCCGGGCCGTCGGCGCGGACACGCAGGCGCCAGCGCACTGCTCCCGGTGCCCGACCTTCGAGCCACGCCTGCGAAATCGTGGAGCTTGCGCCACCTGTGGGGTCGGCTGGAACCTGCCGCGACCGCGAGGCCGACCAGTCTTGGGTGCCCCTGTCCAGGCAAAGTGGGCAATTCAGGGACATCTTTGACCCTCCTCTTCTCCACTTCACGGATTGCGGGCTCGCCGGGGGCCACCTTCGCCGCGGCAAGGGGCCGCTTCTCCCCCGCCCTCGGACCTCACTTCACGAG
>QHVQ01000176.1 GCA_003222305.1 Acidobacteriota bacterium | reverse complement strand
CCCCATAGCGAACTCAGGCCCGCGGTTCAGTTCAACCGGTTTTATCCGTAATGCTGCCGCACTATGGATAAAAGCCTATTCGTTAGACACACTTGGGAGCTGCAATCGCTCCCCCTCAAGAGATCCTCGGGGAAGGAGGTTTCAGATGGCCATGCGAGAAACTGTAGGGTCCATGCGTGCATACTTTGTCCTGGGCGGAATGCTTGGCTTGCTAATGAACGCACGTCTCCTCCTCGCCGGCAAGGGGAATCTGATCATCCTGGTACTTTGCGCGATCGGCACGATCGCCGCCGGAGCGTTCGTTTGGATAGGCGTCCTCCTACCCAAGCTCGTCTCTTCAAAGTCGCAACTTGTACCCCGGGTCCTTCTTGCGACAGGTGCCTACCTTGGGCTTCTTCTCCTGCTCGGGATGTTTCTCGGCCGACGCGGGATTTGTTACGGTTGTTCGGGCTGGGCTCGGACTCCTGATAACGTGGTATTTGCTCAGGAATTTCAGGCGCCTTTCCATGGAGGCTACGCGTGAGCCCGTTGCATAGGATCACCACCTCGACCGCGGGGAGCCCATTCCGCTGTGGCTATGGTTGGATGATCCGGAACGTGCCGGGGAAGAGGCTGTTCTTCCACGCTGGCTACTACCGCAGCTTCGGCACCGAATGCCGGCGTTACGTCGACCGGGACCTCGCCATCTGCAGGGGCAACGGCAGGCTGAGCGGCGTCAGTGAGTTCACTCGTAGCGCAGGGCAACCAGGGGGTTGACCTTGCTGGCACGCCTGGCAGGAATGACGCTGGCCAGCAGCGCAACCAAGACCAGGATCAAGCAGGCACCGAGGAAGCTCATGGGATCGCTGGCGCTTACCGAGAAAAGCAAGCTGGACATGGTGCGCGCCAGGGCAAATGCCCCTGCCACGCCAATCAACAATCCGATGGCGGCGAGACGGGCCGTCTGACTCAGCACCAGCCGGAGGACGTCCCGCGGCCGTGCGCCGAGCGCCATGCGTAGCCCGATTTCCCCAATCTGCTGACCGACCGAATAGGACATCACCGCGTAAATACCGACGCCTGCCAAGAGCAGCGCCAGTCCCGCGAAGCTACCGAGCAACCAGGTCCGGAAGCGCTGCTCAGCGACCGATTCGTCCAGCAGTTGGTCCATGCTGGCGACATCCGCCAGCGGAATATCCCGGTCGAGACCGCCCATCGCCTGGCGAACTGCCGGCACAAGGCTGCCGGGATCTCCGGCGGTGCGTATGGCGACGTGCATCGAGCGGGACCATCCCACCCAGTCCGTGGAGTTGAACGGCACGTAGATCTGCGGAGTGGGCGGTGAAGCGAGGCCGGAATACTTCACGTCTCCTACCACGCCGACGATCGTCTCCCACGGTGCTTTCGGGTCCGGATCGCCCGTCTGCAAGCGCTTTCCAATGGGATCCTGTCGGGGGAAGTATCGCCGCGCCATCTCTTGATTAATGATGATGACGCGAGCGGTGCCCTTGTCCTGGGCCGTGAAGAAGCGTCCTTTCACGAGCGGAATCCCCAGCGTCTTGAAGTAGTCCTGGCTGATGCTCATCTCTTCCGCGAGCTGCAGCGGGCGCGAAGGGTCAAATCCCTGGCTCTCCAGGGTAAAAGGATTGGTGATCAAGAGCAGGTTGGGCGGCAGGCTCAGGGTTATGCCGGCCGCTTTCACTCCCGGCAGCTGTTGCACTCGCTCCAAGAATTGCTGCCAGAATTGCTCGAGCTGACTCTCTTGGGCATAGCGTGTCTCGGGCAAGCTGATGTTCATGGTCAAGATGTGGCTGGCATCGAATCCGGGGTCGACCTGCTGCAAGCGGGCCAGACTGTGGAGAAGCAATCCGGCACCCACCACGAGCATCAGCGCCAACGCGAATTCGGAGACAACGAGCGCCCGGCGGGTTCTTTGACCGGTACGGGTGGAGGTGGTGCGACTACTGCCCTTCAGGGTCTCGCTCAGCGAGGAGCTGACGCCGCTCAGCGCAGGCACCAGTCCAAACAGGATTCCCGCCAGCACCGACAGCGTCGCCGTGAAGAACAGGACGCGGACATTGACGTCCACCTCGGACAGACGCGGGATATATCTGGGACCGAAGGCGACCAATGCGTCGACGCTCCACTTCGCGAGCAACAGTCCGCCAGCGCCACCGATGCTTGCGAGCAGGACGCTTTCCGTGAGTAGCTGTCGTGTGAGCCGCACGCGGCCCGCACCCAGCGCTCGGCGCACTGCCATTTCCCTCTGGCGGGCGGTCGCCCGGGCGAGCAGCAGGTTGGCCACATTGACCAGGGCGATCAGCAGGACAAGACAGACCGCTCCCGATATCACCAGGAGCGGCGCGCGGATGTTTCGTACAACAAACTCTTTCAGCGGCGTGATATCGGCTGCTTGATAAGGAGAGCCCGGAAACTGCCGCGTCACCTGGGAAGCAATCGTCGCAAGCTCCGCTTGCGCCTGGCTGGCTGTCACGCCCGGTTTCAGCCGTCCGAATGCAATCAGATAGTACGGCGGGCGCGAGCTCGGGGTGGCAATGGTCTTGACCGTCCAAACATCGTTACGGTCGCGGCGCGGGAAGTGAAATCCGGCCGGCATGACTCCCACGATCGTGGTGGGCTTCCCATTGAGGGTGATGGAACGTCCAACAGCCTGTGGATCGGAATCGAGGTGACCTCGCCAGAAGCTCTGGCTCACGACGACCGTCGGCGCGGCGCCCGGGCGGCCCTCATCGGAGCGAAACGTGCGACCCAGGAAAGGGGTCACGCGGAGGGTGGGGAAAAAATCGGGGGTCACGAGCGTACCGCGCAATCGTTCCGGCAAGCCATGTCCGGTAAGCGAAAAGTTGTTGTAAAGATCGAACGCTGCGACGTACTCAAAGCTGGTCTGGCGGTCATGCCAGGCAAGAAAATCGGCGTCGCCGAACGGGTGGTATTCAGCATTGTCACCGGGCTGCTGAATTCCCGCAACCACCAGTCGCTCCGGCTCGGGGTAAGACAGCGGGCGGATCAGGACCGCGTCGAGAACGCTGAAGATGGCCGTATTGGCGCCAATTCCCAGCGCAATAGCTATAATCGCTACGGCGGTCACGCCGGGGGCTTTCAGCAGCATGCGAAAACCGTAACGAAGATCCAGGAGCAGGGTTTCCATGACGCACCTCGCGAAAGACGCGGTCGTGGTTGGGTGAATCCGTGCAATTGCTGTGCCTCCGATTGTGAGGCCTAGTCTATTGATAAATGGCGAGAAGTGTGGCTTGCATGTCCGCTTGTGGGAAACCAGCGTCCGAAAACGAACAGGAACTCAGAGCCAGATTTGCATCCGCATCCCCTGGGCGAATGCGGCTTGCTTCTTATGTCCTCACCGGACGAAAATGCTCATTAGCCGACTCCTGTACCCATAACTTGATTGAAAGGAAGAGTCCACATGAGAATCGGAGTCATCGGCGCTGGAAACATCGGAGGGACACTCGCGCGCCATCTCGCCAAGCTCGGCCATCAGGTCTCGATTGCGAACTCGAGAGGACCGGACAGCCTGACCGCGTTGGCAGCGGAGATCGGCGCGACGCCCGTTTCTGTTGTCGACGCCGCCAACGCAGGAGAAGTCGTCATCGTCTCGATCCCACAGAAGGCCGTCGCCGATCTTCCGCGGGGGCTGTTTTCGAACGTGCCGGACAGCGTCGTCGTGGTCGATACCGGCAACTACTATCCGGAGCTTCGCGATGGCCGCATCGATGCGATTGAGCGAGGCATGCTCGACAGCCAATGGGTCGCGCAGCAGCTCGGGCGACCTGTAATCAAGGCATTCAACAACATCTACGCCAAGAGCCTTCTCGAAAAGGGCGTTCCGCCGGGAACGACGAGCCGCGTAGCTCTCTCGGTTGGCGGCGATCGAGTAGAGGCGAAAGCCCCAGTGCTTCGCCTGGTCGACGAACTCGGCTTCGACCCTGTCGACGGTGGTGACGTGGACAACTCCTGGCGACAGCAGCCCGGGACGCCGGCCTACTGCCGGGATCTTGAAGTCGCTGCTCTCCGGCGCGCGCTCGCCGAAGCTGATCGAAGCCGGATCGCCGAATACCGCGCCGAACAGGAAGCTCGCACCAGGAGGGATATCGCAGCGCAAACACCAAGAGGCTGAGCGCGTCAAGGAGATTCAAGGAGGAGGGGCTGTAAAGGGTAATCGCGCATGACCAGCCTCCCGAAGGAATCCGGGGATAAAGGGTTGGTGGTCGGCATAACGTATTAATATGTGGAGTCTTCCAGGCGGGAGTCCGACCCTATAAAATCGGTG
>QHVQ01000072.1:4922-35664 GCA_003222305.1 Acidobacteriota bacterium | reverse complement strand
TATGGATCGACGACGGCCTGCAAGGCAACTTCCGTCTCCCGAAGGCTCATGCTCGGGAGGTTCTCCGTTTTGTTCGATCCGCAGACCCCCAGGAAATTTCCAATAGCTGAGATGCTCGGATTGAAGTAGTTCGATGTCAGCGAAGGAGCCGCGCCCGGGACCGGAGCCGCAGGAACGGGGGCTTCGGCGGGAGGTACAACGGCCGGGGGAGTCGCGGGAGCGCCGCCGCCCCGAGCGGCAATGAGAGCGGCGAGTTGGTCCTGAAGCGCTTTCAACTGTTCCTTGAGCTGCTGGACTTCGGCGCGTAGCGCCTCGACTTCAGCTGCGGAAGCGGGTGCTGGAGGCTGCTGCGCCAGGGTGGGCGCAAACAGGACCAGTACGGGAAGCAGACCCGCGCAAGTCCGGAATAGAATTCTCGACATTTGGACATCCTCCTGCTGCCCCAGGGGCAGAAACCGCGGGCCCGGCACGTTGCTGGACTCCTGGCGGAAACTCTCGTCGTGAGAAACCGGTTAGAAACGGCGAGATCAGGCGGTCGGCGGAGGAAAGGGAACCTCGCCGAGGGTCGCCTCCGGGATGGCGACGGGACGACCTTGCAACATTCCGGCGAAAGGTCCCAGTCCATAGGTGCGGTGGTGCAGGCAAGCGATGCAAATGAGAGGGCGGGTGTGGCCCGCGGGTTTCCCCTTGAGGTCCAAGCACGGCTGCGGGGGGGATAGAAGGCGGGTAAAGGATTCCGAATCAGCACCGGGGTGGTTATGAAATCTGTCCGAGGCGACGGCCAGGAACAGCACAGAGCAGAGCAGAAGAAGAGCGGTGCCGCGGCGAAGATAGATTGCAGGATTGCAGTCGTCCGAGAGTGCCATGCCCACGTCCCTTCGTGTGCTATAGTGCGGCGGTTCCGGCAATCTTAGGAGAGGACTCCTTCCGAGTCAAATCCGGACTTGTCGCTCCCATCTGCACTCGACACGCTTCAGCGCTTCGGTCCGCACCTGGTTTACCCGGGGATGTATGGTCTCCTGCTGCTTTCCGCCCTGGGAATGCCGCTACCGGAAGACCTGACCCTCGCCGCCGCCGGTTATCTGGTCAGCAAGAACCTCATGTCCCCCTCGCTCGCAGCCCTGGTGGGAGTTCTCGGAGTGCTCACGGGAGACCAGTTCATCTATTCGCTGGGGAAGCGCTTCGGCCCCAGGGTGGTCGCACACCGCTGGTTCTCCCACGTCCTCACCCCGGAGCGCTACACGTGGATCCGTGGCCGGTTCCACCGGCATGGCACCAAGATGGTCTTCTTCGCACGGTTCGTATCGGGACTTCGCGGACCGGTCTTTCTCACCGCGGGCGTCCTGCAGATGCCCCGGGGCAGGTTTCTTCTGTACGATTTCGCCGGGTCGATTTTCAATGTTCCGCTGTTCATGCTTGCGGGGTACCTCGCAGGTCCGCATCTGGAATCGATCCTGCTCCACTTCCATCGCGCCTGGCATGTGGCCCTGCTCCTTCTCACGCTCGTGGCTGCCTATTTCCTGCTTCGCAGGCTGGCTCGCAGGCGCCTGGGAATCGACGGGGGAGAGAGCGGTGGAGCGTAACGCCATGGGGTGAGAGGAGCGAGTTCAGGACGCTCCCTTGGGCTGCGTCCTCTCCTTCTCAACCTGCCGGATCAGCTTGCGAGTGGCCTCGAAGCGCGGCAGGAATTCAGCGCCCAGGTAGCCGTCCAGCCGGAGTCGGACCGTCCCCTTGTAGTCCGAAACGACCACCATGGGAAGCGAGCCGGCTCCGAACCTGCTCGCCACGCCGTTGAAATCCAGCACGATGGGCAGATCGTTTCTCAGTCCCACCCAGAAGGGCTCGGTGAGGGGATCGTCCTCGGGGCCCATGGCCACGAACTGGACGGTCGAGAAGACGGGATCCTGGTGCATGGCCTCCAGCTCCCTCAGGAGGACCTCAAGGTCGGGCTGACCTGGCCGGAAAAAGACCAGCACCAGGGTCTTGCCGAGAAAATTGGTGGAAGGAAAGCCGCGCTTGTGCACACTGTGGAACGTGAAAGGAGGGGCGGGCTTTCCCACCATGGGATCGTCGGGGAAGGTAAAGGCGCCGCCCGGAGCGCACCCATCCAGGGCCGCCAACGCCCCGAGTGAGGAGAGGAGAATCGCTCGCTTCAACCACCGCCTCATGGACTTCCCCCGCGGTCACCGCTAGAGACAGCGGCGCATTATAGGAGCGCCCTTGAAGCGCGGTCAAACGGGCCGCCGGCGGCCGTAACCGGCATTGCGAGGGGTAGTAAACAATGCTAGACTCCGCGGCCGATGCAGTCTGACAACCCTCATGGCGTCTCCAGCATCCTGCGCATCTCGGTGGGAGTCATGGGATCCGCCGGGGGCGATCTCAGCCGCCCAACTCTCGAGAAGGCCTACCGAATGGGCCAGGAAGTTGCTCGCCGAGGGTGCGTCCTCATTACCGGGGCGTGTCCCGGTCTGCCTCATCAGGCGGTGCTCGGGGCAAGGGAGGCCGGCGGGACTGTCGTGGGCATCTCGCCCGCGCTGAATTTCGAAGAGCACGCCATGAAATACGCCTCACCTTACCACGGATACGACGCCATCATCTATACCGGGAGCGGCCTCATGGGACGTGAGATCGAGAATATCCGGTCTTGTGACATGGTGGTCTTCATGGGAGGTCGATCCGGGACGCTGGGCGAGTTCGCCATCGCCTATGACGAGGCCAAGGTCATCGGCGTGCTCAAGGGGACCGGTGGGATCACCGACAAGATCGAAACTATTCTCACGTTTATCCAGAAGGACACCGGGGCCCAGGTAGTCTACAGCGAGGATCCCAAAGACCTGCTGGATGGGCTCATGAGAGTCTACAATCAGCGCCTCCTTCCTTACTACAAAACCATCCTCGCCAACTCCAATCCCGACGGGGACCTGGAGCCCTAGACGCCTCGCCGGGCAGGCCTTTCCGTGCAACCTGCCAAGTGGTCGCGGGTCTTTCGGTGTGCTAGGATGACACCTCTTCAGCGGGAATTCCCATGAAACGATTCGCGGTCCTTTCCGGCCTCACCCTGCTGCTGGCTTCCCCGGGTGGTGCCGTCGAGGTCAAGAAGGACGGCTGGCTATTCCCGAACCCAGCCCGGGCGGTGAAGAAGGATGTCCGCACCTTTGATTACACCCCCCGGATACCCGGGAGGGAGACCAAGGTGACCATCTACCAGCGCAAAAAGGACGGCGTAGTCTTCGAGACTCTGGAGATCGAAGGTGAGATCTATGCTTGCCAATTCCAAATCAAACGGGAGGACGAGAACCGTCCTCCCGAGGTCTATGCCATCATCGACACCGACGGGGACGGCGTTTTCGAGAGCAAATTCTCCGCCGGAGAGAAGGCCCGGCCTCCCGAATGGGTCATCCTTCGTTACTACAAGAAGCATCCGGAGTTGAAAGACCCCGGTCCCGCCGCTCCCCTCCCGTCTCGCGGACGATAAAAAAGCCCCGGCGGTTTCCCGCCGGGGCTTCATTGTGGCAAAGGTCGAAAGGAGCTTAAGCCTTAACGACGTTCTCCGCCTGGAGACCCTTGGGTCCCTGCGTGATATCAAACTCTACGGTCTGACCCTCTTCCAGGGTCTTGTACCCTTCACCCTTGATGGCAGAGAAATGGACGAAGATGTCGCTGCCGTCCTCCTGCTGGATGAAACCGTACCCTTTGGCGTTGTTGAACCACTTCACTTTTCCTTTAGGCACTACCGGAACTACCTCCTTTCGACTAGAGTACAAGGCCTTGCCTTGGTTCGAGGCGGCTATCGCGCCGCCGTGACTGAAGCCCGCTTCGAGGGCAAAAAAAAACCACCAAAGCCGAAGAGCGCTTTCGTGGTTCTTTACTCACTCAAGCCTCAAAACAGGTACTCCTCGCACACACGCCGCAAAGGATACATTCCAATCAGGTGCTTGTCAACCGATATTTTGGGGTGGGTGGTTCAGGGCTCCAAGAGGTCCGATTTCCGACAGCGCATCTCCTCTAAGGACTGCTGGAGCGCCTCGGCCAGGATTCGGACCCGGGACGGATTTCCCTGATCCTGCTCCCTGAGGAGATCCCGCGCCTGGGCCGAGAGCCGCCCCAGCGTGGCCACTTCCCCTTCCGTCCGGGAGCGTAGGGACGCCACGACGTCGTTAAAAGCCTTCTCCAGCTCGGGGAAGTTGTCGTGCCGGCGCAGTTTCAGCTGGGCCGTGAACCGGCCGCAGCGGAGTTCCTCCAGCCGCCTACGGAGGTTGTGAAGGGCGCCGGCTGTCCGGTGGGTCTCCATCAACTCTACGAGGAAGACTCCCGCCAGGAAGACCAATCCTCCCAGGATGAGGGACAAGAGCGTGATCCGATCCCAACGCCGGAGGCCTTCCCTCATGAAGGGCGCCATCTGCTGGAGATCCAGGGAGGATTCCAGGTTGATCCGGTAGAGGACGAAGACCAGGAGCCCCACCAGGACGCTGGTTCCCAGAACACTGCGGAGGGCGCTCCGCAGTTGATAGTTCCTATCGACGAGCAAGCGACGTCTGCGACCGAAAACCTTCAGCCGGAGGGCCACCAGAAAACTGCGCTGGCGCGCTCGGGATGGGACTCGCACGGAGCGGGCGGCGGAGTCGGGCATGATGGGAGCGAATCTAGGTCGCGCCGCGGGCGCAGTCAATGAGCTTGCGAATGAGACACCAGGCTGTGCCTTGTCAGATTTCTGGCGGCCCGTTGACACTTGCCGAGCACCTCCTCTATTCTCGGCGCCGTTCGGGAACACGAAATGACTCAGGAGCCGATGCGTGCCCTACCCCGAGCACAGCGTCGCTAGGCGTCTGCTGGAGGACGATCCCGAGGCGCTGGGGCAGGTCATTCGATGGATCTCCACGGCCCTCACCTCGCCAAGGTTTTGGTCCTTGCGAGGGGAATGGCCCGACCTCGTTCAAGAAGTCCTGGCCAGGGTAGTCGAAAGCCTGCGCCTCGAGCGCTTCGATGCCTCCCGCGACCTCCGGGTGTACGTCCAGGGGATCGCGCGCTACGCTAGCCTGCAGGCGCTGAGTCGACAATGGCAGCCAACAGCATCCGAACCGGTCGCTTCGCCGCCGGAGGCCGACGCTGAATCAGGGGTCATCGACCGGCAATTGGTGCGACGCGTGCTGGACCTGGCGTCAGAAGAATGCAGAGAGCTTATTCGGGCCTATTTCTACGAAGCCCGGAATTACGAGGAAATCGCCGGGGTCCACGGGGTGCCTGTCGGGACGGTAAAATCGCGCCTCTTCCGGTGCCTGGAAAGCGCCCATCAATCCCTCACTCTGGGATGGGTGCGAAGCCGGCACCCGAAGAGCTGACGGGCCGGGTGAGGTGGTGGAATCCGCTCGCACTTTCCCTCGCGCCCCCGGGGGGGGCCTCGATGCCTGAGATTGCGATCTTGCGGGGCCATTCAGGGGGAATGGGCGAGTCGCTCCAGAGCTTTCTGTGCTACCTGCAACCCTGGAGCAGCCTGAAGCGAATTCCTGTAGCTCTCCAGGGCGCGGCCCGAGTCTCCTGCCGTCTCATAGGCGCGGCCGAGCTGGTAGTGGGCGAGGGCGTTGCGGGGATGAGAGGCGAGGAGCTTCCGCAGGTTTTCGATCGCCGGCTGGGGCTGGCCGAGCTCTATCTGGGCCACCGCGAGCTGGTAGCGGGCCTCCGCGTGGCCGGGGTCCAGCTCCAGCGCCCGGATCAAGTAGGTGATGGCCTCCGCATGATGCCCCGCCTGTTGATGCAGCAGGCCGAGATCGAATGGGGGTACGGGGCTCTTGGGTAGGAGCTGCGCCGCCGCCTGGAACTGCTCGGCCGCTTCGTCCATGCGGCCGCGGCGGGCCAGCACGGTGCCGAGCTGGATCCGGAGCTCGGGAAGATCGGGATTGAGCTTGAGACCGGCGCGGTACTGCTTCTCCGCCGCTTCCGAATTACCACGATTCAAATAAATGTCCCCCAGATTCCCGTGATCCTCCGGGACGTCGGAGCGGACATCCTGGACGATTTCCTCATATTCCTTCACTACCCCATCGATGGCGTCCTGGATGGCAGGATCCTTGGGTCTCACCCCCCGCTTTGCCAGTTCCACCCCTGCCACGCGACGCATGGCCGTCTCGGGTCTCATGACCGCCCTCAAGAGCGCCTGATCGCTGAGAGGACCAGGCACCGACGCCAGCGCGGCGGCAATCTGATAGCGGACCAGCGGCTCCTCTGCCGGATCGAGCATCGCGGAGACCAGCGGTGCCAGAAGCGATGCGTCCTGGTAAGTGGCGAGAATGCGGGGGATTCCGGCACGACGCGGCATCGAGAGCGCGCCCTTGTCCTGGAACAGCGAAAGCAGCGCCGGGGGCGCCGCGGGGTCTTTTCGAAAGCCGAAGAAGAAAGCCGCTGCCTTGTTGACCTGATCCATCTGGTCCTTGTGGAACCAGCGCTGGATCGCCTCGGCGGCCCACGCGGGGGCGCGGTCGCGATGGCAGGTGTTGCAGGCGTTCGGCGCGCCGAAATTCTTCGTGATGGCCGGGACCGGAACAGCCATGCTATGGTCGCGAGCCTGGATGCGCCGCCCCAGAATGTCGACAAACGGCATGTGGCAGTCCACGCACTTTACGGCCGCGTCGTGGTGGGAATGTTCATTCAGCCCGGTCTTTTTGTCGGTATGACAGGGGAGACAGAGGCGATTCGAATTGTCTTCGGGTTCCCGGAGATCGACGGGGTTCTCTGAGCCATGGGGATCGTGACAACCGGTGCAGGTCAGGTTCCCCTTCGAATAGCACTCGCTCTGGATCAGGGCGATGTAGTTGTAATTCAGTCCTTTGTTTCGGCCGTCGGAGAAGAACTGATTGCCGGTGCTGGGGACCATCGGCTCGTAATAGTCCAGCAGGTCGTCTCCCGGCCTGAATCCCCGCACCAGGGTTGCTTTGGCGGCGTGACATTTCGCGCACGCATCCACCTGCCGGCGTGGGGAGAGCATGCCAAGCTTGACCAGAGCGCCCTGTTCGGGAGCCACCTTCCCTGCCGCGCCGGCCTTGGTCCAGGCCTCCACATGCCGGCTGCCGGGGCCGTGGCACGATTCGCAGTTGATGGTCAGGTCCACCCACGTCGTACGATACTCCCCGGCTTTCACATCGAAATGCTTCTCGACCTGGCTCCCATGACAACCGCTGCACCCGGAGTTCCACGTGCGCCCCTGGTTCGCCCAGAACGAATTGTCCTTCGGCGTCAGCTTGCGCCCCCCGCTCGGGACCACACCTTCGGTCTGGTCGTACCAGAGTTTCTCGTCGAGGTCGTAATAGGTGGGGAGGACCTGGTACCTCCCGTCCGGAAACCTCGTGAGATAGACCTGGGTCTGGCGCCACCCTAAGACGAGATCCACGGTATACGTCTCAGGGGCGCCGGAGGGTCCTTCCGTCTCCATGTAATACTTTCCGCCCTTCGTCCACATGCGGGAGGTAACACCACGAAAGACGTAGACGTTCTTGTGCTCGAAATCTCCCTTGACCACTTCCGGCGAAGTGAGGAAGGCATGGTTGCCGTGAGCGCTGCGCTTCCAGAGTGTTGTCTCTTCCTGATGGCAGGCGGCACAGCGGGCGGCCCCTACGTAGGTCGCCGCGGACCCCTGGACGATGCGGTTCGCGCGGCACGCGGGGAGCATCAGGAGAACCGGTACGATCCATTCCAATGGAGCTAGGACCCGGCGCAGCCTAGCGGCGGTGGATTGCATGGATGCCTTTGGATTTCATGACCGCGTAGTCGAAGACATACTTATCGTCGGGACAGGGATCCGACGGATGGTGGCACTGCACGCACGCCCGCACGTCGGCCACCACCAGTCCCGCGACCTTCACTTCTTCGCCGGGCTTCCGGGTCTCCATATGGTCCATGTACTCGCTCGCCGGGCCGTGGCACGCCTCGCACTGAACGCCCTGGCGATTGGGTGTCTGCTCCAGGGAGACAAACCCTCCGGGCTGGCCGAAGCCGGTGGTATGGCACGGAAAGCAACTCGGGTCACGGGTGAAATCCTTGTCGGGGTCGAGACTCAGCGCATGGGTCTTCGCCTCGCGATCCGCCCCGGGGTAGAGCGCGCCGAACGCGGCCGCCATCTCGGTCTTCCGCCAGGAGCGGTAGACGTCGGCGTCACAACCTTCGCAGTAGCGATCACCCACGTACTTCGCCCCGGGTTTGAAGGGGACGCCCACCTCAGAAGGGGGAATGAAGGTCCGTGAAAAAGGGGCAGGGGCTTTCGCGGACGGTGTCTTGGGCGACAGGGAACCGCCCAACAGGTGCCGGGCCTCGGCCTCCATGTAGATCAGGCTCTCCTTCACCTTCATGTTGCCGAGCCAGTGGGTGTGATCCGGGGAATTGTGATACGCCCCCTTCCACGTGGTGGGGCCGTGAAACACCGCGACCTCGAAGAAGCGCTGCTCCAGAGGCGAAGTATTCTCGTAAAGCTGGTGGGTGCCCATGACGAGCGAGGCGCCCTCCACCGGGTTGGGAGGGCGATCCTCAGGCCGGGGATCCAGCGCGCCGGCTCGATAGACCGCCTCCACGATCCCTGCGGCGCGGTCTACCAGCCTGTCGGTCTGCTTCTTGATTGCGTCCGCGTCGGCGAGGGCGTCCCGGGCAAAGGAAGTGGCGTGGCAGCCGGTGCAGATCTGCAGCATGTTCGCCCGCTTTTTCTCGAACTCGGCGCGCGCCAGGGTCTTGAGGGGCAGGCGAAGCACTTCCCCCTCCAGCGTCCCGCCGAAGGCGACTCCACCCAAGGTTATGCCTTGGCTGACGTCGTGGGACCCAGCGGGCATATGGCAGGTCGCGCACGTGGGAGCCTGGCGGGTGTCGCGGGTGGCGGCGTAGGCGATGCCATGCTTCGACTCCTCGTAGGCCTCGAATTGCGGATGATCCGGCCCGGCGTGGCAGGTGAGGCAAGCCTCGGGCTCGCGCGCCTGGGCCGCCGAGAAGAGATGCCCAGTGTGGCAATAGTTGCACTTTCCGACGCTCCCATCCGGGAAGTGCCTGCCGATGGCGTGGCACCCCATGCATCCTTGCCGCTGCATCTCGGCGCTCTGGGCCATGAACTTTGCGTTGCTCTCGGCCATGGCGGCGGCCAGGGCGTGTCCCTGGTTGTTGAACTCGTTTACGGCCTCGGCATGGCACCTGCCGCAGACTCCGGCGGAGACCTCGCCATGCGAATGGATCATCGCCTCGTGGTTGGTGCCGTGACAGGCCTGACACGTCACGCCGCGCGCGAAGTGCACCGAGCGGCGCCACTGTTCCACCATGCCCGGGTCGCCGCCGCCTTTGAGATCCGCCGCCGCGGCGTGGCAGGAGAGACAGTCGCCCCGGGCCCCGGCTCGGGTGGGAGGGGAAACATACCGTGCGACAGGCGGAAAGGAGACCGCCACGCCCGCAAGCACCAAGATTCCCAGCGCGAGGGCGGGCAAGAGCAGCCCCTTCCCCCTGAGGTCGGTTGATTGGCCGGTCATGAAGCTCGCTTTGAAAATCGGAGTCAGGGTCGCGAAGTGCCGCATTGACGCGGCATTTCGTCGAAAAGTATAAGGTCGCCCGCAGAGAGCGTCAATGCAGTCCGCCCACTCCCGCCGCGGAGCCGTGCCCCCGGGAGCGACTCGTGCCACGTCTCGGCGGGCGGACAAGCGCGAAGGTCGGGCCCACTCGCCGGCCGAAGAGACACGGCTTCTCTTATGTTATTCTGCCAAACGGGAAAGCTGTGTCGAATAGGAGTCGCGCGATGGGCATCCTGAGAGAACGGTGGGCCCTCTTCACCTGCTTCCTCTTGTGTGCCTGTGCGGTGGTTCTGGGGACCCTCCTTTATCCCTTCGTCCTGCTGTTTTTCTCCCTGATTGCTCTGGCGCACCACCTCCTCCGACGCGTCAAGCGCACCCGGTCCTCGTCCCGCCGTTTTCCTCCCGAGAGAAGCGGGGCATGAGGATCCTCCAGACGCTCCCGGTCGTTCTGCTGATCCTGTTCGCCGATTCCTGCGGCAAGTCGAGCCAGACTCCAGTTCCTTCTTCGGCCGACACGTCCGGCTCGCCCGCGCAACCCCGCGAACCGGAGGCTCCCCTGGTGCTCCCGGGAGAGGCTTCCCGGTTCGTGAATGAAGGGGTGGCCGAATACCGGCAGGGACGCTACCACGACGCGGCAGCTTCCTTCGAGAAGGCACGGAACCTGGTGCCCGCGGATCCCAGGGTCTCCGGACTCCTGGGCACGTCCCTGCTTCAGGCGAAGCGCTACACCCCAGCCCAGGCGGAATTCCGCCGCATTCTCACGATCCATCCCGACGCGGTGGAGCCGCGCCTGGGGCTCGCCCGGATCGGCATCCGACTGGGCGACTACGAGATGGCCACTCCTCTCTTCCGGGAGGTCTTGCAGCGTGACCCGGACAACCTTCAGGCGCTCTACAACCTGGGGATGTTGCGTTACCGTGCGGGAGACTACGCGGAGTCGCGCGACCTGCTGTCGCGGCTGATTATCCTGAAGCCTGATTTGCCCGATGCCCACTACACGCTCGGCCTCGCCTACGCGAGATTGAACCAGGACGCGAAGGCGGAGGAAGAGCTGCATCGCGCGGTGACGCTGGCGCCCCAGAACAGCCAAGCCCATTTCCAGTTGGCCAGCCTCTACGTAAGACAAGAGAAGAGGGAAGCGGCGGCCAAGGAGCAGGAGATCTTCAAGAGACTCTGGGACAGGCAGGCGGCGGATCGGGCCGCGGAAGGGAAGGCCCGTGAGCTCTATCTGGCGGGAGATTACGCAGGAGCCATCCAGGAGTACATCCGACTCCTGGAAATCAATCCCCAGTCGGGGCGCTTCGAGCTGGGACGCGGCCAGTGCTTCTTGAAGATGGGAAGGAAAGACGAAGCCCTCGCCGCTCTCCAGAAGGCGGTGGCCCTGGACCCGAAACTCTCCGACGCCCATTTCCTTCTGGCCGTCCTCTACCAGGAGCGGGGCGAAGCGCTGCAGAGCGAACGGGAGCGTCAGACATTCGAAGCGCTGGAGGCCATCAGTGAGAACAAGACCGGCTTCTAGGCTGGCGCTCGCCTGTCTGGCGCCCCTGCTGGCGGTACCCGCTCGGACCCTCCTGGCCTCGCCCGCTACCACGCCGGCGTCTCTCGTGTTCACCGAGACGGCCCAGGCTGCGGGTGTGACCTTCCGTCACGTGGCGGGACACACCCCGGAGAAGTACATGATCGAGACCATGGGCTCGGGGGTTTGCTTCTTCGACTACGACAACGACGGCTACTCCGACCTCTATTTCGTCCAGTCAGGTCCGGTTCCTGGAACAACGGGGACGCGCCCCGGAAGCGTCCTGTACCGTAACGACGGCAAGGGACACTTTGCCGACGTGACCGCCAAGGCCGGTGTGGGAGCCGCCGGTTATGGCATGGGATGCGCTGCGGCGGATTACGACAACGACGGAGACGAGGATCTTTTCGTGAGCAATTTCGGGGAGGACTTCCTATACCGGAACAATGGAGACGGCACCTTCACCGAGGTGGGTAAGAAAGCCGGGGTGTCCAATCCCATGTGGAGCACCAGCGCCGCTTTCGCCGACTATGACTCGGACGGCCGCCTGGATCTTTTCGTGGCCAACTACGTGGATTTTGCGATGGACAACAACAAATGGTGCGGTGATTCTATCCGCAAGATCCGCGCCTACTGCCACCCGGATGCCTACGAAGGAGTGCCCGACAGTCTCTATCACAACAATGGCGACGGGACGTTTACGGAGGTGGGCCGGAAGGTGGGCCTCACGGAGCGCTGGGGGAAAGGCCTGGGGGTGGTCTTCAGCGATCTGGATGGCGACGGCGATCCGGATCTCTACGTGGCCAAAGACTCCGTGCCCAATGCCCTCTACCGGAACAACGGAGACGGCACGTTCACCGACGTGACGATGGACTCCAACACCGGCTACAGCGAGGACGGGAAACCCGAAGCGGGCATGGGGACCGATGCGGGGGATTACGACGGCGACGGGAGATTCGACCTCTTCGTGGTCCACCTCTCCGGGGAGGTGAACGAGCTCTACAGGAACTTGGGTGGGCTCCGCTTCGAAGTGGCGACCTACCCGGCAGGCATTGCGGCGGTAGGTGTGCGCTGGGTAGGTTTCGGGACCAACTTTTTTGACTATGACAATGACGGTGACCTGGACCTCTACGTGGCCAACGGTCACATCATCGACAACATTCCACTGTTCAACGACTCCCTCACTTATGCCCAGAGGGATTTCCTGTTCGAGAATTTGGGTGGGGGGAAGTTCAAAGAGGTCGGGCGCCAGCACGGTGCCTACTTCGCCCGGGAATTCGTGGGGCGGGGGATGGCACTGGCCGATATGGATGGGGATGGGGATCTGGATGTGGCGGTGAGCAACAACGACCAGCCGGCAGTGCTGCTGCGGAACGACGGTGGGAACGCCCAGCACTACCGAGACGCGATCGGCGCAAAAGTGGCGGTGACCGCGGGCGGGAAAAGACAGGTTGAAGAACTGCGCAGCGGCACTTCTTACCTCTCCCAGAACGAGTTGGTACTGCACTTCGGCCTCGGCTCCGCCGCCCGGGTCGAGAAGGTGGAGATCCGTTGGCCTTCGGGTGCGACCCAGATCCTCACCAACCTGGCGGCGGACCAGGTGGTCCGGATCCGGGAAGCTGCCGGAAGGTGAGCTTGTGACTCAAGACCCCGCGGGCCGCAATCGGACTCCGAGGCTCGTCATGAATCCGATGTCCACGCCGTTGTTCTGATTGAAGATGTTCTCGATGACCGCTGTCTCGAAGAAGCAGTGCCTTTTCACACCCTGCCATTTCACGCCTGCCAGGATTTCGGTGCTGTAGTCCGCGAGATAGCCGTCCGATCCCCTCTGCCCTCGAAATACGCTGGACTGGGTCTGGAGCTGGCCAATCCAGGAGATCCTCCCGCTGTGAGCGAACTCGTAGGACACCCCGAAATTCACTAGGTCCGAGGGGTTGAAATCGGGAAAGAGGGCCCACTTCCCCGGGTGCACCCAGCCTGCGATCAGGTGCAGCCGCTGTTTGCCCTGCCTCAGCGTGCCTTCCAACTCCATTCCTTCGTCCATACTTCCGCTGCCTCCCAGGTCGGCCGTGCTCCCCGTGGGAAGCTTGAGTCCTGCGGAGACCGCGAGAGAGCCTCGATGGTTTTCCACCAGTGAATACCGCCCCGTGAGCAAGGTGTCACCGATTTCGAGGGAAGAGGGGGAGCGGGCGGCGAAGTACTGGTCGCTACCCAGAGTCAATGCCACCTGGACGACGTCTTGCTGGTAATTCTCCCGGCCGCCGTTTCCCAGCCGGTTGTTCCTGTGATACCCCTCGATGGCAGAATCGAGTATCCCGCCCCGGTAGGAAAGCAGAGGCACCTCTACATCCAATTCGAATCGGCGAAGCGCTCCCACCCGATAGATCAAGGCCGTGCGGGACTGCTCGGTGTCCACAAAAAAAAGACTCGTCCCGGGCAGCCGGCTCTGAGCGAGGGCGAGCATGGAGGGAGTGAGCCGCTCTCGCTCGCCGGTGTTGAACGAGGTGAGGATATCGCTCCCCGCAAACGTGTTGGCGTAGGCCTCCACCGCCAAGAGCTCCCGCTCCCCCTGCGGCAGAATGGAACCACCGCGGGCCGGAAACGCCAGGAACAGGAGGTTGAACGGAAACTGGTTCCTTTCGCTGAAAGGGCCCTGCTCTCTGGACTCTCCTGCGAAAACATTCGGCCCCGCGATGGCCGAGGAAAAGAGCAGCAGGCCGGACATCCCTCCCTTCACCAGGAATGAGACCCGTGCACGCTTCACTTCTCCTCCCTGAGTCTTTCCTGCGTCCACTGGAGCGCGCATCTTAGCCGCGCCCGGGTCACCAAGTAAAGAATCCTGCCGGATTTCTGGACAAGCCTGACCAGAACCGCGCCACACACTCGCAAGTGAAGCGAAGGCTGAACCTGCGCGCCGAAAGCGCCGCTTGGCAGTGCCCGTCGCGTGCGAAAGAGCGACACGTGCCTTTCCGGGGACTCTGGGACAGAGGCCGGTTCCCGGGGCAAGGCTCTTCTTCAACCCGCTGCAGCGAGGCCGATTACATCCCATGTCAACGGCCCGTCGCATTTCTGGCCTCTACGTTGCACTCTGCCCTAGGCGCTGACGAGGTTGCGCATAGGCAAATTGAAGGATTTCGACAAGCAATCCAGGGGGAGCGGACATGACCAAGAGTCTTTCGGGGGCTCGACACGCGCTGGCGTTCGCTGTCCTACTTATCTGCTCCGCCCTGGGCTCGACTTCCAGGGCCTTGCCTGCTGATTCCTCCTCTCCTCCCGACGTCACCCGGCTAAGTCCCCGCCTCCTCCGATTGGCGGAGGCGGGGACGCAACAGGCTGTGCCAGTGGTCGTGATGACCGCTGCGCCGGCGGGGGATTCGGAGGTGACGGAGGCGCAATCCATCGGGGCGATGGTGGGCCGCCGCTTCGGCAAACTCTCAGGCTACGTTGCGACGGTGCCGGCGGGTGCGCTGCGGCGCCTCGCTCACGCGCGCGGCGTCATCGGCATCGCCTATGACGGCGAGGTGCGCGGCAGCAACGATCTGAACTACGGGACGGTGGGTGCGGATCGGGCGGCGCGGGAGACGTTCAATGGAGTCCCTGGCCTGGACGGAAGTGGGGTCACCGTGGCCGTGGTGGATTCCGGCGTTGCGCCTCATCCGGATCTCGCCGGGAGGCTGCTGGCCGCGGTGGATTTCGCGAGTCACGAGAAGGGTTTCGTCGATCCCTACGGACACGGGACGCACGTGGCGGGAATCATCGCCGGGGACGGGACCGCCAGCGGCGACTCGGGATCCTTCCGCAAATTCAATGGTATCGCGCCTGGGGCACGTATTGTTTCGGTGAGAGTGCTGGATGAGCTGGGCGGAGGGAAGGTGAGCGATGTGCTGGCTGGCATCGACTGGGTGCTGGCGCACAAGGACGCCTACGCCATTCGCATCATGAACCTTTCCTTGGGACACCCGGTGGAGGAGCCCTGCGCCGGTGATCCCCTCTGCCGAGCTGTGGAAGCGGCCTGGAGCGCGGGGATTCTGGTGGTGGCAGCTGCGGGAAACGCCGGCGCCGAAGGGTACGGCACCATCCACAGCCCGGGCAACGACCCTGCCATCCTGACGGTGGGTGCATCCAACAACTATCTGTCGGCCACTCGCTTCGACGACATCCTGACCAGCTACACCTCGCGCGGTCCGACGCCGCTGGATCATGTGGTGAAGCCCGACCTGGTGGCGCCCGGCAATCGCACCATCTCGCTGCGCGTCGTGGGTTCTACCCTCGACGAAGCGTATCCCTCGCTACGGGTCAAGGAGGGGGCATTCCGGCAGGACCCGACGGCCGCCGGGGACGACTCTCTCTATTTCCAGATGAGCGGCTCCAGCATGGCGGCCGGAGTGGTCTCTGGCATGGCCGCCCTAATGATGCAGGCAGACCCGTCGTTGAGCCCCGACACCCTCAAGGCGCGGCTGATGAAATCGGCCGAGAAGCGGTTGGTCTACGACGCTTTCTCGGAAGGCGCGGGGTTTGCCGATCTTCTCTCTGCACTCCAGGAGTCTGCGATTGCCACCTTACCGGCTCTCTCTCCAAGGGCGGAGTGCGCCGATTCGGGGATGGTCCTGCAGGACACGGGGAGCTTGTGGGGGAGCGCGGACGATTGGAGCCTCTCGAGCATCTTCGGAGTGGATCCCCTGCGCGGCACGGGCGGTGTGTGGGCGGATGCGGCCCTCTGGAGCGACGTTGTCTCCGGGGCTGCTCCCTCGGGTGTCTCGGGGCATTCTATCGTGTGGGGAGGGGGAATGAAGAGCTCGGGCTCTGCCTCCGGGACTTCCTTTGTCGGCTCCACTTCGATCGTCTGGGGTGGCGGACATAACAGCTCGGGGTCCACCACCGGAACTTCCACGGTGGGCGCGGATTCTATCGTTTGGGGCGGTGGGCTCAAGAGCTCGGGAGCGGCACCGGGCAGCTCCACGGTGGGTGCGGACTCCATCGTTTGGGGTGGGGGGCTCAAGCCGGCCATGGACACGTCCATCTCCGGGGACAACATTCCTCAACGGCCCTGACATCTTCCTCCTGAGCCGGCAGGCCTCCCCCTCAGGCCGTGACGGCAGCGCCGCCCTCTCAAGGGGCGGCGCTTTTCTTGTGGACGCTTCGCTCGGCGAAATGCTGGTCCATGAAGGGGAGGGAGACGCGCAGCAAGGCGCCGGGAGTGGCCAGGAGCGTGTAGTGCCCGCGAGGTAGCCAGCACAGCGCCGGCCGTTCCCAAGCCTGCCAGAGGCGCTCTACCGAATCGGGCAGCATGATGCGGTCGTCACGGCCTGCGACGAACAGGATTCGCTCCCTGGAAACGGCGGGCGTCCATCGGGAGGGAGAGATGGTTCCCCAAAACCTTTCCAGTTCCTCCCGGTCCAGCAGCCCGGTATTGGAAAGATCTTCGCGAACGTTCCTGCCTAGGCGGGTCTCCAGGATGGGGGAGAGGACCGAGTCGCCGCACCCGGCCAACACGAGGAATGAGGAGTCGGGCCGAAGGCATCCGAGTAACCCAGCGATATAGCCTCCCAGGGAATAGCCGAAAAGGCCCCAGGGCCGTCGCTCTCGCGACTGCAGAAAATTCACGGCGGCGGCCAGATCCACCACCGCCTGGCGAAAGGCCTCCACGGTCAGCGCCGCATCCCCCGAGACCATCATCTCGCCGCTGTAGGCGCCGCGCGGCGTCCTCTCGAAGTGAAGCGGGTGGGCCATGAAGAGTACCGACCATCCTCGCTTCAGGAAAGGCCTCACATAGAGCCGCTCGATGCCCCGGCGCTTCCGGTGGGCCCAACCGTGGGAGAGCACTACCAGGGGGGCGCAGCTGGTAGACACCGGCGCATAAAGACGGCCGATGGCCAGGTTGGTCTCCGGGAATGGGAGACGGTGCAGCGTGGGGAAAGTGATCTTCTGGACTCGCACCCCCGGGGGTGCCGGCTCCTCTTCCAGGCGGGCTTCAGGAATGCGGCCGTCACACGGAAAGAAACTTCGCGCGTCGGGGAAGGGGGGTGGGTCCGCATAGCGACGCCAGACGCCGGGTGCGGTGGCTAGGATCTTCCCCCGCTGGTAGGTGATCTTGTACCAAATGCGATAACGATCGATGGCGACGCTAAGCGCGCTCCACACGCTTTGTCTCTCTCCCCATGGGCCTCTTGCCTGCAGGCGCTCTCACGGGGCGCCGAGCCCGGCATTATAAGGCAAAGGCCGGTCGGGGTCGGAAGGAGATGGGGTGCGGTCCGGAAAGATCCAGGCGGCAAGCGGGACGGAGGCGAAGAGGAGAAAGACCTCTCCCGCGGGGAGCACATAGCGCCCTTCTAGGTGAAGGGGGATGGTCGCCGCGAAGAAAGCGACCGGGATCGCCAGGAGAGGCAACAACTCCCTGAGGCGGTGTCGATCCACGACAAGGGTCAGGACGGTCAGCAGGACGAGCAGCGGATCCCAGAGTCGTTGAAGGGTCTTGACCACGGCGATCAGCGGCTGCCTGAGCACGTAGGCCACCATTCCTCCACCCGTCTGCGCGTGGAAGAATCCGTAGCTCGCCTCCGGCCGCTCCGCCCCCGCAACTCCCCAGGGATTACCCGAGACGAGAAGCGCTCGCACCAGCCGCCGGGCCCACAGCGAGATCAGAAACTCCGGATGACTCTCGAAGGCGTTCAGCACCTTGTCGCGAAAAAAATCGTCGTATTCCGGCGTGCCGTACTGCAGGTCCCGCCTCTCGTTGATCGCCTGGAGGTAGGTGCGCTGGTCGTCGAGCATCGCTCCGAACGGGTTGGGGACCTCCCCGAAGCCTTCCCAGACCGTGGGCCAGAAGAAGGTGTTGGTCAGGATCGGCCGATCGAAGGTGTGATGATTGCGGGCCGCCCAGGGGAGGAGAGCGAGCAGCGGCAGTCCTGCCAGGAGGGTAACCCTCGGCGTGGAGCGGCGGAGTCCCAGCCTGGGGAGTAGAAACAGGGCCAGGAAGAATGGCAACGCGAGGAGGGTCGCCTTGAGGTAGATGCCTCCGGCAAGGACAAGCCCGAGGAGCCCGAAGCTTCCGGTCGGATAGCCGCGCTCCATGCTCCGGGCCAGAAGCCAGAGCACTACACCCACCACGAATAGCATCCACCAGTCGTATAGCGGGACCACCGCCAGTCGCGCCTCCGCAAGATTCAGGCAAGCGAGGAGTCCCGCCAGGCGCCCCGGAGTTTCGGCGAAGAACCGCCGGGCGGCGCCGTAGAGGAGGAGCGGAAGCAGAGCGCTGAGCAGGACTTGAAGAGTCTGGACCGGTAGGTACCGGTAGCTTCCGGTGATCCTCCAGATCACGGCCAGCAGCAGAGGGTAGCCCGGCATCCGCTGGATCAACGGAACGGTGGGCTGATCCGGCGGGTCCGGGAATTCGGCAATGTCGAGCAGCTTCCCGTCGGCGAGCTGCGCGTTGTAGAGGAGCAGAATCTCCGGGGGGCCGGTGGATTCCACAAGCCCCCTCCCTTCCAGAAGATTCCGGGCCACCAGGCCGAGGGAAGTCGTGATTCCGCCGGAGAGGTAGGCGTCGTGGAGGAAGTAGAGCATAGGCAGACGCACGGCGAGGGCCAGCAGGAACAGCAGCACCAAAAGCCGCCTCCGACTCATCATGCACTTGAGGTTTCTGAGGGTTTTCGGGCGATGGCCAGGAGGGAGACGCCCAGGGGCAGGTTGCAGTGCCTCAAGAGAAGACGCTCCCAGCCGAAAAGGTCGGCGAGACGGCCGTTAATCCAGTTGTTGCCGATGCGGAAATCGGAGCGGCCGTCCCCCTGGCGAGCCAGCCGCCGGCGCCACAGCCGCGCCACGAAGACGGCGGGAAAGAGGAACGTGTTGTAGTAGGTGAGGCGCTCCAGCGAGAACCCCGCTTCCCGGATCCGCTCTCGCAGCTCGGAGAGCGCGTAACGGCGCCGGTGTCGATTGATCACGTCGTGCGGAGACCAAAGAAAACGGCAGGCAGGGACCGTGATCAGCAGGATTCCTCCGGGCCGAAGAAGCGAACCGGCGCAAGCGAGGGCCCCCCGATCATCGTCCAGGTGCTCCAGGACGTCGAAGAGGGTGATCAGATCGTAGTCTCTTCCCGGCGGAACCTCTCGGGGAAAGTCCACCTGCAACAGCTCCGCCAGGCCGTCGTAGCGCTGCCTTGCGTAACGGATAGCCGGCTCCGCCGGATCGACGGCCAGGATCCGCCCGTGGGTGTGCAAGACGGGAATCATTCCTCCCGTGCCGCACCCGATGTCGAGGATGCGGAGGTCGTTCCTATGGCCCCAGATCTCTGCCAGAAAAGCGGCGAGGATGCGCCGCCGGCCCACGAACCACCAGTGGCGGTCTTCGTGCAACTCGGCGAACTCCCGGTACATGGAAGGATCCAAGGTGCACCTACTAGCGAGAGGAGGCGGGCTCGCCTGCTTACCCGGGGAAGCCGATGACCTCGTCGAGGATGTAGAGAGGGCGCTGCTTGACCTCCTCGTACACGCGCCCCAGATAGGCGCCAAGGATTCCCAGGATCATCAGCTGGGTTCCGCCGAGAAACAGCACAATGGCCGCCAGAGAGGTCCATCCGGTGGGGTTTCCGTAGAGAAACCGGGTGCCCAGAGCGTAGAGCAGGTAGAGGAAGCCGAGCCCCGCTGCCAGTAATCCCAGGTAGGTTGCAATCTGCAGAGGGACCGTTGAGAAGGCGAAGAAGCCATCCATGGCCAGCTTCATCAGGTGACGGGTCCGGTATTTGGGCTCGCCCGAGTGACGGGCCATCCGCTCGTAAGCCAGCTCCGTCTGTCGGAAACCGACCCAGGATCTCAGGCCCCGGATGAACCGGTTCCGCTCGGGGAAAGAACGCAACAACGACACCACACGGGCGTCCATCAGTGAAAAATCCCCGGAGTCCAACGGAATCTCCACGTCGCTGATCCCTGCGAGAATCCTGTAAAAGAGGGCGTAGGCCCCTCGCTTGGCGAGAAGCTCCTTGCGTTTCTTCCTCACGGCATAGACCACCTCGTACCCCTCACTCCACTTTGCCAAGAGATCCGGAATCACTTCCGGCGGGTCTTGCAGATCCGCGTCCATAACCACGACCACGTCCCCGTCGGCGTGGGCCAGTCCGGCGCTGATGGAGATCTGATGCCCGAAATTGCGCGAGAAGGAGAGAATGCGAATCCGCGAGTCGGTGGCCGCCAGCTGTCGCAGCCAGGCGAGGCTTCCATCCCGACTTCCGTCGTTCACGAAGAAGATGCGGTACGGAATCTCCTTCGCTTCCAGAGTCTGTCGTAATCGGTCGCAGAGGGCGGGAAGGTTTTCCTGTTCGTTGTACACAGGGACGACGAGGCTCAGATGCGAGGAGAGGGTACGGAGAGCCTGAGGGGGGCCGACCAGGTTCTCCGCCTCGGTCAAGGGCGGGCCTTCTTCAGGAGAGGTTCATAGGATGCGCCAGGCCGGGACTCCCGCTCCACGGGCAGCCCCAGGCTCGCCCATCCTGGTTCCACCACCCGTCCCGTTGCGTCACGCGCTCCCCCGAAGCCGCAACGGACGTTCAAGAGATTTCGGTAACCGGCTCGCCCCAGCATCTCTGCGGCCATCATCGAACGCCCGCCGGAGAAGCATCCCAACAACAGCTTGGCGTCGGCAGAAAAATTGGCCCGGACCACGGTCAGGAAGTCGGGATTGGGTGTCATCTGGCCGGTCTCGGGCTGCGCATGGTGGAGCGGAATATTGAGGGCGCCCTGCGGATGGCCTTCGGAGAACTCGGGAGTCGATCGGACGTCCAGGTAGACATACCCCTCCTCCCGAGTGAGAAGATCGCAGGCTTCCTGGGGGGAGATGCTTTTGATGTCCATGAACCACCTTCCTGAGTCTTGCCCCTTCAGGGGCGACCAGGGCTCATTATAGCGAGAGGACCCCCAGGTGTGGAAGGCGCGTGAGGAGTCTTCAGACAGCCGGCTTGTCTTCAGTCAGGGGAGTGGGCTTCGGTTCGGTTGGGACTTCCCGAGGAGGCTAGCCGTTGCGAGGATCTTTCCCAGGTAACGGTTCAGCATATGATCCCGGGACAGGGCGGGGATGGGAAGAAACCGGCGACGGTCCATCTTGCGCCTCTCGGCCAGGAGGAGGGGATGGTCAGGATGGATGGCGAGCCCGCGATCGAAAGCGATGAAAGCTGCCGACCGATCGCCGCTGCTCTGATGAATCCGGCCGAGATTCAGGTAGTGCTCGAGCTCGTAGGGTTCCAGCTGAATCGAGCGCTCGCACAAGCGTCGTCCTTCCTCCCGTCGCCCCGAGGCCAGGGCCAGCGCCGCTCCGTAATGGGAAAGGAACTGAGGACGCACCATCAGCCCCCCCTCGAAGGGGAGGTCGGAAACCGCCTGCTGGAAGCTCCGAAGCGCCGAGGCATAGTCTCCCCCCAGGGCGAACTGTCGGCCCTGAGAGAGGTGGTCGGCTCCTTCGGTGTCAAGCATTCGGGTCCTTTCGGGAGTGTGGAACGTTTAGCGCCTCGCTCTACCTGGAATATATCTCCTTCTGTTTCAACGGCAACGGTTGGTTTCTTGAAGGTGCCGTCAGCCTTGCGACATGTCCAATCAATGCGCGGAAAGGGGGCCTTTTTGTGCGAAATCTGGGCAAAGGAATGCCACAAACGGGCGGACGAACCGGCCCTCAGCTCCGAAGCGGAGGATCCGATTCATTCTGGCGGGTTGACCTAGTCCCGATGCCTTCGTATATTTCGGTCGTTTCTCTGCGGGGATCGCAATCGAGAACCCGCCGGGCCGGTTCTTGAGCGGAATGGTAAAGGTGCTGGAGAGAAAACCGTCATGCACACCGACCGTCTCGCGCCCCTTGCATTGATCCTGCTCCTCATACCGGGCACAGCTTGGGCCACCTATGTAAACTTCGAGTCGTCCCAGGTGCATCCCATCACCCTGAATGGAACGCAGGACAGGCTGTTGGTGGTGAACACGCCCGACGCCCGCCTGGAGGTCTTCAGCGTGGCCGGGGATGGGAGCCTCACTCGGAGCTTCTCCGTTCCCGTGGGCCTGGAGCCGGTCAGCGTGGCCTGGCGCCCAAATCTGGTAAGCGGCCGGGAGGAAGCTTGGGTGGTGAATCTGCTCTCGGACAGCGTCAGCATCGTCGATCTGGGCCTCCGTCAGGTGATCCGCACGCTCCCCGTCGGCGACGAGCCCACGGATGTGGCCTTCGCCCAGGGACGCGCCTTCGTGACGGTTTCTCAGGAGGACGCCGTCCGCGTCTTCAACCTGCCGCTGCCGGTCCCCCCCGCCCCACCCAGTCAGAGTACCGTGTCCCTGTTCGGGCGACAGCCCCGGGCGCTGGCAGTGGGCGCCGGCGGCACGAGGGTGTACGCGGTGCTGCAAAAGTCTGGAAACCAGACCACCGTAGTGGATTCGAACGTCATCTTCGGAAACAATCCGAACCTGAATCTGGGCAGGCTATCGCAGAGCCTGCCTCGGGGGGACGAATCCCGGCGCCCCCTGTAGCGGCAATGCGCAATGCCAAGGCGGAGGAACGTGCGAGGGTTCCCCGCCCCCGCCTTACCCGCCCCTTCCAGCGGGCATCACTCGCAATTCAGCGTTGACCGATCCTCCCGACAACCTGCCCAAGGTGAGCCTGATCGTGAAGTTTCAGGACGGAACCTGTCAGGGTGGATCGACGCCCGGCACGACGTGCACCACAACGTCCCAATGCGGCGCCGGAGGGACCTGCAGCGCTGCGTGGGTGGACGAGGCGGGCCAGGACTGGAGCTCCTGTGCTCGGTTTCGCCTCCCTGATCACGACCTCTTTGTGATCGACGCCACCAACCCGGGAGCTCCCCCTCAATTCATCGATCACCTCGGGACGACCCTATTCGAAGTCTCGGTGAACCCGGCCAACGGAAAGATCTACGTCCCCAACACTAATGCGAGGAACTTCGTGCGGGGCGGCGAATACCGTGACACGCATCGACCTCAACAGCCATATCAATCGATCCAGCGATCCGGCCACCAATCTGGCCGAGCGGCAGGCGAGCATTTCGCAACCGGGGATGATGGTTTGGAAGGCCGACGGCAGTGCGGCCTACTTGACCGCCATCGGTTCAAGAAAGCTGTTCGTAGTGGACGGGAGCTGCCTGGCGGGGAGTTGCATCTTTGGGCCGAACCGCCCCGCACCCAACGCCGTGGTGGTCGGCGAAGGCCCCACCGGCGTGGCCCTGGCCGAGCTCAAGCAACGGGCCTACGTATTGCTGCGCTTCTCGAACTCCGTCGCCGTGGTGAACACGGCCGCCCTGACCAAGGTCGGCGAGGTAGGACTGCATGACCCCACGCCCCCGGCCACCCGGGACGGTCGCCGGTTTCTTTACGACGGGATCGACACGTCCGGACACGGGGATGCAGCCTGCTCCAGCTGCCACATCTCCGGAGACATGGACGGAATCTCCTGGGACCTGGGGAATCCCGAAGGAACATTGGCCCCCTATTCGAACGCGAACGACAACGTACGATTTGTTGTTCCCATAGGGGGATCTCCCCAGGCGTGCGATCCAACGACGCAGCCGCTGTGCGCCTCGCACAAGGGGTTCGACCCGCAAAAGGGGCCCATGGCCACCCAGACTCTGCGGGCCATGCTGGAGCCGCTCCACTGGCGGGGCGACCGCCCCACCATGCGGGAGTTCAACAAGGCCTTCGTCGGATTGATGGGCACCGCGGACATCGGCCCGGTGAACAACGAACCCGCGGGGTTGACGCCGGCCCAGATGGATCTTTACCGCAGCTTCGCGCTGGCGGTCAGGATGCCCCCCAATCCATTCCGGAATGCGGATGACTCGCTGCCCAGCGTCGACATCCAACCGCCGGGAAGCCCCTTCACGGGAAACCCTGCCAACGGGGAGGTGCTCTTCAATACCCTGGCATCCGACGCGGGGCAACCCTGCGTGGCCTGTCACGCCTTACCCTTTGGGGCGGCTGGAGGAAAATTGGGAGGAGTCGAGCCCCAGGAGCCCAGCAGCGCCGATACCACTGCGCTCTTCAACGGGACACCGGACGGATCGCTGCACAGCGATTTGGAGATTCCGCACCTCCGAAACCTGTACGTGAAGTTCGGCCCCCGCTTCGGCCCTCCCGGCACCACGAATCCCCCGGAATCCAAGACCGGCTTCGGCTTCATTCACGACGGGGCCATCCCCGACCTGGGGACGTTCCTTTCTGCCGGGGTCTTCAACCTGACCGCGGCGCAGGCGCGGGACATCGCCGTCTTCATGTTTCACTTCCCGACCGGCACCAAGCCCGCCGTGGGGAAGCAGGTCACCGTGCCAGGCGGAGCCCCGCCCACCGGGAGTGGGGGAGAAGAAGCCTTGATCGCGACGCTGATCGGAGTGGGCAACCTGACGGACCCGAGCCGGCATTGTGAGCTGGTGGCCGCGGCCCCCGCCGCGACGCGCCTGCGGACCTACTACCTGAACGGCGGTGCCAGCTTAGGAGGCCTCTGGTCCACGGACGCGTCGGGGGAGGCACAGGTCGGCACGGCAGCGCTGCGCAGCAGCGCCGCGGGTTCCGTGACGTTTCTTTGCGTGCCGCTGGGCGAGGGCCTCCGGCAGGGGGCCGATCTCGACGAGGATGCGCATCTGAATGGGGATGACTGCAACGCTTCCGATGCCGGGGCCTGGGCGCCGGCATCGGAGGTGACGAACCTGGCCGTGGCGGCGGGGGTGCCCGCCTCCCTGACCTGGGACGAGCAGGCCTCCGTCACCGGGCCCGGGGTGTTCTACAACGTGGTGGGAGGCAGCTTGCTGGTCCTGCGTGCCTCGGGCCTCACCACCGCCACCGGCTGCCTGTCGGGAGATTTGACGCTCAATGCTTATGACGACGCGCGGGCTGATCCCGCGGTCGGAGACGGATACTATTACCTAATCCGGGCCCGGAACTCCTGCGCCGACGGCGGATTCGGCCCGGGCCGCACAGGTTTGAATTCGCTGGCCTGCGCTCCTTAGGCTGTTGACTACTTGCCGGGGGCGGGCTGAGGGGGCGGCTGCGCAGGCTTGGCAGGAGCGCTTCCCTTCACCGCATCGGCAATGGCCGCCTTGAACTCTTCGTCGGACATCCCCTTGGCTTTCTGGGCGGCCAGCTTCAGGGCCCACTGGACCGGGATCACCTGGTTCGCGGCATCCGTGTATATGGAATCGATGACCTGGACGACCTGGGGAATCGAGGTGCCGAGGGGAACCAGCTTGGAAGAAGCTTCGTCCATGCAGTCCGCCTGGCAGTTGCTGCACGAGCCCGGGGCATACTTGGCGAAGATCTGAATTCCCGTGAAATAGCCCAGCGTGAAGAGGGCCTTGTTATCGGCGTTGAGCTGCTTCCACACCGTGCCGTCCACTCCCTTGCTTTCATCGGCGAATGGCCTTCCCGACGGAAGCATCAGGAAGGTCGCCAACAGAATCACCCAGACGCTGCGTTTCATAGCTCCTCCGGTTGAGATCAATTCGACTCTCCCTGGCGGAAGCGTGTGGGAATCGAACCCACCGGACCCGGCTCTCGCCACGTCCCACTGGATTTGAAGTCCAGGCGGCACACCAGCACCGATGCGCTTCCCGGGTCGGGGTACAATAAACGAGGAACCGATATAATGACAAGTTGATGAGCCTTCCTCGGCCTGTCTCCCTTCGACATCCGCCCCTGCCGCTCCTGCCGCTGCTTCTGGCAATCCTCGTCGCCTGCGGGGGTCCGCCCAGCACCGGAGGATTTCATCTCCCTCCTCTGGCGCAGCGCGACAAAGTAATCCTCTTCGGTGTGGATGGAGCCGACTGGCAAGTCATCCGGCCGCTGATCGATGCAGGAAGACTCCCGAACTTCAAGAAGATTGTAGGAGGGGGAGCTTCGGGAGTGCTCCAGTCCATGGAACCGACCCTTTCGCCGTCGCTCTGGACCACCGTGGCCACGGGTCGCCCCCCTCAAGTCCACCACATTGCCGACTTCATCGTGGGCCTCGCCGGAGGAAGCTACAAGCCCGTCACCAGTGAGATGCGCGCCGTCCCGGCCTTCTGGAACCTCGTGGGCCAGGGCGACGGCGGCAGGGACGTGGGAGTCGTCGCCTGGCTCGCTTCCTGGCCCGCCGAGCCGGTACACGGCTACGTGGTAAGCTCCTACCTTCCCTACATCTATAATTGGTCCACCGGCAGGCCCCTCAAGGGAACCTTGGTGGAAGGGATTCCGAGGCAGACCTATCCCGACTCCCTGATGACGGAAATCGAGCCGCTGAAGACCAAGCCCGAGGCGATAGGCCCGGCGCAGCTCGCCAAGTTCTACGATCCAGGGCGTATCCCGGAGCTGGGCAAGGATGCAAAGGAATGCGTGGAGGGGTTCCTATGGAGCCTGGCCTCGGACGAGACCTACCGCCGCATCGGCTTGCACCTATTCACGCGGCGTCCCGTGGACCTGTTCGCAATCTATTTCGGCGGTGTGGATGTGGTGAGCCATCGTTTCTGGAAATTTACCTGGCCCGATGCCATGCCCTACGGAACGGATCGAACCGAAGCGAAGATCCTGCAGGAGGTCATTCCCGCCTACTATGAGTACATCGACGGCATCCTGGGGGATTTCGTGGCGAGAATGGACGATCGGACGACGCTCGTGGTGCTCTCCGATCACGGCTTCAAGCCCGTTTACTTGCCGAACAAGCCCACCACCTCGGGACATCATCGCCTCGAAGGAATCGTGGCCCTCTATGGACGAGGCATCGTGAAGGGGAGGACCGTGGAGGGGGCGACCCTGCTTGACATCCTGCCGACGGTGTTTGCCCTGCTGGGAGAGCCCCTTTCCCGGGAGCTCCCCGGGAAAGTGCTCGCGGAGGCGTTTGAGATTTCCGGAACTCGGCGACTCCACCTCACCTATGTGAACGCCTACCCGTCCCTCCCTTCGCGAGCCTCTTCGGGCCCGGGAGAGGAAGTGGACGCCAACGTCCTCCAACGGCTCAAATCCCTCGGTTATGTCCAGTAGGACATTTGCGCACCGGGAGAAGGCTCGGCTATACTTTCGCCCTTCCCAATGGGGCTGTAGCGCAGCTGGGAGCGCGCATGACTGGCAGTCATGAGGTCACGGGTTCGATCCCCGTCAGCTCCACCAAAACCTGACTCGTCGTTCCCTGCCGCCCGAAACTCGCACGTCGCGCCGTCGGCGCTGTCCACGGAAGCATGCCTCGCCTGAAGGACCGCGGGTTGGACCCTGAGAGAAAAATTCCCGCGCGACACCCGGTGTCACCCGGAGCTTTCTCCGATTTCAGAATTTGAATTGAAATGAGTGGCTCAGGGCCCATATTCAAAAGCAAGCGGCGGCGCGACGCCGTGCCGGTCAAGGCCTCCGGGCCGAATAAGCACCCGGAGAGGAGGGAGTGGAAAGCCGATGGGACCGAGAGCCAAGCTCAACGACCTGCACCTGACGGGGCTCGTGGACCACACCGAGTCGATCCTCGAGCCGGAGGAAATCCGAACGCGCCACCTGCTGGTTGTGGATGATGACCCGGGGGTACAAGACTTGATTCATGACGTGCTTTCGGGCGCAGGGTACCGGGTGGAAACGGCCTTCGACTCGCGGGAGGCCATGGAACGGATCGCCGAGAGGAACTACGACGGTCTGGTCCTGGACCTGGTGCTGCCTGCCGAGGACGGTCTGGCCCTTTACGAACGGATCCTGGAGCTGAACCCCTACCTGAGAAACCGGATTGTTTTCATCTCCGGCGAGGCACGAGAGCACCAGCTCAAGCGGGTGGCGAGGAAGACCGGCATCCAGGTGCTCAAGAAGCCCTTCAATATTCTGGACCTGATCAAGGTCCTCCAGGACCGCGGACTCTAGCGGGTTTTGAACAGCGTGGGCCGTCCCGGAGGCTCCTTAGCGAGAGGTCCGCGTGCTACAATAACGGCATCACTCATGGGGCGGGGAGATGCCGGAGCGGAAAAAGTCAGTCGCCGCGGGAATTCCTCTTCTCCTGATCTCCCTGGTCGGATGCCGCCACGCAAACGACGACCATCACAGCTCCGGTCCCAGAACCGACATCGACCTGACCGTCTCGAACTTCAGCGTCAGCCCCGGAATCGCCGACCCGGAGGATCCGCTGACCCTCGCCGGTACCATTCAGAACATCGGCAACGAGACGGCCAACCCCCTTCCGGGGGACTCGTTTCTCGTCCGATTCAATCTTTCCCAGGACGGAACCTTCGAGCTGCGCGAGCATGGATTTCTGGAGAAGCAGATCACCGATCCCATTCCTCCTGGAAGCTCCTACCCTTTCAGCTTCACGGCTCCCTACGGAGGGGGTGACACTCAATCCCGCTTCGGGAATTTCTGCACAGGTATGCCTTGTGCTCCGCCCGAGACAGGGGTCATCGGGGTGATGGTGGACGCCGCGGACGTGATCAAGGAAGTCGATGAAGGGAACAATTTCCAGTTCGTCACTTACCAGGTGGTGGGGACGCGCGTGGCGGTCACGTTCGGCGGTTGCGATTTCGGCACGACCGAGCCGGGGGGACCCGGTTGTAACCTGACAGTAACGGACGGCCTGTACACCGTCACCTTGCATCGCCCATGCTCAAATTGCCCCCCCGCAACTGAAGTCGTGTTTCCCAATGAGCTTCACCGGGGGATAAACGCAGTGCTGCTTCTCAAGGGCTGCGACCGGAGTCAGGTTCCCAATGGAACGTGCGGGGGGAGCTGGACGATCACCGGAGAGACCCAGAAGCCAGGTCTTCCCCCCGACGATGAAGTATTCCCCCTGCCATGCCAGGTGTTTTTCCCTGCAACCGAGCATTCCTGCCCCGCTTCCGTTTATATACGAAACGAGAACTACTGACGCAGACGACCCGGCTAGAAGGAGTCAACGGCCTTTGGCGGCCGCGGCTGCGGATTTCTGCTTTCCGGCGAGTTCCTTGTGGCCCTGCGGTCCTTTTCTTTCCACCCCGTCGCCGCGGGCGGAGCCGGTCCCCGAGCGCAGCGCTTCCTTCAGCACCTCGCCAATCTCCCGGACAAAGATGAAGGTCATGGACTTCCGAACCTCCTCGGGGATGTCCAGCAAGTCTTTCTCGTTGCGGGCGGGCAGAATCACCGTGCGGAGGCCGGCGCGGCGCGCTGCCAGCACCTTCTCCTTGACGCCGCCTACGGGGAGGACCTTGCCGCGGAGCGTGATCTCTCCCGTCATGGCCACGTCGTGGCGGGTCCTCCGATTGGAGAGGAGGGAGGCCAGTGCCGTGGCCATCGTCACACCCGCGGAAGGGCCGTCCTTCGGGATGGCGCCCGCCGGCACGTGCAGGTGGATATCCGTCTTGGAAAAGTCTTTCTCCAGCACTCCCAGCTCGGTGGCGTGAGATCGGACATAGGAAAGCGCAGCCTGGGCCGATTCCTTCATCACGTCGCCGAGCTGACCGGTCAGGTTGAAACCTCCCCGGCCCTTCATCCGGGTCGCCTCGATGAGCAGAATGTCTCCACCCGCCGCAGTCCATGCAAGACCCGTGGCGACGCCGGCCTCGTCCTTCCGCTCCGCCAGCTCCGGCAGGTAAGGAGCCGGTCCCAGGAAGTCCACCAGAGCCTCGGAGCTAATCTTGCCGATCACCGCTTCACCCATGGCCACCGACTTGGCGGTTTTGCGGCAGATCTGGCCAATAGCCTGCTCGAGCCGCCGGAGCCCCGCCTCGCTCGTGTAGCCGCGAATCATCTCCACGAGAGTCTTCTTGTCGAAGCCGATGTGGTCCGTCTTCAAGCCGTGGGCCTCGATCTGCCGCGGGACCAGGTACTGGCGGGCGATGCCGACCTTCTCCTCTTCGGTGTAGCCCGTGAGGTGGAGGACCTCCATCCGATCCTTGAGTGGCTCCGGAATGGTGTCCAAGCGGTTCGCCGTGGTCAGGAACATCACCCGGGAGAGATCGAAAGGAACGTCGAGGTAGAGATCCAGGAACGAGTTGTTCTGCTCCGGATCCAGGACTTCCAGCAAGGCGGAGGCGGGGTCGCCGCGGAAATCGTTGCCGATCTTGTCAATCTCGTCGATGATGAACAGGGGATTGGCGGTCCCTGCTCGCCGGATATTCTGGACAATTTTCCCCGGCATGGCCCCCACATAGGTTCGCCGGTGACCCCGAATCTCTGCCTCGTCCCGCATGCCGCCCACCGACATTCGGATGAACTTCCGCCCCAGAGCCTCGGCGATGGACTTACCGAGGGAGGTCTTCCCGACGCCGGGCGGACCGTAAAAGCACAGGATGGGCCCTTTCATATCCGCCTTGAGTTTGCGCACGGCCAGGTACTCGAGGATCCGATCTTTGATCTTGTTCAGGCCGTAGTGGTCCCGCTCCAGGATGTCCCGGGCCTTGCCGATGTCCACGTTGTCAGCCGTGGTCACGTTCCAGGGAAGCTCCAGCAGCCAATCCAGGTAGGTCTTGACCACGCTGTACTCGGCCGAGGCGGGATTGATGGTGGCGAGGCGTTCCAGCTCTTTGCCCGCTTCCTTCTTCACCGCCTCGGGGTATTTCCCCTCACTGAGTCGCTTGCGCATCTCCGTAATGGCGGCCTCCGCCTCGTTCCCTTCTCCCAACTCGCGGCGGATCGTCTTCAGCTGCTCCCTCAGGAAGTACTCCCGCTGCGCCTTGGTGATCTCCTCCTGAGTGGCTTCCTGAATCTCCTGCCCGACCTTGATCTGGTCCAGGGCGCGCTTCAGAAGGCGGATGGCCACCTGG
>QHVQ01000072.1:2037-4875 GCA_003222305.1 Acidobacteriota bacterium | reverse complement strand
CGATCTGGTCGGCCAGGTTGCCCGGGCCGGTCAGGTTGTTACGGATGAGATGGAGAATCTCCTCGGATACCCGGTTGTCGTTGCGGACCATGGTCTCCAGCAGATGGAGGGCGTTGCCCATGAGCACATTGGCCTCCATGGACTCGACGTCCGGCTCCTCGATGCACTCCACTCGGGCTTTGAGGTAGGGCTCGGTCTGGTTGAACTGCTTCACCTTGAAGCGAGCCAGGCCGAGCAGAATGATCTGAATGGTGTTCCGAGAGACGTTGATGCGCGTAACCAGGCGTGCAGCCACGCCGATCTGGGTGAGGTCCTCCACCGGAGGAAAATCCAGCCCGCTGCCCCGCTGGATCACCAGGCCAACGATTCCTTCGGGGGGGAGATCCCTGACCAACTGGAGGTTCCGCTTCCGCACCACCTGCAAGTTCACCACGATGTTAGGAAAAACGATGGTGGAGACCAGCGGGATGATGGGAAGCTCTTCCGGTATCTCGAATTCCTGGGGGTGGATTTCCCGTTCCAGGCTCTTGGGCACGTGGCTCCTCCTAAGACTGGGGCGGCAGGGCCCTCGATTCCCTAACCGGCAACCGAGCGAGCCAATTCCTGCCCTCGGGGCCCAAAGTCTACCTCAATATAGGTCCCTGGCCATCCTGGCGCCCGTCTCCGACCAGGGTATAGCCCAGCATCCGGTAGAGGAGCTTTGCGGCCAGGAAATCGGACGCGGGCTGTCCCGGAATGGGGGCCAGCTCCATGATGTCAAAGCCCACGATGCGACTGCGCCGGGACAGGGCTCGCAGGAAGGCCAGGGTGGTATACCAATCCCCCCCTCCAGGCTCCGGGGTCCCCGTCCCGGGAACCAGAGCCGGGTCGAAATAGTCCACGTCCACGGTCACGTAAACTTTCTCCCCCACTTCTCGGAGGGCCTCTTCGAACCACTCCCGCCCCTCCTCGACCCGCCGTCCGGAGATGAGGATGGAGGGATGTCTCGTCAGGTAATCCACCTCTTCGAGGCACAGGCTCCGGATCCCGATGCCCACCGTGCGAATCTTCATGTCCCGTATCCGGCGCATCACACAAGCGTGGTTGTGCTTCGATCCCTCGTACTCGTCCCGCATGTCGCCGTGAGCATCCAGCTGCACCACGGTAAGCTCGGGATGGAGCCGATGGTAGGCAGCTACCGCGCCGAACGTGATGGAGTGCTCCCCTCCGACGGTGACCACGAGCTTCCCCATGTCCAGATACTTTCCGGCCGCGGCTTCCACCGCCTTCACCATCCGCTCGGGCGGGTCCTCATTTCCCGAGACCGGCGGCGCAGTGTGAACCCCGAGGGTGAAGGTCTCAACGGCCAACTCTTCGTCGTAAAGCTCGAGACTGCAGGAGGCAGAGATGAGCGCCGCGGGCCCGCGGGCGGCTCCCTTGCCGTAGGTAGTGGTCCGGTCATAGGGGATCGGCAGAATCACCGCCCTGGCCGTCTCGAGTTCGGAGTGGGGAGGGCCGATGCCGAGAAAATTCTCCGGGTGGATCTCCATCTTGGCGCTCATCCGGGATGGGTTGGTAAACCGGGCCGCGGGGAGCGGTTCAGGGAATCAGAACCGCAGCGGAGACGACGGTGGTCCAGATGCCGTTCTTGTCCCCCACGGCTGTCTGGGTAATGTTGATGGTCTTATAAAACTCGCCACTGATCTTCCAGACTTCTTTCCGCTCGTCGTAGGACTTGTCCGGGTCGAATTCGATCCCCAGGATGGTGGCCAGCATTTGGGCCGCCAGATCCTCGGCGTAGTCCCCGGCCTTGTCTTCGGTCTCGCCGAAGGAGTGGTGCTCCGAAAGGTAGCCATGCCGGTCCGGTCGGCTCGGGATAGCGATGCCTGTAGAAGCGGCAATGAGCCGGTGCGGCTCATTGGTAGAATTCTCCGAGAGCACGGTGAAGACCACCTCGCCCGCGCGCAGGTACTTCAGACCCTCCTTCTTCGGAATGATCTTGCAGCCGGGAGGGAAAATGCTGGACACGCGGACGATGTTGAAGTGGGCGATTCCAGCGTCCCTCAGCGCCAACTCGAAACTGGTCAGCTTTTCCTTCGAGCGACCGACCCCCTTGGTGAGGAACATTTTCTTGGAAACGAACATCCTCGGAACTCCTCCTCCTGCGGCGCTGTCGAAACCGGCACGCCAACCCCGCCGCACGGCAATTCCCGTAGGGCAGGATGACGAGTCTGGACTGGGGATCGATAAAAATCGGGGGAATTTATACTGAAAAGGGTCAGGGATGTCAACGCGCGATTCGCCTTTGGTTGCAGTAGAATAGAACACCCCTCAGGGAAAAGTGGGAGGAGAGGTTCATGCCCCAGAACCTGGCCCTGGCCGACGTGCTCAGCCGGCGAACGCGGGAGGGGGAGCTATATGAGAAGCACCCCGATGCCTCCCTCACCTGCTTCGCCTGCGGACATCGCTGCCTGATTCGACCCGGCCGCAGCGGCATCTGCAAAGTCCGGTACAACGAAGGCGGCGTCCTCTATGTTCCCCATGGTTACGTGGGGGCCCTGCAGGTCGATCCCATCGAGAAGAAGCCCTTCTTCCACGCCGTGCCCGGGAGCCAGGCGCTCTCCTTCGGCATGCTGGGCTGCGACTACCACTGCGGCTACTGTCAGAACTGGTTCACCTCCCAGAGCATCCGTGATCCGAAGGCCACGGCGCAGCCCCGCGATCTGATCGCCGCCGACTTGGTGGCGCTCGCGAAGCGGAGCGGGACGCCGGTGCTGGCCTCCACTTATAACGAACCCCTCACCACCAGCGAGTGAGCGGTGGACGTTTTCCGCGAGGCGCGTGAGGCGGGGCTCCTTT
>QHVQ01000072.1:0-2032 GCA_003222305.1 Acidobacteriota bacterium | reverse complement strand
TGAGGAGGTGCTGACTTATATCCGTCCCTGGGTGGATCTCTACAAAGTCGATCTGAAGTCGTTCCGGGACGCCAACTACCGAGCCCTGGGCGGGCAGCTCAAAATCGTCTTGGAGACCATCGGACGGCTGAAAGGGATGGGGTTCTGGCTGGAAATCGTGACGCTGGTGATTCCTGGATGGAACGACTCGAACGAGGAGCTGCGGGACATCGCGCAGTTTCTGGTCTCGATTTCCCGGGACATCCCGTGGCACGTCACTGCCTTTCACAAGGATTACAGGATGACCGATCCAGACAACACGCCGGTCGAGACGCTGCTTCGCGCCGCGAGTATCGGCAAGGAGGCCGGCCTTCAGTTCGTCTATGCCGGCAATCTTCCGGGCCGGGTCAACGGCTGGGAAGACACCCGCTGTCCCGGATGCGGTGCTCTGCTTATCGAGCGCGTAGGCTACCGGATCCTGCAAAATCGCCTCCAGGATGGGAGCTGCCCGGATTGTGAAAGGGCGATTCCAGGCGTGTGGCGATCCCCGGGCGAAATCAGCGCCCGAACTCCTCCCCTCACCCAAGCGAAGCTGGGTCCCGCGCCGCCACGAAACTGAGCCCTCTCGCTTCGACCGGAAATCGGAGTGCCTTCTCTCGGATGAACCAGCGAACCGTGCCGATCTTGCGATGGACGTTCGGGGTCGTCGCCCTGGGTGCGGTCGTGCTCGCGGTCGCGGCAGCTGGCAGAAAAGCTCTCGAGGTCCACCGAAGCTCCGAACTCCACGCGCAGACGAAGCGGCTGCGTGCCATGTACTTCGCTGAGGACTTCGAAAGAGCAACCTCGGAAGGCGCCCAGCTCATCCGCCGCTTCCCTGAGTCGTCGGAGCTGAGAGCCTGGTACATCCTTTCTATGGGGAGGCCCGTGCTCGGGGGGCGGGAGCACGCCGTCGAGGCGGCAAGAGCCATGACCACCGCCCACCCGAGCGATCCCTGGGGATGGCTGGCTCTGGCCGGAGCACTGAGCCAGGCGCCAATCTCGGACGAGGCCCTGGTAGCGAGCGAGAAGGCTCTCACGATGATGCCCCACCATCCCGACTTCCTCTGGATGAGGGCCTGGACGCTTCTCGTGTCAGTGGATCGTGCGGGGGAGGTGCCCCCCTTCGTGGATGCGCATCTAAACGACGCGAAGAATCAGGCGGAGCTGCTGGTGGTCAAAGCGCAGGCTCTTGAGTTCCTGGGCACCCAAGTTCGCCATGACGACGGGAAGATTGCCGCGGCTTACGCAATCCTGGACGAGACGCGAAGGATCGAGCCCACGAACTTTCACGCCCACTATCTGCCTGGGTTGTATCTGTACCGAAGCGGGGAGCCGGAGAAGGGGCTGGAGCTGGTGAAGCAAGCGATGGCGCTGGCACCCGATTCCACGATGGCGCACCGGGAATACTGGCGGGCGTTCAACGCTCTGGAGCCTTCCCGGCAGTCCTCCGAGCGCGCGGCGGTGCTGGCAGATCTCGGATCTCTGGAAGCCAAGAGCAGTTTGCACCCTTGGGCGCTGACGCAGATTGCCGATCAGTACGGCGTTCTGGGCCTGAGGGACAAGCAGGTAGAGCTGGAGGAGCGCATTCTCAAGGAATACCCGGAAGGGCAAGTCGCCAGGCTGGTCCTGCACAATCGCCTGAAGAGACTGGCGGACGCCATCGATCTGTACGGCATCCACAAGCGTCAGGAGGCACGCAAGCCGGTGGGACCGCTCCTGGGTGAGTCGGAGATGGAAAGTATCGATGTTCTCCTCAAGCGGGAGCTGACCGATTCCTTGAAGCGTTCGCTGTGGGACTATGTGAATCAGCATGACAGCCAGGACGACTGGCTGCTCGAAAACGCCTACGTGGCTCTCTTCTTCTCGGCAAAAGACGATCCGACAGTGGGTGGGGATAAGCTGCTCAAGATCGTGCGCGGCATGGCGGCTCATCCGTGGGGCGATCTGAGCACTGATGTCGCTCGTGGAGCTAGAGTCCTGGCCGATCGGGGGATCGCACTGAACGAAGCAGAAA
>QHVQ01000071.1:15861-27497 GCA_003222305.1 Acidobacteriota bacterium | reverse complement strand
GATGCGCATCGGTATGGCGTGCCTATTGCTCGGCTCCCTTTCACACTGGTTCCTTCACCCGACCACCCATTATGGACAGAGCCTGGTCGATGGAGTGTTTGGAGTCCTGTTCGGCGTCTCCATCGGCAGCCTCTTGCTAAGCCTGCGGCTGAGTGGTCGTCGATGCTTAGGTGATTGACGGTTTCCTGAAACTGCCTTTTGCAAAGGCTACCGGGCGGCGCCTCGCCTCACCTGGCCGGCCTTTGGGCAGAGGAGAGGATCCTCTGCACCTCCTCGAAGGTGCGAACTCCATAGAAGCGGTACTTTGAATAGGTCTGCGTTGAATGCCCCTCGGAGATCACTTCAGGATTCGGGCCTTTCGGCCTTTTTGGCAGGTAGTAGAGAGTGCTGACGACCTTCGCCTTGCCAGGAAATCTCATCCCGTTCTTGAGTACCGTGAAGTCCGTGCTCACCCGCTGGATCCGATAGCTCCGGCCTAACCCCTCGCCTGGGGGTAGAGTCTTGTCCTTCTCGTCTTCCTCCAGGCGCTTCTGCTCCTCGAAATCTTCGGTCTTCATCGCTTCCACCCGCACGATCTGATACCTGGACGGATCGATCCATGCCGTCCCGAACCAGTCGTTGACGGACTCCTTGTAGGGAGCAATGGGTTCGAAGCGCACTTGAACTGTCTGGATCCCGCCGATGTTCTCCGTGCCGAGGATTTGATAGTGATACTTATCCTGGCGCGTCCGATTGAACACCAGGACCCACATGTAGGGCCTCTCCAGGAACAGGCGTACGCCTAGACCGACCGGATTCGCCGGCTGGCGCTGCCCCTTGCTCACCACCATACGGTAGTCCTGAAATCCCCTGGAATTGTCGTAGACGAAGAGGTATTCGAACTTGTGGACCTTTGGAGAACCGAGATCCCATTCGACAACCTTCTCCGTGCAGGCGAATCTCAAGGCGGTGTCGAGGTAGAGATCGCTCGCCCGGTCCAGACCAAGAAGAATTTGCTGCAGTGAAGCTCTCGCGGGCGGCTCGCCCGCCGCAAGCGCCGTGCAGACGACCAGGACCAAGACAGCGAACCCGATTCTCCCCCGCCGAAAGCCAGACCACACTTGCTGTTCTCGCATTGGCAGCCCGCCCCGGTTTCATGGTCCGTTCAGTTTTTCGACCCGGTGCACCGGTCCACCGGTTCTTGTGGCTTAGATCCCTTCCGCGCCCTGCGCCACACCGAGGTCACCAATTCACGCCGGGGGAAGCAACTGCTGCATTACGGGGCGTCCACTTGCTCAGCGAGCGGGGCTCTAGCAAGCCACAATTTCCAGTATACTTTCGAAGGAGGTGATGATGAGACCTTTTCTGCAAACTGCGACGATCGCCTTGTTTGCTGTTTTTATCTCGACAGGCATGCTAGTTGCGGCGGAACCCGCACCTGCTCCGGCTCAGCCCATGTTCCTGAAACTCCAGGACGTGAAGTGGGCCAAGATCCTTCCTGATCTGGGGGAAATGTCTCCCGAGATAGCGATCCTGCGCGTGGACCCCAAGACCCAGGCGACGCAGTTACTCATTCGCACCCCGAAGGGCATCCACGTGCGTAAGCACTGGCACACGGCCAACGAAACTCACACCATGATCTCGGGCAGGGCTATCTTCGAGTGCGAGGGCAAACGGATGGAGATGGGTCCCGGTGGCTTCAATTACATGCCGGCGCGGATGGTTCATGAAGCGTGGCTGCCCGAAGGCTCGTTGACGTTCATCACGGTCGACGGCGCATGGGACGTCAACTGGGTGGAAGGGCCGCCGACGGCCTCGGATGTCACTAAGTAATGATAAGAACGAGTCTTCTATTTCGAGTCGCGGAACCGGTCAACAAGCTCCAAAGGAGTTTTGGGTTGCCCCTCCGAAAAGGGAACTCGAATTCCGGCGACCCGTCTCAAGCAGCCTTGATCGTCTCAGCCGAGGCTGCGTGCTTCTCCAGTGAATGGTCCACAACCTCGCGAATCGATTTCACGTAGTGAAGAGCCAAACCGTTCAGCATTTCCCGATTGAGATCCTCGTGAACGTTTGGCTCGTTTTCGGCGGGAAGAATGATTTCGCGCACGCCGGCGCGCTTGGCAGCCAGCACTTTTTCCTTGATGCCCCCCACGGGTAGGACCTGCCCGCTGAGCGTGATCTCCCCGGTCATGGCCACGCACTCACGCAGGCGCCGGCGCGTCAGGGCCGAAACCAGAGCCGTCACCATGGTCACGCCGGCCGACGGCCCGTCTTTCGGGATGGCCCCGGCGGGCACGTGCATGTGAATATCATTGGATTGAAAGAAATTCTCTTCAATGCCGTATTCCGCCGCGTGGGCCCGGACCCAGGCCAGGGCCGCCTGCATCGACTCCTGCATGACCTGGCCCACGTGGCCGGTCATGGTGAATTCTTTGCTACCTTTTACTACGTTCGCTTCAACAAAGAGCACATCCCCTCCGGCGGGGGTCCAGGCCAAGCCGACGGCCACACCCGGCTGCCGGGTGCGCTCGACCAGCTCCGTCTCCAGGCGGAAGCGCGGAATCCCCAGGAAATCTCGCAGGTTCTTCGCACCGACCACCAGGCTTTCTCGAGACCCCTCGGCGATCTTGCGGGCCTGCTTCCGACAGACGGTCGCCACTGCGCGTTCCACGTTACGCACGCCGGCCTCGTGAGTGTAATGGCGGATCAAATGCTGCAGCGACTCCTGGGTGAACTCGAGCTGCTCCGGACACTTGACTCCGTGCTCCTCGGTCTGCTTGGGAATGAGGTGCCGGATGGCGATCTCAATCTTTTCTTCTTCGGTATAGCCCTGCAGCTCCAGGACTTCCATCCGGTCCAGCAGCGGCGGCGGGATGGTATCGAGGACATTCGCGGTGCAGATGAACAGAACCTTGGAGAGGTCGAATTGCACGTCCAGATAATTATCCCGGAATTGGGCGTTCTGCTCCGGGTCCAGGACCTCCAGCAAGGCCGAGGAGGGGTCGCCGCGGAAGTCCCGGCCGATCTTGTCCACCTCGTCGAGCATGAATATCGGATCGCGTGTCTCCGCGCGCCGGATGCCCTGAATTATCTGTCCCGGGAGCGCACCGATGTAGGTGCGGCGGTGGCCGCGAATCTCCGCTTCGTCGCGGATGCCTCCCAACGAGAGACGCACGAACTTCCGGTCCAGTGCCCGGGCGATGGATTTTCCCAACGAAGTCTTGCCGACGCCCGGTGGGCCCACGAAGCATAGGATGGGCCCCTTCATATGAGGCTTCAGTTGCAGGACGGCCAGGTAGTCCAGGATCCGCTCTTTGACCTTTTCCAGGCCGTAGTGGTCCGCGTCCAGGAACTCCTTCGCCTTGCGCAGGTCCACCTTCAACTCGCTGACTTTGTTCCAGGGCAGCACGACCAGCCAGTCCAGATAGGTGCGTGCCACGTGATAGTCTGCGGCCGCCGGCGACATCTTGGAGAGCCGGCTTAGCTCGCGCAACGCCTCTTTGCGAGCTTCCTCGGTCATGTCGGCTGCTTCGATCTTCTTGCGCAGTTCCTCGATCTCCTGCTGCTCGTCGCCTTCGCCCAGCTCTTTTTGGATCGCCTTCATTTGCTCCCGCAGGTAGAACTCCCGCTGGCTCTGAGTGACCTGGTCCTGGACTTCGGACTGGATTCTGGAGCCGATCTGGAGCACTTCCACTTCCCGCCCGAGCTGGCGGTTCAGACGCTCCAGTGGGGCCCTGAGTTCCAGGCTTTCCAACAATTCCTGCTTCTCGGTCGAGGAAAGCGAGGGCAGGTTGGCGGCAATGAAATCCGTCAGGCGGGATGGATCGTTGATATTCATCACCACGGTTTGCAGGTCGTCGGAAAGCGTCGGCGAGAGCTGAACCACCTGCTGGAAGAGCGCCGTCACGCTTCGCACCAGCGCTTCGAAATCCGCCCCTCTTTCCGCGGGAAGAACATCCTGGAGCGGCCGCACGCGGGCCCGCAGGTAAGGATCCTGTTGGATGACCTGTTCAAGAGCAATCCGCTGTACTCCCTCGACGAAAACAAGCAGACTTTGATTGGGCAGGCGGATGATCTTATGGATCAGCGCCGCGGTTCCGATCCGGTGCAGATCGATCGGCTGGGGGTTGTCCAGGCGAGCGTCCCGCTGGGCCACCACGCCGACGAACTTTTCTTCGTCCTTGAGCTCCGCAAGAAGCTTTAAAGAGCTTTCGCGCCCCACCGTCAGCGACAAGAGGGCGTTCGGGAACAGGACCATGTCACGGACCGGCAGAATGGCCAACTCGGAAAACTCGGGCGTTTTTGCTTGTTTACTGGTCATTATCTGTCGACCTCATCCTGAACTCTGGAGAATCCTGTGCATGCCCCGGCCAGGCAGATTCATTGCTTCTCGACGCCAAAACCAACCGCCATATGCCGCAATGCCGTTGCGGGCAGAAACGTCCCTGCCCGGGGCCCCTTGGTTAGCAGGACACGTACCAGTAAACCATGAAATCCCAAAAGAAATTCCCAGGCTGCACTGGTCCACCGAATCTTTCATTCAGAGGCCTGCCTGGAAGATCTCTGTCCAACGTCGTGAACCTCCCTGACTCTGGTCCGGGGGCTTCGGAGAGCATGATCACCGGCTCCGGTGCCAGGCCGTGGGGGATCGCCTGCAGCAGGAGATCCAACTCCTTCCGAAAACCCATTCACCTCGGGCACGTCGATCGAACGATGGCGCACGTCGCGCTTGGGTCCCTGGATCTAGTGGGTTCGCGTTGCCCTGGCTCGGGTCTGGCCATTCTGCGAGAGGGTAGCTCATGATCACCCTTGAACACTCATCCCGCGGGTGATGAACTTCGCGGTTTACCGTGCGCAGCTCTCCTCAGTCTAGGTTTTCTTCCGGCGCACCCTGTTCCGAACCGATCCCAGCTGGCCTAGGAAAATCTCCCGCGGCAACAACCGATCGCGATCCTAATGACCGCTGAAGAGAGCCAATGACGTGGCTGGAGTTTCCGGTGGGGATAGCTACTTGTTAACCATCTCTTCCGCCCTCCGCAGCATCCTATCGAGAACGGCACGCGGCAACAACCTCCCGCGCACGATCACGGCATTGATCCGCGTCGTATTTGCGATGTCCTTGATCGGATCGGCGTCGAGCAACACGAGATCCGCTGCCATGCCCGGTTGAATGCCGCCCGCTGATTTCTCTATATCGAAATAACTTGCTGGATTGCTGGTTGCCGTCTGCAGCGCCTGCAGCCGTGTAAAGCCTGCTTGTACGAAAAGCGCTAGCTCGTCGTGCACGCTGAAGCCTGGATAAATGTAAGGGAGTGAGGTGTCCGTGCCCGCGAGGAACCGCACGCCTGCCTGGTGCGCGGCGGCGACGTGCTTTAGCATCTTGGCGAATTCGCGCTTCCGGAACTCCTTGTACGCCGGCGTGCGATACCTGGTAAGCATGCCCTTCTCCGGCTTCCAATACTCGCGGCTCGAAGGTGGGATGTACTTTGCGCGCGGGTCGTCCTTCTGACTGAGATCGTCCACGAAAGTGAGGGCGTGTTCGGTCACGAGCGTGGGAGTGAGATACGTATGGTGCTTCACCAGCGCGCGATAGAGTTGCCGCGCACGGGACACGGAGTAGTTGTCCAAAAGCAGATTGCCGCGCCTGGCTATCGACTCCGGGATCAGCGCGAAGTTCTTCGTACGCAACGCTTCCGCCATGACATCAGTGGTCTCGATGAGGCGGATCACCTCGTCTTCTGCGGTGGATGTTCCGCGCAACTCGATCCCGTGCTCGATGCTGTGCTGTCCCGCGTCGGTGGCGTCCATGATCGTGACGCGCACGGGCACATGCCCGGCAAACGGCAGCTTGAGCTTCTTCGCTTCCTCGGCGATCGCCAGGTACGATTCGCGGGAGAGCCCGTCATAGATCTTCAGGAACTCGGCGCCCTCGGTTTTCTGTGCGCGGACCGCGGCGCGACCCTCTTCCGGCGTTTCAATCGGGACCGAGTACTCCGGCGTTGCCGGCCGCGGACCATCGAGGATCGGGCCGCACGCGATCATCCAAGGCCCGAGTGTCGTCCCCGCACGCACCTCGTCGCGCCATTTGAAGACATCCTTCGCCACGCCGCCGATGTTGCGCAGCCCGGTCACGCCATTCGCAAGGAAGAGGGCGAACTCGCGCTCGGGATCGAGCACATGGGCATGCATGTCCCAGAGGCCGGGGATGAGGTACTTCCCACTGGCATCGATGACCGCTGCTTGTGGCGGTGCGCCTGCTCGGCTCCCCGTCCGGACGACCTGGAGGATCGTGTCGCCGGAGATCACCACTGTCTGGTTCGGCCGCACCGTGCCCTCGCCCGGATCAATCACGGTGACGTGGGTGATGACGAGCGAAGTCGGTGTCGTCGATTCCGAAGCTGCAGCGTTTGCCGCGCAGGTACCCAGCAGGAGAGCCGCCAGATGGAGGCAGGTGCAGAGTTTCATCATCAGCAGTACCACTCCCCTGCAGTGCAGTGGGTCGAAGCCATTCTGACAGGGTGCGAGTCGCGCTGCGACAGCCTTCTTGCAGCCGCAGGTCGTCTCGTCCCAAAGGATGGTCATTCTCCGCCTCAACGAATAGGAATCACAAGCCTGCTCTTGAGGTCCGGTAGAGCACACTGAGTAATCCAGGGAACGTTGGCTCGGTGCACTTTCGTCCGTTCATGGATCGTCCCCAGCTAACGACAGGCGTAATGCACAGTCGACAGTCACGATGGGGAACACACGTCGTCGGACGGCCCGGGGGGCACGCCGCCGATGTCCGTTTCGATGGCCGCAGGCACCTTTCAAATGAATTGCTTGCGTAATTCCTAATTGCCCGAGGGCCAGGCTTGGAACCGTTCTGAGCGACAGGCCGAGAGTCGGCATGAATCCTGCTCGCGCTGTAAACTCCATCACAACACAATCTGGCGGGAACTTTACCCGCGGGAGGTCCCATGAACGGCAAAGAGTCCTTAGGACGGCCGGAGAGAATGGTCCGGCCAGGATCCCGTCCGCAGGCGTAATGGCCGCGGTGATCTTCGCTGCGATCGGTTTTGGAACGGTCGGCTGCACGAGACAGGGACCGGGCTCAGCGAAGACCCCCGAGGAGCTGCTGACGCAGCTCAAGGATGATCGGGCCCAGATCGATCAGGCAACGGACACCATGATGAAGCGGATCGAGGTGTTCAACTCCTCCCGCAAGGCGGGTGAAGCGACCCTCCGGTTCAGCGAGATCTTCAACCAGGACCTGAGCCCCGAGCAGAGGGATGTGCTCAACACCCTGGTGGAGCAGGAGAAGGACGTTTCATACAAGGCGCTTCTGCAAAAGATCATTGCCGATCGGGACACCATCCGCGGCCTGCAGGAAAACGTGATGCACCTCGAGCAGACGCTACCCGACAAGTTCGTAGTTGTTAAGCGCGGCGCCAAGCAGCATGACCTTGCGATGGCCTATCTTACCGAGGAGGCCCACTTGGATGCCACCAAGGCGAAGGCCCTTTTGAGCCAGGTCGACCAGACCGACGATCTGCTACCGGGCAACAAGGTCTGGTTCTTCTACGATCCCCAGCGCGACACCTTCCGAACTTACGTGACCCAGGGTGAGGCCGGCCAGACGCCGATGGTGGTGCGCCGGGCTCGCCAGCGCCAGCTGATCAAGGAACGCGACACTTTCCGGACCGAACGAGACTCTGCGCAAGCCGAGGTGGCCACCTTGCAGCAGAACAAGGCAGACCTCGAGAGCGACATCGCCCGTCATGAGAACAGTCTCTTCTATCACGCCGCCAACGAGCGCTCCCTGAAGGACCAAGGAGTGCTGAGCCCGGTGCTGAAGCGGGTGCGCGACGTAAAGGGGCTCAACTACGACGAGTCGCTGGATCTCCGGCAGGGGACGACTATCACGCTGATGCCGCAGAGCTATGGCCTGGATGAGATCCGTCAGGTGCGGGTGCTGCCAGCCTTCTACCAGGAGGGCAGAGATTTCGCCATCGAAACCGTCCAGGACCACAGCAGCGCCCGGCTGCTCATCCTGAATCCGGACCTGTTCCGCGGCAAGGAGGTCCTGCTGGTCATCGGCGGTTGAAAAGCATACCCTCCGGGCGGCGCGCGCTCCCAGCAGTTCCCCGAAAGCGCGCGCCGCTCCTCTTGCCATTTCCCAAGCGGGTCGAGGGCGCCCAAGTACTTCGGGTACGGCGGGTCCGTCGCAATCCGGGGTGCCCCACGCGGACCATCATGGCCCATCGACTTTTCGGAAACGACACCTCTAGATCGGGCTTATAATTCTGTCCGTGACGCGCCGAATCGCTAACGATCGCGTGCGCAGGGTGGCCGTCCGTCTCGACACCTACCGTCTGCCGACGTCCGGCCGGGGCGGCGCTCCGATCGGAACCTCTGAAGCAGCGACATGCCCGCGACGTTGCAAGGGATAGGCCCTGTGCGCTGCCCGGCCGAGGACATCGTGAGGAGCAGTTCGTGGAGGGTCCGGCGAAGCATCGAATAATCTCGAATAGCAGGAGTGCGGGTTAGCGCCATGTCCCGGCTACATTTCCTCCGAAAGTATGAGGTCGAAGCCGCTCTCTTCGCGGGGACACTTGTTCTGTTCGTCCTCTCCTATCTCCTTTATTTTCACGGCGGCGAATCGTTCGAATTTTGCCAATACGCCGAGATCGCCTCCAACATCCTGTCGGGCCGGGGATTCTCGACGCGCACTTTCTACCCCTCGGGCCTCGCCTATTTGCGAGCGGCCGGCAAAGTCATCGATTCCACGGGTCCGGTGTTCGAGCGGTTTCCCTTGTACGCCGTTTGGTCAGCGATCTGGCTCGCGGTCGGCGGTCGTGGGGACTTCGGCATGGCCCTCGGCAACGGCGTGGCCCACGCGCTGGGTGCGGCTCTGACCTACACACTCGGCCGCCGCCTGTTCTCCCGCAATGCGGCGTTGTCGGCCGCCGTGCTCTGGGCCCTCGATCCCGTGCTGCTCGGCGGGTTCGACCTCTATGGGTACGCGGACCTTCTTTTCGGCGTGGCCTTCGGCCTTCTCATCATCGCGTACTGGGCCGCCCTGAACGATGAGAGGTCGGGGACGATGCGGTTCGTCTGGCTCGGGTTCGGCGCCGGGGCCTGTTTCCTCGCGCGCTACAGTTTCTTGATGTGGATGCCGGTGTTCGCGCTCGCGCCGCTCGCCCTGCACCGGCGGGACGCCCGGCGCGCGGCCGGTGCTTTCCTCGCCGCGTTCGCCACCGTGTGGCTTCCGTGGGTCGTTTTCGAGACCTGGCAGATCGGCCGCTACTCGCCCGCGTTCGGGCTGTGGAACACCGCCGAGGGCACGCTCGTCTGGTCGCTGCCGTGGATGGAGTACCGAACCTTCTCGATCCTCGATTTCCTGACTCCCGACATGCCGATGCTGTTCATCCGGAAGGCTTGGTACCTATTCAACAATTTCCTCCGGGATATCCCGACGCTTTGGGCGCTCTCATGCCTTTTCCCTTTTGCGGCGGCCGGTATGGCGACCTCGACGGGAGCGAGCGCCGCGTTCGCTGGCTGGGTGGGGTTACTGTTTTTCTGGCAGTGGGTCCTGATGTCGTTCCTGCGGTACGAGTCGCTTGGGGGATTCCTCGGCGGACGGTATTACCTGTGGTTCGCGCCGTTCACGGTGCTTTTTGCTGTCGACTTTCTTGAGCGAAAAGCGGCAACGTCGCGAGGCTGGCGTGCGGGCCGGTGGATTGTGGGTCTGCTCGTCGCGCAGTTGTGGCTCCTCGCGTATCTGTCCCTTCCGCGAGAGACGGACCACGCGTCGAAGCAGCCCGTCGGTCGATGGCCGGAGCTCGAGTACGTCCGCGACGTGACACCGACCGATTCCTGGGTAATGACCAACATGCCGGCGCAGATGGCCTGGTACACGGGCCGGCGGACAGTGAACATCCCGAACGACCCCCGCGACGTAGCGCCGATGCTCAACGACTGGCCGATCGAATACTTGCTCATCTCGCAACACCGCGTCGCCGAGCTGTTCAACTACCCCGCCTGGCAGGCCATCCTGAAAGGCGGCCCCGAGGCGCGGGATCAAGGCCTTCGGACTCTGGGCTTCGAGATCGAGCAAACCTTCCAGGAAGCCCTGCTGTTCAAGCGAAAGCGTTGACGGAACGACAAGATGGCTCCTGTAGTACCTCAAGATCGCGCTTATGGTTTCAATCCCTCCGCCGGTCCGATCGATCCGCATGACTCCTACATCCATCTCAGTGCATGAGCCGGGGGTGCAGTTCAGAACTCGGCGCGATCGGGTTTCCGCTCCGAGGCACCCCACACGATTGGCGGAGCCGGCGAGGCGCATGATCCACCGGCTGGAGCGGCAGTGCGTGGCCCTGGCGTTCATCGCCGTCTCCCTCCTCGCAGGGCTGTTCACCCTGCACCGATTCGATGATCTCGACGTCTGCTGGCACCTGCGCACCGGTCAGTGGATCCTGGCCCAAGGTCGGATTCCCCGCTCGGACCCTTTCGCAGGCGGGGCGGACGCCCCGGCTTGGATCGACTTCGAATGGGGCGCGCAGACGCTCGCCGCCGGCGTGGCGAACCTCATCGGCATCGCCGGGCTTCAGCTCTCAGTGGTGGGACTCGTGGTGGCCACTCTCCTGCTCTTCTTCTTCACGTCGGATCGCTCGCCGACCCTGCTCATCGCCGGACTTTGCTTCACGCTGACCGCCTGGCCACGCTTCCTGATCCGGCCGGACATTGTCAGCCTGCCTCTGCTCCTGGTCACGATGGGGTGGATAGACCGCATTCCGAGATCGCCCCGCTCGACTCCACTCCTCCTCGCCATGCTGACCGCAATCTCGGTCAACCTCCATGGTTCCTTTATCCTGATCCCCTCCCTCATCGCCACCGCCTCTCTGGGTGCTCTGGCGAGCCGGATGAAGCGCGACCTCCTGCTGGCGCACGGGTATGCTCTGGGGCTCTCCCTCCTTGCCGCTCTGTTCAATCCGTACGGCTATCGCATCTACGCACTTTTCGAGCCCTACCTGAAGTCGCTTCTTTCCGCGGTCGGGATTCTCCCACCGACGCAAGGTCTGATCGAGATGGAATGGATTCCTACCTGGCGCCTGTTGGCCAACGATCCCCTCTTCCCTACAGTGCCCAGCCTGCTACTCTTTGGGACCCTGGTCCTCTCCTTCGCCCGGCTCCGCCGGCGTGCTTCCACGCGGCGTTTTTTCTGCGCGCTGGGTGCCATCACGCTCGGCCTCAGCGCGGTCCGGCATCTTCTCCCCTTCGGAGCGGTCGCCCTGGCGATCATCGCGGAGAACGAACGGGAACGCATCGCGGAACCTCCCGGGCCCGAAGTCCCCGGTCGAGCGGCAGGCGTTCGATTCGCGTCGCGCTTCGCCGCGGCCGGAATGGGGGTTCTGGTGGCGGCCGGGTACCAGTACTCCGTTCTCACCGATCGCTTCTACGTGAGCCGCAACGTGCCCAACGTGACCGGCGTGGGATTCTACTCGGACACGACGCCGGAAGGCGCCGTGCAATGGCTCTCCCAGTATTTGCCCCCCGGTGAGCTCTTCAACAACTATAACAGCGGTGCCTACCTCCTCTATCGCTTGTACCCTCATGTTCGGATTTACACCGATTCCCGCCTGATCGACCTGACGCGCTATCAAGAGGTCCTCCGG
>QHVQ01000071.1:13409-15832 GCA_003222305.1 Acidobacteriota bacterium | reverse complement strand
CGGCACCGTGGTCCTGCTTCACCCCTCTCCCGAATCGATCTCCCTTCTTCCCCGCCTCGCCAAGGATCCCCGATGGCGCATGGCCTTTCGCGATGCGAACACCACCATCCATGTCCGCGTGGATCTTCCGCCTCCAGTGCGCCGGCCGCAGCCCCTATCCCTCCCCCCAGCGGTTGGGCCAGCTTCCCGGACGATTAACGACTTCCTAGCGCGATTCAAGCGCCACACCCTGCCGGCCGCGGAGTTCACCGACGCTTTCGTCTCCGAGGTGCTCGGCGATCGGGAGCGCCAGATTCAGGCATATCGCCGCGCTCTGGCCCGGGCTCCGGGAAACCCGAAGGCCCTCTTTTTCCTCGAGCGGCTCGGCGCCGCGCCGAACTGACGAACGAACTCGTTGCCTCCGCGATGGCCCGGCGAATCCTGCGGCCCGTGGCGGAAGATCCGGTAGTCTTTCACCCGTACCAGCCGGTCCATGATCGTCCTAGATGGTGTCCCCTCCCACCTTATCCCAGGAAACAGAAGGACGCGTCTGCTCCGGAGCAAGAGGCGTCGCCGAGCCTTCCATTGTGCCGAAATGGACCACCTTCCTCCGGATTCGCCTCCCCGAATTGCCGTGTTCCGACGCGGGAATGTCGTGGTGGCTCACCCAACCCTTGCGTGCTCGATTCGTCATCACAATCCAACCCACAGAATCCTCGTTTCTCACGAGAATGACTACGGTGCGATAATTGAAATGCCCAATGGAATCGGTCGTCAAAACCAATCCTGTACTGCTGATATTCACCACGCTCGTGTCGGCCACCGCATTTCCGGCAAACGTGAGATAGCGTGTGCCTGTCGACGCCGCAGTCACTTCTTTGCGGCTGCCGTCCGGTAGCGATTTGAATACATGGAGCTGCGCCTTCTCTCCTTCGCGGAGTATTGCTTTGTCGGCAATGACCTCAAGGCCTGGCCCTGGGCCTAGTGCGAGGAGCATGAGTCTGATATGGCCGTGATGCTCGCCATTTCGGACTCCGATGATCGCAGACTCTTGGTTCCGCCCGCTCGTGCCAATGCAGGTGACTCTTCCGTCAGGCTCAGGAATCAACATGGACTCACCCGTAGTGTAGTAGACTGACCCGGTGTTCGGACTCGTCAATTCAAGAGCTGATCCATCCGGCATTCTTTGAATGACCGAAAGTTGGACCGTCTCTCCAACGCGCAGGGTCGGCCTGGGCGAGGTTACCTCCAGATCGATCCGATCCTCGATCCCGCAGCAGGTAAGGAAAAGTGCCGACATTAGAACCATTGTCAGCGAAATAATCCGCAACATTCTCATGATCTGCCCCCTTGAACCGATCTGGAGCCTGGCTTTCCACGCCGAATCCGGTCTATCTCGGCGAACGACCACCACGCCAACGAGAGCTGGCACCGCGAGGCGTTGCAGATGGACCCTCCGTCGGGACAACGGAACACGCGGCCCCATTGACGCCCCTCCATCACCGTGGTTTAATCGAGCGACAAACCGATAAAGGAGGCAAGTCATGGCGCTGAGAATCAATGGCGACGCACCTAACTTCACCGCGGAGACTACGCAAGGCCGCATCGACTTCCACGACTGGATCGGCGCCGGGTGGGCGATTCTCTTCTCACACCCGAAGGACTTTACGCCAGTCTGCACGACCGAGCTCGGCTACATGGCCGGACTCAAACCGCAGTTCGAGAAGCGCAACTGCAAGGTCATCGGCCTCAGCGTGGATCCCGTCAGTGATCACCAGAAGTGGTCCAAGGACATCGAGGAGACCCAGGGTCACGCCATCAACTACCCCATGATCGGAGACCCCGAGCTGAAGGTGGCGAAGGCCTACGACATGTTGCCGGAAGACGTTGGCACAACGGCTCAGGGCCGGACAGCGGCGGACAACGCCACGGTGCGATCCGTGTTCATCATCGGACCGGACAGGAAGATCAAGGCGATGCTGACTTATCCGATGAGCACGGGGCGCAACTTCGACGAGGTGCTTCGACTCTTGGATTCCTGCCAGCTGACGGCGAAACACAAAGTGGCGACACCCGTCAACTGGAAGCAGGGCGAGGACGTGATCATCGTGCCGGCGGTCTCGGATGCCGAGGCCAAGGAGAGATTCCCGGGAGGTTGGAAGGCGCCGAAGCCTTACATGAGAATCGTGGCGCAGCCCAAGTAATTTACGCGAAACGGTTCCTCGCAAACGAGCGCGGCCCCGGGGCGTTCCCCGGGGCCGCCTTGGGGCTTCGCGAGCTTAGGACAGCCGAACGTTTTCCGCGGCCGGCCCTTTCTGACCCTGAACGATGTTGAACTCTACGCTCTGACCTTCGGCGAGAGTCTTGAATCCCTGCATTTCGATCCCGGAATGATGGACAAAGACGTCCTTCGAGCCGTCATCCGGAGTGATGAAGCCAAAACC
>QHVQ01000071.1:7093-13400 GCA_003222305.1 Acidobacteriota bacterium | reverse complement strand
GCGTCGTTGAACCACTTGACTTTACCTCTGGCCATACCGCTTACTTCTCCTCCGCCACAAGGGCGCTGTTGAGGGCGAAATTGCCCTCGGGGTTAGCCCACACATTGAAAAATCGGAGCCGTTAGCGAACCGGACTACAGCGCGGTGTTGTCAACGGGTGAGATTACCAATGAGGGACATTCGCGGATACGATAATCGAGCCTTGAGGTTTTGTCAAGGAGGAAATGTTCTGAAATCGCCCCGGGAGGCTGAACGGACGACGTTTTCCTCTCCTCCAGGCCGCTGATTGCCAATGTGACCCTGTGGTCGGCAGCCCTACGCTCGGGCCGCAGAATCAAGGGGCACAATTAAACCTGCGAACGCAAAAGGCGGGCATGTCTTCAAGAGACATACTCGCCCGAAACAGCAGCGGGGCGTCAGGGCTTCGGACAGCACCGACTATTTTTTCATCTGCTTTTCCCATTCCACCTGGCGCTTCTGGATCTCCTGCGGAGTCAGCTCCTCCTTGCGCGTCGCGATGCCCCAGTGGTGGCCGAATGGATCGGCGACCTTCCCGTAACGATCGCCCCAGAACATATCGGCCGCGCGCATGACGACTCGCGCTCCAGCATCCACAGCCCGCTTGAAGACGGCATCCACATCCGGGACGTACAGGAAGACCGCGCTGGTGACACAGCCTGCCGACTGCGGCGACTTGGTCTCGGGCGACATCTCGGGAAACTCATCGGATAGGAAAACCATCGAATCGCCGATCTTGAGCTCCGCGTGCATGACCCGGCCGTCCGGGCTTGGCATGCTCATCTTGGTCTCAGCGCCAAAGGCTTTCCTGTAAAACTCCAGGGCGCGATTCGCGTCGCGCAGCACCAGATACGGCGTGACGGTATGGTAACCCTCAGGAACCGGTTTCACATTCTTGGCCATCGAGATTCCTCCTTCTTCGGGCTGGGCCCGTACAGGAAACATTTTGTCGGTGCAGCGGATCCTACACCCGCTCCCCGCAGAAGGGCGAATTCAGATCCGCCCAGCATTGCGGGCCCAACTGCTTGACGACGAAACTCCACGATCGGCAGGCGTCGAGAATCAAGTGAGCCCACTGACGACCACGATTACTCACGTCTGAGCGGCCAAAGGATGCTCGAACGGCTTCGCAGGTTGCCTTGTTGAGCGGATGCCCCAGTCACCTCAGGCTTAGAATTCGAACCGTACGCCGGAATTGAACACGCGGCCCTCCAGCGGTGCCCACACGTCTGTCGTCCATCGCCCGGCGGGCGCCGGCGCCCACTTTCAGCTCCCGAACAGGCCTCCATCCCCGGTTTTGTCCATGCGCCGGCGACCCGGCCACGGCGCTAGATCCCTCATTTGTCCTTGGCCGGCCGGACGACGAGGATCTTCCCCTCGGGGCCGTCGGCGACGTAGGCCACGCCATGCTCGTCCACGACCGCGTTCCGGGCCCCCTTCGCCGTCGGCGCCGACGCCGTGCCCTTCAGCACCCCCTTTTCGTCGAGGTGCGCGACGGTGAGCGTCGCGGCGGCTCCTGCGGCCACGTAGAGCAACCGGCGTTCCGGCAGGTAATCGAGGTTGTCCACGCCCTCGCCCGTCGCGAGCTTGGAAAGGATGTGCCCGTCCGCGTTGGCGTCCAGAACCTCGACATGGTCAGAGCAGGCGACCATGAGCAACCGTCCCTGCGGCTCGAAGGCGAGCCCCTTGGGGCCATCCACCCCACAGGTGGGCATCCAGGTTGCGTTCACCTGGCGCGTCGATACGTCGATCCGGAGCGTCCGGTCCTTGTCCTCGAGGTTCGTATAGAAGGACCCGCGACCGTCGTCGACCGCATAGCCCTCGGGCGCGCCATCCAATTTGATGCTGCCGGCAAGCTTCGGAGCAGTGGGCGTGGAGACGTCGAGAACGGTGATCGTCTGCTCGTGGGGCGTCGTGGCCCAAACCTCCTTCCTGCTGGAGACGAAGGCCAGGCCATCGGGCATGGCAGAGAGAGTGACACAACCGCCGCGCGCGAGCGTCGTCGCGTCGACAGCGCACACGCTCGAATCGCCACGATTGCCAACGTAGACCACGCCGTCTCCGATGGTGGCTGAGCTTGGCCCGACCATGCGCTTCGTTCCTCTCCGCTCCACCTCCTTGGTCGGGAACTTCTCCACCCGACGGATCTCCTGCGTCTTCGTGTCAATCACGACCGTGTTTCCGGTGCCGCCCGCCGGCACCCAGACGCGGTGTCGGGCGCGGTCGACGGCCAGGTAATCGAGCATGACGCCGTCCGGGGTGGCACCGGGCAGGGGCAAAGCCGTTACCCCGGCATCGGCCGCGGGCTTCGGGGGCGCCTTGCGGCGCCCACCCTCGACAGGGCGCGCCGGTAGGATCACGAAGAGAATGCTCGACAGGACCATCACCGATAATACCCACACCCCCACAAGTCCCTTCCGCTCGTTACGATCCTCAGACCTCGTTTTCACGGAAACCTCCTTACCTGTACTGGTCCAGCGATTCTTGCGGTCTGGGTTGCTCGATCGGCCCTCCAGATCTCCTGTTTTCCTTGTCACGTGGCCGTGTCGTCCAATTCCTTACTCCTTGAAGAAGTGGGTCGTGCACAGGCCGTGCGGTGCGCCCGAATAGACCTTCAGCCTGGCGCCCTTGACGACTTTGGGCGAGAGCAGGGCTGAGGCACCGATAGGCACGATCTGATCGTCATTGCCATGCAGGATGTGCGTCGGCACGTCGAGCTTCTTGAGATCCTCAAGGAAGGCCTGTACGACGTAGCGCGCGAAAAGCGTAGCGCTGCCTCCGCGACCGCCGGGATAGCTCCCCGGCTGGGAAGAGTGAAACAGCTCGGGGTCACTCTTGCGGTCCGGGGTTCCATATTTCCTGCTTGATCTTCCACTCACGGGCCTTTCCCCGGCGCGGCACCAGCAGAATTTTCCCGCGAACTTCAATGGGTGGCTTGCCGTCCGGGAAGTTGACCATCTGATGGGTCTCGCCCCACTCGGATGCCCAGTCCCCCGAGACCTGGATGTCATGACGGGGGATCCCGACCTACCAGCCGATGCCGTAGTCCTCTCCCTGATTGGAGGACCCGCCCCACAGGGTGCCATGGGCGCGATCGAAGACGACCGCGTTAATTGGTCCCGAGTTGCGCTCGGCGAAATCCAGCATATATCCCATCGCCCGCAGGTCGTCGCGCACCCATTCGGGCGTGCGGATATCCAGGGTGAGACGTCCGGTGCGAATCTCGTGCTCGCCAAACGAGCTGTGCATCTGATAGGTGGTAAAATTCGCGGCCTCGGCCGCCTCCTGGGCATCGAAGCCGAACTCGACCACGTCCAGAAAGAACTGCAAGAGGTTTTGATCCTGGGTGTCGCCGCCCTGCACGGCAAACGCCATGTAGGGCTTGCCATCTTTGACCGCCATCGTGGGCGTCAGAGTCACTCGCGGTCGCTTGCCTGGTTCGACGACGTTGAACGGATTCTCGCGCCGGTCCACGACGAAGCTCTGCATCCTTTGGGACAATCCGATGCCGGTCTTGCCGGCGACGACCGCCGGCACCCAACCGCCCGAGGGGGTCATGGAGACCACCCACCCCGCGGCGTCGGCGGCAATCACCGACGTCGTGCCGGCGCGGAAAGCCTCGTCGGACGTCATCGAAGGCAGGGCCGCCGGGGCGGGGCCGGTCGCGCGGGGCGGTGGAGGCGTTTTCTCCGGTGCCTCCGGCGGCCAGGCCTTCAGAAGCTCGCGGTAGGGGTTCGTCCCACCCTGAAAGGGGTAGGGATCGCCGGGGTTCGTCTTTTTCGGATCGTGACCCCAGTCGATTTCTGCGTAGCGCTTCTTCGCGTACTTCTTCGAAAGGAGCCCCTTCACCGGCTCGTCGGGCGGGTAGGCGGGATCGCCGTAATAGAAGTCCCGATCGGCGAAAGCCATCTGCATCGCCTGGGTCACCGCGTGCACGTAACGCGCGCTGTTGTAACCCATGGCGCGAAGGTCGGCATTTTCCAGCAGATTGAGCGATTCCAGCAGCGCCGGCCCCTGCGTCCACGTCGTGAGCTTGTAGACCTGGATGCCATGGTAGGCAGCCGAGACCGGCTCTTCGAATCTCACCTGCCAGCGGGCGAGATCCTCGGTGGTGAAAAGCGCCCCCTCACCGCGTGCGGCGGAGACCAGCTCCTTGGCCAGTTCCCCGCGATAGAACAGGTCGTAAGCGGCCAGGATCGCCTCCTTGCGGGTCTTCCCGGCAGCGAACGCGACGCGCTCGGCATCCACCAGCCGCCGGAGCGTGCGGGCCAGATCAGGCTGCCGGAAGATCTCCCCCGGCTCGGGCGGCTCGCCGTTGTGTGGCAGCAGAACCGCCTTTGAAGACGGCCAGCCGAGCAGCCGCTGCTTCTCCCGCGCGATGGTGCGGACCAGCTCTTCTTCGATGGGGTAACCATCGGCCAGCTCGATGGCAGGAACGAGAACGTCCTGGAGGGACAGCGTGCCCCACTCCGCCAGCATCAGCATGAGTCCGCCGGGTGTCCCCGGGGTCACCGCTGCCAAAGGTCCGTACTCCGGCGGATAGCGCATCCCCTTGGATTGAAAGAATTCGGCGGTCGCCCCGGTGGGTGCCACCCCCAGCGCGTTCACCCCGACGACTTTGCCGGTCTTGGGGTTCCAGACCAGGGCCTGGGTCTCCCCACCCCAGCTGAGCGTGTCCCACATCGTGCAGGTAGCGGCGAGCATGGCGCAAGCCGCGTCCACCGCGTTGCCGCCGCGCTCGAACATTCGTGCTCCCGCCGTTGCCGCCAGCGGCTTTCCGGTGATGGCGATCCACTTGTGGGCGTGCAGGACCGGTTTCTGGGTTCGGGCGGCCTCGGCGTGGCGCGCCACAAGCAATGCCGCGAGTACAATCGAACCCCAGCCAGCGAGGATCCCATACGATGGCTTTCGTCCCGCCATGATGCCTCCCTTTCCAGCCACAATTCCCTGCCCCTCTCGCGGCTTGCGCCTGCGGCGGGACCTCCGAAACTGGCGGATCCACCTCTTGATAAGCCCCGGAGCATAGCTCTCGGGGAGCGTCGCTGTCTACCCCTCGGACTTTCCAGGAAGGAGCGCAATCCAATGCCCGGTACGGCATAGAAACCACAAAGACCTCTCCCCAACAAGCGGCACCATGCCATTGCAGCGCGGAGGCCTCGATGCCGCAACTTTCCCCGCCAACCCTGACTCACTGCGAACAGGAGGTAATCCTTCGCGCCACGGAACCCCCACGACGACCTGAACTACTCGCTTGTTCTCGGCACCGGGCTACGATTGGCAGAGAATGTTGGGCTTACCGTTGGGGATGTCTATACAGATGATGGGACTCCGAGGAGGCGCCCGCGATTTCGTCCCGAAATCGCCAAAGTGGCCGCAAGGGTGAGGTATTCCTGCCGAATGCGCTGGTCGATTCTGGGCACACAAGGCGCGATGTCAGGAAGGGTTGCAGCTCGGTGACCCGCTGTTCGGCTCCCAGTCCGGCTCCCAGCCCAGGACTCCGGCGATGGTGTCGGAGACGGTCTCACCGTGGAAGGGCGTCTGGCCTGGGCGGATCCCGTACAGGAGGCGCGCTCCAAGGTGAGGGCCTTGCGACCGGAGTTGGATCGCCATATCCCGGCTCTCGGGGCCCTCTCGCTCAGACGGCCGTCCAGAGGCTCTCGGAGAACGGCCACTCCTCATCGATCCACTGCCTCTCGAAGCGAAATCCGACTCGCCTCGCCATCTCTGGAATCACTTCGTGCCGGAACTTGTGCGATGACTCGGTGCGCACGGTCTGGCCCTCCTCGAACACAAACCGTCGATCGACGTCTCGCAGCGTGACGATCTGGTGCCGCAGCGACCGTAGATGCATCTCGATGCACTCCCGATCGCCGTCGTAGCGCGCTTCGTGCCGGAAGCTCCTTAGCTCGAAATCCGCACCGAGCTCGCGATTGATGCGACCGAGCATGTTCAGGTTGAAGGCGGCGGTCACTCCCGCCGGATCGTCGTAGGCCACGAGCATCGTCTCGAGCGGCTTGACCAGATCGCATCCCAGCAGCAACGCGTCGCCGGCCCGGAGCAAGACGCGCAGCTCCGCGATGAACTCCTCGCGGGCAGACCGGACGAAATTGCCAATGTTGCTTCCGGCGAACAGCACCAACAACCGCTCACCGGGCCCACGTCGCGACGTGACCTCGCGGATTCCATCGAGGTATGAGAGGCCCATCGGCGTGACCCGCGCCAAGCCGGCTAGGTCCAACGCGCAGCGCTCCAGCGCGGCCGAGGATAGGTCGATGGGATAGTAGTGGAC
>QHVQ01000071.1:0-7081 GCA_003222305.1 Acidobacteriota bacterium | reverse complement strand
CCTTTCTGCCGCCGCCACTGCCCATATCGGCCACGATCAGGGACGGTCCGACTGCCTTCGAAGCCGATGCCAGCGATTCCGGCAGTTCGCGAGCGAGCGCGGCGAGCAGCCGATTATCCGCTCGGGTCAAGCCGTATTCGGGCAGGAGCGTGATGCATTCGAACAGCGCGCTGCCCAGATCGTCGTAGAGGTATTTCGAATCCAGCTCCTTCTGCGGTCGCGACAGACCGGAACAGACATCGCGCGCGAACTCGAGATTCACGGAGCGGGCTCGACGAGTCGAAATGCCGCGTAGACGTACGGGTAGTCAGGTCTGTACCAGTTACGGAAGCTGGGCCGGAGGAGACAGGCCGCGGTTCGACATGAGCCACCCTTGAGCACAAAGTGCCGGCCATCGAAGAAGTTCACCGAGTACCCAGGGTAGAACGGGAGAGTCTCGAAGCCCGGAAACGGAGCGAACGGCGTGGAAGTCCATTCCCACCCGTTGCCGACCAGCTGCGAGACTCCCCAGTCGCTGTCGGCCGAGGGGTAGGCATCGACGGGAACGGGTTCCCACCCCGCAAGCCCGACGTCGCTCCGGCCGGTGCCGGTCACGACGCCTTGGGAAGCCCGACTGAGCTGCGGCTCGGTCGGGAGCGCCTTTCCCGACCACGCGGCGAAGGCCGCGGCCAGAGCCTGCGTCACGTAAACGGGGGCATTCAAGCATAGGGGAGCCGCCTCGAACATGCCTCGATAACACCAGGCTCCCGCACGCTTCATCCAGAAATGAGGGACGGCGCCGCCCTCCTGGACGAAACGCAAATAGGCGCCGTTGGTCACTTTGAACTTGGAGATACGAAAGGCCGCGACGTGAACGGAGTGGCGTGCGAATTCGTTGTCCCAGCCGAAGGTGCCGTCACGCTCCTTCCCGAGGACCGCTTCGCCGGCGGGAATGTCGATCAGCGCGTCCCTGGTCTCCCGAGTCGGCACCGAATGTGGCACGGCCACCGGGATCTTCGCAGCGAACGGCAGGTTGTGGAACGCATAGGCGAGCGTCTCCATGTGCATCAACCGATGCTCCAGCGACGCCTCGACGATCGGCGCCGGCACCTCTTCGAGGAGCCCATCGATCGCCGCGCGTGCCCGCGCGTTGTAGCGTCGCACCTCCTCTTCCTCGGGCCAGTCCTCCGGGGCGTCCTGGGGCAGACAGCCGGGTTCGGGGTCGATGCCGAATTCGAAGAGCCGATCGAACGAAGGGTGGAATGACCGCACCGAAAGCCCCCGGCGGCACATCATGTTCCAGTCGAAGGCTTCGAGGTGTCCGAGATAGAAGATGAGCCGATGACGTTCTGGAATCGGCCGCTGTATAATCGCGCCGGGCCGGAGCAGGGCCCACATGGCGTCTGTGATGGCCCTCGCTTCGGCGAGGCGCCGCGACAAAACAAGTCGGCGGGTCGGACGAGAGAAAGTCATCATGGTTAGTCGCTGGCGAGTGGGCACCGATTCCCCCGCCGCGTTACTCCGCGAGCACCTTGTGCACGAGCTGGACGCATACCGAACCCTCCCCGACCGCTGCCGCGACCCGCTTGACGCTGTTCGCGCGCACGTCGCCGACTGCGAAGATCCCCGGCCGGCTCGTCTCGAACAGGAGTGGCCGGCGCGCCAGCGGCCACCCTGCCGCGGCGAGGTCCTCGGGGCTCATGTCCGGGCCCGTCCGAACGAAGGCCTTCTCGTCCATCGCGATGCAGTTCTGCAACCAGCCGGTGTTCGGGTTGGCACCCGTCATCAGAAAAACATGTCGGATGTCGGCCGACGTGCGCGTGCCCCTTCCGGCGTCGCTCCAGGTCACGCGCTCGAGCCGGCCATCTCCCTCGAGCCCTTCAATCTGTGAGCGCGTGCGGAGCGTGATATTGGTCGTCTCCTCGATGCGCCGGACGAGATAGCGCGACATGCTCTCCGCCAGGCCCGCGCGCCGCACCAGCATGTTCACCTGGCAGCCTCGGCTCGCCAGAAATACCGCCGCCTGGCCCGCGGAGTTTCCCCCTCCCACGACGATGACTTCCTCGTCCTGGCAGAGGTTGGCCTCCACCTGCGTCGCTCCGTAGTAGATGCCTAAGCCTTCGAAGCGATCGAGGTCCCGCAGGGCGGGCTTTCGGTACTGAACTCCCGTCGCGATGATGACGGTGCGCGCCTGCACGCTGACGTCCCCCGCGAACTCGACGAGGTACGGCCGCCGCCTGCAGGAGAGTCGAGCCGCCGTTCGCGCAACGGCGATTTCCGCGCCAAACTTCTCCGCCTGGACGAGCGCGCTGCTGGCGAGGAGCTGCCCCGAGATCCCGGTGGGAAAGCCGAGGTAATTCTCGATCCGCGAGCTGGAGCCCGCCTGCCCGCCCGGAGCGTTCGACTCGACGACGAGCACGTCGAGACCTTCGGAGGCCGCGTACACGGCGGCCGCGAGGCCCGCGGGCCCGGCTCCGATGACGACGAGATCCCGCACGGCCTCTTGGTTCAGCCGATTCAGACCGAGGCAATCGGCGACGTCCTCGATCGCCGGCTTCTTGAGAACGCGCTCACCCCGACAGATGACCACGGGTACATCGTCGACGCCCACGCCAAAGCTGTCGAGGGTCGCTTGGACGTCAACGTCGCGGTCAACGTCGAGATAAGCGTAAGGCTGGCTGTTGCGAGTCAGGAATTCTTGAATCGCCAGCGTCCCCGCGGAGTGGCGCGAGCCGATGACCACGACGTTTCCGTACCCCCTCTCGACGAGCGCGAGGCGCCTCAGGATGAACGCCCGCAGCAGAATTTCGCTCAGATTCGCGTCCGTCTGAATGATCGCGCGCACGCGGGTCGACGGCAACTCGAGTACACGCGTCGCGCCCCGGGCCCGCGCCCTGACGACGACCTGGCGGCCTGACAGAAGATCGACGTCGCCGGTGAATCCGCCCGGCTCGTGAATGGTCACAAGCTGATCCTTTCCCGAAAGGATCGCCACCCCCCCTTCGAGAACGATATAGAGCGGACGCTCGCGGTCGCCCTGTTCCCATAGACTCTCGCCGTCGGCGAAGGTTCGCTCCTTGGCGAGCGAGGCGATCCGCGCGATTTGCGCGGCGTCAAGCGTCGGGAAGATCTGCCCAGGACTCGCGCCGTCGAGCCTCTCGCTCGCGGCCGACCCCGATCCATCCTCTTCAATAGCCATGACGGAAACCTCTCTTCAGTACTCCGCGGCGTTGTCGTCCGGATAGCAGTAGAGCCAGCGCTCACCGGGCTCCGCGGAGGAGACTACGGGGTGACCGGAACTCTTCGCGTGGCGGCTTGCGTGCCGATTCGGCGACGAGTCGCAGCATCGTGTTCCGCCGCAGGTTTGGCAAGTGCGCAGATGCACCCAGTCGGCGCCGATCTTGATGCAGTCCTCGCACTCAAGTTTCTTGGGACGAGTGACCGCCCCTAGCGCGTTGATGTGGGTGCACGCTCCATCGAGATCCATGACTCCTCCGATCGGACCGCGAGGCGGGTGGCCGGCCGGCGCAGCCACATGCTGTAACGGTAGCCCAGGCCGAACGCGGCGAAGGTGGTGGCACCCGTGTACGAGACGAGAGCCGGATCGAAATCCTTCAGGCCGCGGCTGCCGAAGTAGATGCCGGCGACGATGGTCACCGCGGCGAGAAGCCCCCAGGCTGTAGCATGCATGCCGAGTCTACCACATCGTCCCGGCAGGGCAGCCACGGCGGCATCGGGGAGGGATGGCGCGCGCCGATAGGCCCGGAGGACCGCGTCGGCGGCACCTTCCAGTCGTCACGCTCAAGCGCGGCCTAGAAGTTCTCATTTCCCACTTCTCCTACACTCGGACCTCCCCCCACTCTCATCCGGCAGCTGAGCTCGAGGGAACGAGGTGGGGTGATCATCGGCCCGGATCCATTCTTCGGGAGGGACACGGGTTCGATCTCGGGAAATGCCGATTACCATTGTGCGGATTCTGTTCGCCGGAGGCCGATGCCTCTGGTAAAATCATTTGGCTTTTCAACTCTGAAAGGAGGATTCAATGGTTCGTAAATCGTTCCTGATTGCCTGTTTGGCCCTGGCTGCCCTGACGGTAGGGATCGTCATGGCAGGCAATGAGACCACCACCGCGCTCGATGTGAAGCTCAGCGTCCGCGGGATGACCTGCGCCGACTGCACGGGCAAGGTAAAGGCCGCGCTAGAAGGCGTTTCCGGGGTCACCAAGGCCGAGGTAAGCCTCGAGAAGAACGAGGCGACTGTGACCTACGAAAAGGGGAAGACCACACCCGAAATACTGGTCAAGGCGGTGGAGAAGGCCGGTTTCAAGTGCTCTCTGCCGAAGGCAGGCGAGAAGGGCGCGGATCAGTCCTAACCCCTCGTTCCCAGCACGTGCGATTCGGGAAGAAGGCCGGCGCCCCACTTCCGGGGTGCCGGCCTTCTTGCCTCGCCGCATTTCTCTCGTGCGGCTCGTAACCCCCATCCCCGACTATGGCACTTCGTCGTGCAGGATTTGGACGAGCTTGCCCGCGTCAATATTCCCGCCGGAGACGACACAGACGACTTTCCCCTGACCCGCTCGGCCCGCGAGTGCGGCGGCGACCGGGGTGGCTCCGGCTCCTTCCGCGATCACGCGGTTGCGCTCGGCCAGCAGACCGATGGCGGCCGCAACCTCAGGCAGCGAGGCGACCAACGAACCGTCCAGCAGTTGCCGCGCCAACGCCCACATCTCTGGAAAGACGCGCGGCGCCCCGATGCCATCCACAAAGCTCGGCGTGTAGGGAACCTCGACAGGCTCCCCGGCAGTCCAGGAGGCTGCGAGAGGAGCCGCCGTCTCGACTTCTGCGGCATACACCTGGACGCCGGGCTTCAAGGCGCGCAGGGCCGAGGCGATGCCGCAACTCAGGCCTCCCCCGCCGTAGGGAATGACGACCGCATCTACGTCGGGAAGGTCTTCCAGGATCTCCAGGCCGATCGTCCCGTTGCCGGCCATGACCGCCGGGTCGCTGAACGCATGGACGAAGAGGCCCTCCATGCCTTCGTAGCGGCGGGTCTGGAACACCTCCATCCACTGCGCGAAGGAAACGCGGACAATCTGAGCGCCCAACCGCTCGATGGCCGCCCGTTTCGTCGCAGGTGCGGTCTCCGGCACGACCACTGTGCATTGCAGCCCAAGATGCCGCGCGCACCAGGCCACGCCCTGCGCCATGTTGCCCGCGCTGGCGGTCCAGACACCCTGCGTCAACTGCGCGCGGTCGGTCTGCAGAATGAGATTGCCCGCGCCGCGCAGCTTGAAGGAGCCGATCGGCTGTAGGTTCTCCAACTTGAGGAAGATCTGGGCGGGCGTGTCGGAGACGTTGAGACGCAGCAGCGGTGTTCGCACTACCGTACCGGCGATGCGCTCGCGGGCCGTGCGGATCGAATCGAGAGGAACTGGGGTGAGCATGGGCATGGCGACAGCCTCCTCCTGGACACGAGCGGCAGCGGTGGATCAGCCGCCAATCTCGACTTCGGCCTCGATCTGACGGGGATACGGAACGGCAGTTCGGCCCCGATTCCCCGACTTGCCTTCCCGGGTTCCACGAATTACTCTTTGGTTTGCTGGCTCCCAAGGATTCCTTTGATCACGCGCTCCCTCTCCCCCCGGCTCCACGATTCAGCTATCTCCTGCTCCGACAAGCCACCTACACGCCCTAGCAGAACATAGGCCGCCATGGCATGGCCCATACTCTTCCAGCGGGCCATCTCGGCCAGCGATAGAAGGGCCCCGTCGCGAAGCTCGCGCAGGGCCTGGGCGTCACGATCCCACGTGAGAGGGTCAAGGACCGCCATGGCTTTGTTGCGGTCGCTCCAGACGATCGAGTTCAACAATCCGATGAATGGGGCCGGAGGAATTCGGATTCCGAGCTCGGGGCGGCGCTTCGCAAAGGAGGCGATGGCCCAGAGCGCGCGCATCGCGTTGTTCCTCACTCCATCGTCGGAGTCGCGAATGGCGTACTCCAGGTCGTCCACCGCTGCGGTCTTCTTGGGAGTGTAGCCGATCACCCAAGCGGCGACGGCGCGTTGCTCCGCATCGGCCGAATGGCGCAACACCCGGTGCAAGTCTTGCCGGTACTGCCCGGCATAAACCACAAACCGCTCCTGCAATGCACGGGCAGCAGGGTTCGCCATGAGAGAGTGTCCCTGCGAGATGTCGTCTGCGGCATCACCCTTGAGGACCGCCTCCTGAAGAGCATTCTCAAATTGCCGGTAGGTTTTTACAATCCCCTGGGGAAGAGCGAGATGGGATTTTGGGGGCTTGCGGAAGAGGAGTCGGAGGGCACCAGTTTCCTGGATTCCGACGTACAGGATGGCTTTGTCCGCCTCGCAGCAGACCAGCTCCAGGTGTGCCTTGACAACCCCTGGAATCCCTGCGAGACGCCTTTCCAAATCGGCCTGCTTGGAGGACGGAAAGGCATCACCCTTCTGGATGCCCAAGAGATTGCCGACTTCCTCCGCAGAAACCTTCCGCAGGCCGTAAAAGTCGATGATCCCGATGGGGGGATACTGGGCCAACGAGAGCGTCGGGGCGAGGAGAAGGAGGGCCAGAAAATGCACGCCTCTACTACCGATCCAGTTCTCCACAGATCTCCGCCAGATTCTCATCCCAAGGGCTCCGCGCTTAGACGGTTCAAGGTGCAATGCCAAGTCCGGAGGCGGTGCTCCATTCCCTTCCGCTGCCGAAAGGGTGGTCAGCTTAGATATCTCGGCTTTAGGTTTGCTTACAATCCGAGTCGAGGCATTCTCTTCCAGCAGGGCTTGGGATTCAAGGGGTCGTGTAGTGCAGCCGTCGGCGTCATTCGGCCTTTGGGCAGCGCCCAAGTACGGGAAGTTTCGAGGGAGCCCTACGTAATTCCCTGTACGGCTCTCGCCACGGGAATGCTGCACCTTTACAGATAATAGGGAGTTGGTCTGACATCGCCCCAGGGGATGGGAATCGCTTGTGGGAACGCGCATCCTGATCACGGACGATCATGCGCTGGTGCGGCGAGGCCTGCGCGCAATGCTGGAGGCACATCCGGAATGGGAAGTCTGCGGCGAGGCCTCGAACGGTCAGGAAGCAGTC
>QHVQ01000010.1:64680-68477 GCA_003222305.1 Acidobacteriota bacterium | reverse complement strand
CACCATCTCGTTGACGAAATAGGCGCTCGAGTTGAAGAACGACACCAGCGGGGCCCGGCGAAGCCGGACCTGAAACTGGTTGGTCGCGGTGGGTCGCAAGGACATGTCCGCTTCCAGGGTGACCCCGCGGAAAGGTGTGCCCAGTCCTTCCTTGAAATTGGCGGTTGAGTACTCCACCCGAATCTCATTGGTCAGGTCGCGAGAGCTGGCCCGGCGATATCCCGCCCCCAGGGAGCGGGTCTGGTACTGATTCGGCAGGTTGGCCTGACCCAGCCGGGTCTGGTTGACGCTCTGGAAATCCAGGGACGCATAGAGCTGGCTCTGGGGACCATTGGAAAAAACGTAATGTAAAAAAACTGAGTCCGAGCTGTAGTTGGAAAAAAACGACGCCGTCGGGCCTGCTCCAAATTGGGTATTGTTACGGATTCCTCCGACTTCCACCGACTGGATCGGCCCCACATCCCATCCGAGGACGAGGTGCGTTTCGTTGGACTTCAGCGCCTGGGTTCCGTAGCGGAACTCACCTCCCACCCCGGCGTTCAGCAGCGCTGCAATGGCGTCCACGTAATGCTCGGCCACGTCGACGCGCAAGCGTGATGCCGCCTCGAAGTGGCAATCCAGGTGCAGGAAATGGCTCGCTCCCCCCAGGTCCTTTAGAGCCTGCGCTGAATAATCCCGAAAGTCCCCCTTATACGTCAGCTTCGCAGAGCTCTTCCGCAACAAAAGCTCGAATCGTAGGGCGGGCTGAATTCCTAGGACTTGACTACTGATGGGGCCGTTCAGGGGTTCCTCTTCGTTCACGTTCTCCACATTGTCGTCCCAAAAGCTGGAGAGTGTCACAGACGGGTAAAAGAGCACCCGACCCAGCCGGATGGGCAGGAGTCTCTCCTGCCCCCACACCTCGGGCGCAACCGCCGCGAGTATCATCCCTGATCCCATCAGCCGGCAAAGGCACACCCGGAGCGCGGACCTTGCGTTCAGATGACCTTCTCCCGCAAACTGATGAGCCCTAATTCTACGGTGGGCCCGGGGCCATGTCAAGGAGGGAGAGAGCGGAAGTCGTTGAACGACAGGGTTTTGACGCCTTCAGGCAGCATACCCGAAGCGGTCTGCCGCCCCTCTTTAGCCCAGGACCGACTTAGCGAGGCTCTGCATCACACGGTAGCGCTTTCCCGCTTCCTCGCACAGAGCCACGATATGGTGACGCTCCGGCTCCGAGAGCGAGGGGATAGCGATGAGGATTTCGTCCACCTTCTCCTTGCGAGCGATACCCGGGATGGCCTCTCTTCCGCCGAAAACCGGCAGGCCGTGAATGCGCTTTCCTCCCTTGGCCAAGTCGTCGTCGATGAAACCCACGGGCTGATACGGAAGCTCAGGATTGTTGCGAATCTCCCGAAGGATCATCTCCCCGGCGTCCCCGGCCCCTACGATCAGCAGTCTCCGGCCGCGGCGGGGCAACCCGGCAAAATACTCCCGAAAGAATCGGAAGAGCATCCGGCTTCCGGTGACCAAAACCAAGAGCAGAAAGGCGTCCAGAACAAATACCACCCGCGAATAGCCGTCGAAATGCGTCAGTCCTACCAGGGCCAGCACGGTTACAACCGTTCCAGAGGCCACCGCCTTGAAGATGGTCACCAAATCGTGCATGTCCATGTAGGACCAGAGAATCCGGTAGAGACCGAAGTAATAGAATAGAGCCAGCTTGACGGCGATCAAGGCCGGAAGCGTGGCCGCTATCTGACCGTAAAAATCGGGCGGGATCGAACCGTCAAAGCGCAGCACATAAGAAGCTACGAAAGCCAGGGAAATGAGACACGTGTCGATGGCCACTTCGAGGATGCGCATCTTATGCCGGATGAAGCTGCTGTACAGGCCGGCCTTCCCCGCTCCGACCCCCTTTGGCTCCAGCCCGTAGCGATATACTTTCTCCTGCCCCAGGTACAGGCCGAACACCGCCAGGACGATGATGGAGACCATCGTGATGAGGCCACTGACCACCAGATTGAACAGAATACCGAAAATGGCGATGCATCCCAAGGCGGCACAAAGAGCGTAAAGACTGAGGACGGCTTTGCGCTCGGACATTCCCAAGGCGACCAGACGGTGGAAGGTGTGATCCCGTCCCCCCAAGGAGACGGGCCTCCTGGATAGGATTCGGGAAACGGTCACCAGAAACGTGTCGAAGATGGGAACCCCGAGCGCCAAGGCGGGGATGGCGAGAATGCCGAAAAGGTTGGAAGCCTGCTCCCAGGTACCAAGGATCGTGGTGCAGGCCAGGGTGAACCCCAAAAACAGGCTTCCGCTGTCTCCCATAAAGATTCGGGCGGGATTGAAATTGAAAATCAAGAATCCCAGGGTAGCTCCCAGCACCGCCAGGGAAAGGACGGAAATCTCGGGAAGCCCCTGGATGAGAGAGAAAATGAATGTGGTCAGGGAAGAGATCGCAGCTACCCCGGCGCACAGTCCGTCCATGTTGTCGAGCAGATTGAAGGCGTTGGTGATTCCCACCACCCAGAGGAGAGTCAGGAACAGGTTTAGGAAAGGGTTGGGGATCAGGTCGAACTTGAGCCCGGCATAGATCACCACACAGGCGGCCAGAATTTCCCCGAGGAACTTGCTGGAGGGCTTGATCTGCAGGACATCGTCAATGATACCGAGCGCAAAGATGACGGTCCCCCCGAGGAGAACGCCGATTACCTCCTGACTCAAATCCGCGAAGAAAAGGACGGAGAGAATAACGCCCAGGTAGAGGGCAATCCCGCCCATCAGCGGGGTGGTCCGTAGATTCCACCTGTCCGCCTTCGGTTTGGACACGAAGCCGCGGCGTGCGGCCAGCCGGATCACCAATGGCGTTGCGGCGACGGAGAGCGCGAACGCAAGCAGCAGGGCCCCGATGGAAACCATAAGACGAGTGCCCGGCCCCCCCACAGTGGCCGCGGCTGCTCGATCCCCCTCTCAGCGCAAATGGCCTATCTCGCTGTTATTGGTCTCCAATATACCGCGCTTCCGCTCGTATTCAATGACTTTTTCCAGGATGGCGCGAATCCCGAGCGTCGGCTCGTAACCGATGGCCTCCCGGATCTTGGAGATGTCGGGGGCCCGCCTCGGCATGTCCTCGAAACCCTCCTCGTAAGCCTGATCGTAGGGAATCGTGACGATTTCCGATGAGCTCCCGGCAAGCTCCTTCACCCGTTTCGCCAGCTCCAAGATGGTGATCTCTTTGCCGTTTCCAATGTTAAAGACCTGACCCACGGCACTCTCGGAGTCCACGAGTCGCATGATGGCGCTAACCACATCGGTGACATAGGTGAAGCTCCTGGATTGGGTGCCGTCCCCGAAAACCGTGATGGGTCTTCCGCTCAGCGCCTGGCGGACAAAGCTGGGAATCACCATCCCGTAGCGTCCCGTCTGCCGGGGTCCCACCGTGTTGAACAGCCGGGCGATGATCACCGGAAGGTGCTTCTCCTTCCAGTAGGCGATGGCCAGAAACTCGTCGATGGCCTTGGAGCAGGCATAGCTCCAGCGTCCCTTGTGGGTGGGACCCAGTACGAGATCGTCGTCCTCCCGAAAGGGTACGTGCGTGCTCTTGCCGTATACCTCCGAAGTGGAGGCGATGAAGACTTTCTTCTTTTTCTTATTGGCCAGCATCAGGACGTTTTCCGTCCCCTTGATGTTAGTCTCGATGGTATTCACCGGGCTTTCGACGATGAGTCGGACTCCCACCGCTGCGGCGAGGTGAATGACGACATCGCACCGGTCAATGCACTCCGCCAGCACCGGTACATTCATGACCGTGT
>QHVQ01000010.1:0-64648 GCA_003222305.1 Acidobacteriota bacterium | reverse complement strand
GAATGCCACCCGTGGATAAATCGTCCAGGACCCAAACTTCGTCGCCACGTCCCAGATAGGCCTCGGCGAGATGGGATCCAATGAATCCTGCGCCTCCCGTGATCAGAACTCGCATGTCTGTTTTCCCTCTCGCAAGGCTTCAGCTTTGGCTTCGGGGTCGGGGTTATCGCGTGCTGGCAGCTTTCTCCCACACCACATAGCGCTTCCCCAGCAGAAAGTCCAGGATCCCCTTCAGAGAGGCGGCGTTCACTGCGCAATAATAGTACGCAACAAAGAGCAACCGGGGCACCTGGCCCCCCAGGCTCTCCCAGAGCCAGCCCCCCACCGCCAGGAGGTAGAACGCTCCTTGGAAGGCCAGAAGCCATCGAAAGGTCGCTGACGCTTCCGCCTCGACGGCGCTGGCGAGGAACATCCCCACCAGGAACAGCGGCACAAGCCAGCGTAGCACCTTGTGGGAGGTGATTTGAAATGCTGCTCCGACCGAGAGCGGGGCCCAATCCCGCGAGCCGCAAAGATAGGTGACGATCTGGTTGGTGATGATGCGGGTCTTGCGGCCGAACTCCTCCCGCACGGTCCCTGCGGCCCGCTCCCAGCAGCGCGCTCGGCGCTCGAAGACGACCCGGGATCCGGCGCGGAGGGCCAGCAGAGGGTTGGCCACGTCGGCTTCGACCTGGAGCGGCAACGAGCGGCAGAGACTTCGGCGCATCGCATAAATGGCGCCGTTCCCCACGATGGTGGAGCCCAGGCGGCTCTCCCGCTCCTTGATGAAATTCTCGTATCTCCAGTACAAGCCTTCCCCGAGCGAGGAATTCAGTGAGTCCTCACGTCGGTACTGGAGTTCACCCATGACGCATCCGATGCTGGAATCGCAAAACGGCGCGGCCAGCCGGCGCATGGCGTCAGGAAAGAACAGGGCGTTGGCATCGGTGAACACGACAATCTCTCCGGAAAGCCCCGGAAGCACGGCGTTGATGCAGGCGGTTTTTCCTTGATGGTCCGCACGAAACACCAACCGGACCCGCTGGCCGGCGGCTTCCCGCGCCATCTTCTCGGTCGCATCGATGGACCCGTCGGAGACCACGACGATCTCCAGCTTCGCCGCTGGATAGTCCAGTTCGAGGCTGTTCTGAATCTTCCGGGCGATGACCTGTTCCTCGTTGTAGGCGGGAATGATCATGGAGACAGGAGGCGATTCCCAACCCGGGTCTACGGACTCGCCGTCGCCTTTCCGGTACCGCCCTGCGGTCGATGCGGCGAGAAGGAGCGGATAGCCGACGTAGGTGTACAGCGTCAGTGTTGCGCAACTCCAAAAAACCAGATCCGAGAAACTCATCGTCTTTCACCGGCTCTCACGGGAAAGTCAGGAGCATGGGAAAGTCGAGATCGACGTGAGCCAGCAGCGCGACGGCGTTCCGGTGGAACGAGCAGGCTGCCATCCGGAGCACGGTTCACTCCCCTGCGCGCCGCAGGATCCGCTCCCTCCAGCGAACGTAGCGATCGGTCCCTACGCTGCGCTTGACCCAGTCGGCGCCACGCTCCAGCAGGGTGGGTGTTCCCCGATCGAGAATCCGGCGCAGGCCCTCTAGTCCCGTGGTCTCGTGCATCCCCCATCGTCTCAGCAGGAGCCAGTCCCAGGGCGGAGTGTTGGCCCCTCGGCGCGTCCCACAGGCCGTGCGGTAACCAGCCCGGACCACGGCGTCACGGGAGCGCCGGTCCACATCTCCGAAGGGATAGGAGAAGTTTTCCACCGAGGTGCCGACGAGGTTCTCGAGAAACCGCTTTGAGTCCGCAGCCTCCCGATCCATTTCGGCCTGACTCAGCGTGCTCATGAAGGGGTGAGTCATGGAATGGGAGCCGATCTCCATCCCCATCCCGGCGAGCCGCCTGACTTCCTCAGGTACCATGATGTTTGGATTTCCCAACCAGCCGGGAATGACAAAGAACGTTCCCCGGACACCTTCCTCCGCGAGGACGGGAGCCGCCAGCTCCAGATCGCTCCGCTTCCCGTCGTCGAAGCTCAGGCAGACGGTCCGGCGTGGAAGCTCTCCGCGCTCCGAACGGCTCAGGCATTCCCCCAGCGTCAGCAACGAATACCCGTTCTCTCTCAGCCAACGTACTTGCCCCCTAAAATCTCGCTCTGACACGTACTCACGAGCGGGCTTCCCACGAATCTCCTCTCTCTCGCGGTAGAGGCCGTGATAGAGCAGGATCTGAAAACTCATCGGGTGGGCCCCGGTACCGCTGTCCCGAGCGAGTCCCCCGGGCTCGGAAAAAGGACTCCACCCACACGGGAAAGCATCCCGGCGGTGAACGAGTGGACTTTCGAAAGTGGCGCTGGCGCCATTCGGCTGTTCCAGGCGCCTTTCTCGATCTTGCCCAGAGCCGGAAACTCGATCACGCGGGGACCACCGTTCCCGGGGCAGGTCCGGGAAGGGCGGCAGCGGCCTGAACCCTCCCGGCGCAGCGCCTGCAGACATAGCTCAGCGTCAGCACCATAGCGAAGTTCGTGTACATGATAGCTCCCCCAGAAAAATACATCACCAGGGCCACGATGGTCAGGGCCTCGCAGGCCCGAATATAGGCCAGATCCATGCGGCTTCCCTCCCAGTTCCTCTGTGCATTCCAGTAGTTCAATCCCGCCAGGAAAATCCACCAGCAAAGGACAAGGAAGCCGACGATCCCCGTCTCCGCCAGCGCTTGGACATAGAGGTTGTGGGGAGGTAGTTTCGTGCTTCCCCGCCGCCCCGGGTTGAATTCGGGAAGGATGTAATAGAAGCCGTAGTTCCCCAGCCCGACGCCGAGGATGGGATGCGCCTTCCAAATTCTAATCCCGGCCTTGTTGAAGTACCCTCGTTCGGTCAGACCCACGCGTCGCGAGAGGGCGACAGTCCCCCGCATCTCCTGATTAAGGTTTCTGAAGCGGGCGAAAAACGCCTCCGGAAGGAACGGAAAGGCTGCGGCGACGAGGACTGCGAAGACCAGCAGTCGCCTTCGGTGATGACTGGCGCGCAGGGCCACGTAGCCGAGCCCGGCAAGGACCGCTAAAACGGCACCCCGCGAAATGGAGGTGACGAGGCCGAAGGAGAGCAACACGCAGATCAGCAGTCCCGCGCCTCTCTTCCAGCGCCGGTCTCCGGCCAGAAAGAGCTGGAGGGGGACCATCAGGCAAAGCGCCGTGATCTCCCCCAGCTGGTTTTCGTTCTCCAACAGCCCCTTGGCCCTGAAGACTCCGCTGAACTCTTCTATTCTGGCATGCCCCAGCCAGAACTGAACCGTCGCGACCAGAGAGTTGATCATCCCTAAGCCGACGACGACCCACAAGAGCCACCGGAACTTCTGAAGGTCGTCGATGACGTTGACCAGAAGCAGGCAGAAGAGTGCGTTGAAGATCAACTTCCTGATCAGGTATTGCGTCAAATCAGCATCGTGCGTGAAGGAAAGGGACTGCAGCGCCAGAAGAGTGAAGGCCAGGATGGGGGGAATCATATTGGACAGCACGAGCCCACGACGATTGACTGCGTAGAAGATGAGACAGAGAATCGTCACCATTCCGCCGAGCAATTGGAATAGGGTGAGCTGCCCCACGGCAATGGGCAAGTATTGCGCGGCCACCACCGCCAGCACCCCGAAGACCGGTTGGTGGAGCGTGAAGATCGTCAGCGCGCTCGCCGCCGCGAGTGCCGGCAACCACAACATTGGGATACCCAGGTAAAGCCATAGCGCCACCAGGAGCGTGAGGGCGGACACCGCCGCTGTCGAGACCCGGGTCTCCCAGCTCCACCGTCGGATGTCCACCAGCGCTCGCACTTGGCGTCTCACCGCACCGTCCCTTCGCCTACGGGGTCGCGAAGCGGCCACCCGGCATCCCCACGGCCCCCCGGCGAGACCGCTGGCAGGGATTGAGCGCCATCCAGGTAGCGCCGGTTCCACAGCTCGAGGATCAGGAAGCTCCAAAGCTGTTCGGAGAGATCCCAGATTCCGCGCTGATGGGCCTCCATCATGGATTCCAGGCCGGCCGAGTTCCAGATTCCGCGCTGTCTCGCCTTAGTCCCGAGCAGCACGTCCCGCAAGTAATCTCCGAGCTCCCCCCTGAACCAGTTGCCAAGCGGCATGGAGAACCCTTGTTTCGGCCTGTTCCAAACTTGATGGGGAAGCTCCTGTCCGGCGGCCTCCAGCAGAAGCGACTTCGGCCTTCCACCCTTCTGCTTCCAGGCGGGGGGCAGGGAGGTCACGAACTCTACCAGCCGATGGTCCAGGAGAGGCACCCTGGCTTCGAGCGAGCACGCCATGCTCATCCGATCTACTTTGGCCAGGATGTCCTCCGGCAAATAATGGTACAGATCCAGTCGCTGGGCACCCTCCACCGGATCCGCTCCGCCACCGTCCACAGAAATCTCCCAGTCCACCGCGTCTTCCGAGGGGAGAACCTCCGGTGCGAGCGCCGGCGCCACTCGGGGGTCCAGGAGAAGATTGAGCGAATCGAGGTAGTCCCGGGGAAAAGACTTCAGGCTGCGCCGCAGGGCCGCCGCAGCCCGCAGCGCCCAAAAGGACTGCGGGCCCCATCGCAGCAGAGCCCCGCGAATTCCCCTCCGGAAGAATGCCGGCAGCGGACGCAAAGATTCCAGTCGCCTCAAGTTCCTGTAGCGTGTGTAGCCGCAGAACAATTCGTCCCCTCCGTCCCCCGAGAGGGCGACCGTAACTTCGGATCGGGCCAGCCGCGACACGAGGAAAGTGGGGATGGCCGAAGAATCTCCAAAGGGCTCGTCGAACGAAGCGACCACTTGATCCACTAGGGAGACGGCATCGGGGTTGGCCACCAGCTCATGATGGTCGGTTCGCAGCGTCGATGCGACCCTCCGCGACACCGGCAGCTCACTGGACGATTCACCTCCGAAGCCGATGGAGAAGGTCCGGACGGGATCGTGTGAGACGCGCCGCATCATAGACACCACACAGCTCGAATCGATGCCGCCGCTCAGGAAGGCTCCCAGGGGCACGTCGCTGATCAAGCGAAGCCGGACCGACTCCTCGAGAAGATCCCTGAGAGTGCACACCGCCCCCTCGCGTGAGAAGGGGGGCGCTGGATCCACAGGCGGAAGTGACCAGTACCTTCGCAGGACCACCACTCCGTCCCGGCACACCAGCACGTGTCCGGGCGGGAGCTTCTGGATTCCTCGAAAGAAGCTGCGATCACCCGACAGGTAGCCGAAGACCAGGTACCGCCCCAGACTCGAGGCGTTCATTTCCCTTGCGGAGGCGGGCAAGGTCGCCAGAATGCCCTTGATCTCCGAGGCGAAAATCAGCTCCTCGGCGTGCTTTCGGTAGAAAAGGGGCTTGATTCCCAGTCGATCCCGCGCCAGCAGCAGGGAGCGCTTTCGAAGATCCCACAGAGCGAAGGCAAACATTCCCCTCAGTTCGTGCACGAGGTCCGGCCCCTTTTCTTCGTAGAGGTGGACTAACACCTCGGTGTCGGAGCGAGTCCGGAACTGGTGCCCGCGGCTTATCAGATCCCGCGTCAGTTCCCGGTAGTTGTAAATCTCGCCATTGAAAATCACCTGGATCGATCCGTCCTCATTACCCATGGGCTGGTGGCCTCCCGCGAGGTCCAGGATGGAAAGACGGCGGAAAGCTAGCCCCATTTCTCCTTGAAGATAGAACCCTTCGTCGTCGGGACCGCGATGGTGCAGGGAAGCCGCGGCGTTCCGGAGTCGATGCTGGGCGCCGGGGGGGAGGGGGCCCGTAAGAGAGAGGATTCCCGCGATGCCGCACACACTCAGCTCCTGTCCATGAAATGGCCACGGAAGCCTGGCTTTCCCCATCCCCTCATGCCAGCGCCTCCCGAAAACGGCCCAGCAATCCCGCCAGCTTTGCAAGGTCCTCCCGCCGCAGGCCACGATCACGACCAAGGTCACCAGGGCATAGGAAACGCTGGAAGCGAGCGAAGCACCGACGATTCCGTAACGAGGAATCCAGAGGAGATTCAGGACGACGTTGACCACGAACGCAAGCGCGGCACCCACGGTCACGGGAAGTGGGCGCCCGCGTCCCGACAGTGCGGAGCCGAGCACCAGCTGGATCGACATGGCCAAGATGCCCGGCAGGAGAGCCAGCAGGGCAGGTGACGCCGCCACGAAGCTTGCACCGAAAAAGATCTTCAGCGCCAGCTGGCGCCCGGCAGCCAACAGGGCGCACAAGATCAACATTATCCAAAAACTCCTCCGGCAGACGGCCAGGGTCAGCTGGTCCCTGTCTCCTCCCGAGGTTTGGGCCACGCTGGGGAAGAGCACGCTTCCCATGGCATTGGGTAAGAGCCAGAGGATTTCCGCGAGGCTCACGGCGGTAGCATAGAGACCCGTCTGGACAAGGTCCAGTCGGCTGCGCACCAGGAACAGGTCGAACCGATAGTTCAGATAAAGCAGGATGGAGAAGCTGTAGATCTGGACTCCGAATCCCATGAGGCGTCGCAAAACGTCCCAGCGAAGCAAGGGCACGGCCGGGATCCCCCCGAGCCGCCGAAAGGCCAGGATGGCCACCAGCCCTTCACCCAAGAGCTGCCCCAGCACCACACCCCTTACCCCCAGCTTCAGGACCACGAGTCCCCCAAGGATCAAAGCGAACATCAGGACCGTGCGGCAGACATCCATCAGGTTGGCTTCAGCGATCCGCATCTCACCTCGGAAAATTCCGGTAAGGAAGAGGAGGCAGATCTGGGTGGGAATGGTCAGAACCGCCATGAAAAAAGCGGTCCTGGAGACTCCCTGGAGGATGCTGTCGCGGAGGAAATGGCCTGCCACCAGGCAGCCCAGCATGCCGGTGGCGCTCAGCAGGATGAGGGCCGTGATGACGGTACGAATCAGCACTTCCCGATCGAAGGTTTTCCGCCCGAGGTGGTAGGTGGAGGCCCAATTGATGCCCAGGGGCGCCAGCGTAGCGAGCAGCTGCGGGAGGATGAGAACAGCGGCCAGCTCTCCCTTCCCTTCGGGGCGGAGAATGCGCGCCGTCACGGCTGCCTGGACGACCCCTACGCCAAGACCAAACACTGCCGTGAGAAAGGTGGTGGCGCTGTTCCTCAGGAACCCCGGCCCCTTCGACGGACTGTCGAACACCGCACGGGAAGGGCCAGCGGAACCCAGGAGGATCTTCCTGACCTTCCGGCGCCCGGAGAACCAGCCGAAGGAAATGACTCCTGCGGCCAGCTCTTTGGCCAGCCCAAGTTTTTTCATCCAGCCCAGCGGCTGCTGGGAACGTAGGATCTCCTCGAGCCGGGCGGCGCCGGCGTCCACCGACAGTCGCTCCTGGGAAAACTTGCGGCCGAATTCCCCAAGAGACTTGCGAAGCTCTGGGTCGGCCAGGAGCCCCGCGACGGCGTCCGCCAGCGCGACCGGATCCTTCCGGGTCGTCCCGTCATAGACTCTCCCCTTGTCGAAGTTGTAATAGGCGAAGTCCTCTATGTTCACAGGGGTCATGATTCCGGCGAATCCCGACGGACCCACCGAGGCCACCGGACGGCCGCAGGCCAGCCCCTCCATGCCGGACCGCGCCCCGTTGCCCACCACCACGTCGGCGGCGGCGAAAGCCTTCTGCATTTCCAGAACCTTTCCAGCCAGGACGATATAAGGATGTCCGATGGTTTCGTTGAGAGCCGCCGCCCGCTCCGCCACTTCGCCGGCGAGCGCCCCGTCTCCCGCCAGGACGACGCGGGCCCGGGGGCACCGGTCGGCCATCGAAGGGACGGCGTCCAGCAGGAATCGGATTCCCTCGATCTTCATCGCATCCTGGCGGCACCCCATGAAGACCATCGGAGAGTCCGGCGCCAGGCCCCAGCGCGCTCGCAGCTCGCTTCCGTCCAGGTTAGGGCGAAATCTCTGGGTGTCGATACGGCTGACCAGCATCTCCAACGACTCGGGCTTCCACCCGTAATCGCGGATCAGAGCCTCCCGGTACTCTCCACTGAACACGATGGCCTTCTCGACCCGGGGATGGTGGTACTCGGGGTAGATGGAGGGAAACGTGGGCACGCACGGAATCCCCCGGGGGATGGTGGCCAAGAGCATGTCCGCGAAACAATCCCATCCATTCGCACAAGCGATCTCGACGCGTTCCCGATCGAGGATTCCCCCGAGTCGGCGGGCCACCGCGAGATTCGGATGTCTGACATCCGTATCCACTGCGAAGTGAGGAATTCCTGCGGCTTCGAGCCGTTCCCTCAACGGACCATCCTGGGCCGCGAAGCAGACCGCGTGACCCCGCTTGCTCATGGCGACGGCCGTGGTCACGGTGGTCTGATTGGCGCCCCCGATGTCGAGCCCTTCGACGTAGAAAAGGATGCTCAGCGGGCGGCGTTCTTCAAGCATGATCACTGTCCTCGAGAGAACTCGCTCAAGGTCTGGCCCGCGGAGCGCCCGAGAGGCGATGCCGGCGCCCCCGCCACTGTGACTCCCTCGGGGACATCATGGAGGACCACCGACCCGGCGCCCACCCGACATCCGTCACCAAGGCGCACGGAACCGATCACCACGGAATTGGGGAAAACCATCACCTGGTTTCCGAGGCGGGGGTAATCCCCCCCTAGAAAGCTCCGGGTCCCCAGGGTGACGTTTTGAAAAAGGGTCGCCTCCGAACCCACCTCGACCCCCGAACCCACGACGACACCACAGGGATGGGGAAGCAGAAGACCGGGACCGATGCGGGCCCGACAGTGGATCTGGCAGCCGTGGAACGCCAGATTCAATCGAGTTGCGAGGGTGCTCAGAAAAGGCCACCCTCTCCGATGGAATCGCGAGGAGAGGCGGAAGAGGAATGCGGCTCCAATCGCTGGTTCCCTGACGAGCCCGACCAGGAGATGTCGGGCGGCGGGTTGCGATGTCCCCAAGACCCTCCCGGCATCCTGAAAGAGCTCCTCCCACGCCGTTCGATCGCGCTCCTCAGCGCTTAGAGAGGACATAGTCCCCGAGGACCAGGTAATCCATCCCGGTCATGAAAAAGGTGGAGACCGCTTCTCGAGGCGTGCAGACGATGGGCTGGCCCTTCACGTTGAAGCTGGTGTTAATCACCATGGGGATGCCCGTAATCCGGGCGAACTCCGAGATGAGTCGATGGAATCGGGGATTGGTCTTATGCCCCACGGTCTGGATTCGGGCCGTGCCGTCCACGTGGGTAATGCTGGCGATCTCGCGCTGTTTCTCCTTCCGAACGTCGAAGGTGAGGGTCATGAAGGGGGACTTCACACCGTCGTAGAAGTATTCTTCCACGCGCTCTTCAAGCACCGCCGGCGCAAAGGGGCGGAAATCCTCGCGGAACTTTATGGTCGCATTGATGCGATCCTTCATGGCGGGGTCTCGGGGATCCCCCAGGATGGAGCGATTTCCGAGGGCCCGCGGCCCGAATTCCATGGCCCCCTGGAACCAGGCCACGATGGCGCCCTCCGCGAGCTTTTCCGCAGCGAAACGGCAGACGTCCTCCTCCTTCCGGTAGGGCACCTTGTAGCTGTCCAGCGCCGTCTGGATCTCCTCGTTCGCGAAGGCGGGCCCCGTATAGACATGCTCCATCACCTCCGGCTGCACTCCCCTTTCCGCCAACACCTCCAGCGAGGCGCCGATAGCGGTTCCCGCGTCACTGGCAGCGGGCTGTACGTAGACCTGATCCACGAACGGCAGCGCCAGCAGCCTCTGGTTCATGACGCAGTTCAGGCCCACCCCTCCCGCGATACAGAGATTCCGGCTCCCGGTCTCCCCGTGCAGCCAGGTCACCAGATCGGTGACGGCCCGCTCGAGGGTCTTCTGGACGCTGTGAGCCAGATCCATGTGCCTCTGCGTAAGGGGCTCGTCTTTGAGTCTCGGCCGACCCAATCGCTCCACGAGCCGCTGAGAGTAAATCCCCTCCTGCTTCGAAGGAAAGGGTTGAGCGGGCCCCACGGGGACCATGTATTCCTCGTAGTTGAGACGGTACTCTCCCCCTCCGTATTGCAGGAGCCAGGAGAGGTCCACCTCGTTCCTTCCGTAGGAAGCGAGTCCCATGACCTTGTACTCGTCATTGTCGCGTTGAAATCCCAGGATTTGGGTGAGCATAGAGTAAAAGATTCCGAGGGAGTTCGGTCGGGGTATGGACTTCACTATACGGATCTCGGATCCCTTCCCGTGGGAGAGGAGTGTCGAGATCGAGTCCCCCGAGACGTCCGCGCTCAGGATCATGGCGTCGGCAAACCCCGACACCCGGTAAGCGCTAGCAGCGTGGGCCAGGTAGTGGCGAATGAGATGGACCTCAGGACAGTGTCCGAATCGCAGATTGAAATAATCCTTCAATCGCCTGTCCATCCCCGGCACGGTAGCATAGCCGTACGCCAGTGCGTCCACGTCCCGGATGTCGATGCGGGCCTGGCTCAGGCAGAACCGGACCGCGCTCTCCGGGAGTCTTCCTTCGGAGTGCTTGATTCGGGTGAAGCGCTCCTCTTCGGCGGCGGCGACCAGATTGCCGTCACGGTACAACACCGCGGCCGCGTCGTGGTGTCCCGACCGGATGCCGCCGCTGATTCCCAAAACGATCATTCGCCCCCCTCGAGACCCTTCCTTCAGGGTTGCCTACCTTCGACTTCTTCCTGGAGGTCATCGAGCTGCTTGCGGTAGAGCGGATCCTCGGGCTGCAGCTCCAGGAGCTTGCGAGCGGGGATTAGGGCAAGACTGAGTCTCCCCGTCCTCCGATAGAATGCCACCAGATCCGCCAGCGTCTGCAATCGGTCGGGACCGATCTCCGAAGACCTGACATACAGTTCCTCCGCTTCCCCCCAAAGGCCCATCGCTTCGCTTACCTGGGCCAGCAACAGAATCCCCCGCGGATTCCGGGGTTCGAGGACCAGAGCGGATCGCACGGCCTCAGCCGCTTCCCGGGACCGCCCCTTTTCCTCCAGGAGCTGTCCCAGGCTGAGGAGAACATGGACCCGATCCGGCGGCTCCAACGGATCCGCAAGCAGGGCTTTGCGATAAAGAACGATGGCTTCATCCAGGTGTCCCTGACGGGACTCCGTATAGGCCTGCCACTTGAAATATCCCCGCCCCGAGGCGCCTTGCGCCTGCTCGAACGCGAGACGCGCCTCGGCGAATCGTTCCTGGTCCGCCAAGAAAATCCCCAAATTGAAGTAAACCGTCTCCGGGTCCGCGTTGCGCGGCGGCTGAACGGCCCGCTTCATCCCTTCGACCACCAGGTCAGCAATCTCTTTATTCACCTTCCCCTCATTGAGGAACGGGTGCCGGCCCAAATCGGGAAGCAAGGTCATCACTTCGAGGTATTGCTGCATCGCGAGGTCTTTGAGCCCCAGCCCCCAGGCGAGGCTCCCGAGTGCCTCCCGCTGGTAGGCGGCGTTGGGGTCCACCTCCAGAGAGGTTTCTAGTCCTCGGATCTCCAGCAGGTCCTCAACCTCAAGATTCTTCGAAGCTCCGACCGACAGATTCTCCAGCGAGTACACCCGGTGTCGCTGGTTCTCAGGTTTGAGCACTTCAAAGAAATCGGCGACTCCCGACCAGGTTTCCAAGCTTAGGGGTGACTCCTGCACCTGACGGGCGATCACCTCGCCGCAGCGCCTGGCAACTTCCTCCTGACTTAGCCGCAGATGGGTTTCCCGGAGCTTTGGGCTTTCCAACGCCATAAGATACACGTCGCGCAGACCACTCAGAGCCTCTGCGGAGGTCGGGCCCCATCCTAACAGTCTGCGGTAACCTGCGAGCGAGGCGCCAAGATTGGCTTTCCAGAAGGCGCCCTCCGCCGCCGCCCTCACTTCGAATCCTGTCAGCCTCATGGAAGTCCAGTACCAGGCCGTGGAGAGAAACGCCACCGCCAGCAAGCTTCGGACCCACGCTAGGGGGGACAAGAATCTCCCTGGGAGCGGTGGACTTTCAGGCACTTTCTGGCCCCTAAGTCTAGCTGGCTGGAGACATTAATATACGGGAATCGAGATCGTGCCGCAATGTCAAAGCAGCGTCATTCAAGGACTTCAGCGGATCTCGACAGCTCTCGCCCGGGATGTCGGCCCGAGATCCCCGTCGGCTGTCCGCTGCTGGGCCCCCGGGCCACGAGCAGTCCACCCAAAAGGACAAAGAGCAGTCCGTTGGAAGGAATCTGGAAGTTGAAATCTACCAAGGCATGGAGCAGGAGAGTCACGAGGCCAAGGCAGGCCCCGAGAGCCACGGGAGTCTGCCGTCGCCAGGGCTCGGAAAGGCAGGGCAGAACTCTTCGGCGAAGCAGAAAGATGAGACCCCCGAGGAAGAGTGAAAACCCCACCAGCCCTGTCTCGGCAAAGAGCTGGAGATAGTCATTGTGCGCCTGAGCCCAAATGTCCGTCTCGCCATAAGTTTTATAGAAGGGATAAGCCAGCGAGAACGTGCCCAGCCCCGTGCCCGTAAGGGGATTGGCTGCGATCATGTCCAAGACCCCCTTCCAGGCTCGCAGCCGCGTCCCCAACGACGGCTCAACTCTCGACTCCTGCGGGGACGCACCCCCGGCGAAGTGGATGTAAAGGCCGATTGCAACCACACAGCAGAGCAAGGGGACCAGAGGGAGAACCACCCGGACCCAGCGGCTGGAGCGCCGTGCAAGCCCACGGTAGCCTTGCAGAAAGGCGTAAAGGCACGCGGTCAAGGCCAGCGAAAAGAGGCCACCCCTCGAGCCAGCCATGAACAGGGCGGCGACCATCGGCACCAGCAGGAAAGCGATCAGGGCCAAGCGCGGCGTAGTGGTCCGCACCGAACGGCGCCGGCGGCGGTGCCCGGAGTGCAGACCCGCTTCGCGAGTCAGCACCGAACATGCCTGAGGTAAGGCCATCTCGAGATACCCCGAGAAATGGTTGCGGTTCACCCAGGGGCCGAAGGGGTACCCTTGATAAACGGGGATGAACCAGAGAATCTTTCCGTTCCAGGTGTAGCGCTGGACGATTCCCAGAAGAGCAATACCGAATCCCAGCACCAGGACCAACCAAGGTAACCTCTTTTCCAACGCCCTTTCCGGTAGGTGGCGGACCACCACGTGAAAGCAGGCCCAATAGGCGAGAAAGCGGCAGAGCCATCGCAGCGTTCTCCAGGGGTACCAGGAGATAGATCGCGCGGCGGGTCGAACAAGAATCTCCCCTTCAAGCCCCGTGACCTGGCCCTCCCGAGGAGACAGTCCCCCAGAACGGGCTCCCTTCCTCATGAGGAGCCACGCCTGCAGGTCCGTCCCTCCCCCGTGGGAGGCGTATCCGGGTAGAAACCGGGAATAGGCCGCATGCGTTCCCGGACTCAAAACGCGCAACACCGACGTGGGCAGAGGCACCATTTGGAAGAGTGTCCAAAGACAAAAGAAGCCGGCGGGCCAGCTCACCCACCTTGGGAGACGCGAGCCTTGCCGCCTGAGCCGCGCCCACCACGCCACGATGAGGAGGGTGAAGCACCCGCCTTCCATGATCGCGGTGTCCCTCTCAGAGACCGCTCCCAGCACCAGAGGGGTGAAGAGCAAGAGGGCCCAGACTCCTCCCTCCACCACCCGCGCTGCCACGCGCTGAACCGCTTCCGCCGGATGGGATCGGGTGGGGGAATCGCCGGATAAAGAAACGGCCTCAGAGGTACCCACCCAAGCCTCTCCGGCGCAGCTCCGCCAGCAGGTCACGCAGGGAAGCTGCCTCAGGCCGTGGACAAACCAGTACCACCTCCCCGACCCGCGCCACCAGAAAATTGCTCACTCCGAATAGCACGGTCAGTCCGTCCGGGGAAAATGTCAGATTGCCCCGGGAACTTACGCACACCCACCTCCCCCATCCCACATTACCCGCACGGTCCCTTCGACCCATATCGTAGAGCGCCGACCAGGTCCCAAGATCCGACCATTTGAATCTCGCCTCCACCACTGCCACCCTGTCCGATCGCTCCAGTACGGCCCGGTCTACAGGCGTGCTGGGCAGGCGAGTGAAGGCTCGCCGGGCCAATGTTCCGGCGCTGCCACCCTTGTCGCAGGCCCGCAGCCATCGCCGGAAAGCGGGTTCGCAACGAGCCGCCTCTTCCAGGAAGCAATCCGCCCTCCAGACGAACATCCCGGAATTCCACAGCGCCCGGTGCCGACCAATCAGCGAGCGCGCAGTGGAGGGCAAGGGCTTCTCAACGAATCGTGCCACGCGATGGCTGGCTAAGCCGATTCGCTCGCCGCGCACGATGTATCCGTAGTCGGGTGCTGGCCCTGCGGGTCGGACCCCGAAAGTCACCAGGAAACCCTTCTCGGAAAGCCGCCGAGCGCCTTCTACGGCGCGCCGAAAAGCGTCATCCCCAACCACCCGATGATCGGAAGGGAGGAGCAGCACCGTTCCGTCCGGATCCCGCTCCCAGACCCAGCGTGATGCGAGCAGGGCGGCCGGCCCGGTGTTCCGCGGGGCGGGCTCCACCAGGACCGCGGCACGTCCAACGCGGCCCATCTCGCCTCGGATGGCGCCTGCCAGATGGCCGCCGGCGACTACCCGAATGCGCGATGCTCCGACGACGCGCCGTGCGCGCCGGAGAGTTTCCCATAAGAGCGAGCGGCCCGATCCCAGGTCGAGTAGCGGCTTCGGGCGCTTCTCCCGAGAGAGCGGCCAAAATCGCTCTCCCTTCCCCCCCGCCAGGATCATGGCCCAGAACTTCGCACCCACCCGCGATTCCCTCCCCCCTCCTGACACGCCGCATCCGCCCTCGATGAGCCTGGCTAATCCAACAGGCCGTAACGCACGATGGCCACGACCGCCGCCAAGCCGTCCCGCCAGGTGATCTTTTTCCCCTCGGCGTAATTTCGTCCATGGTAGGAGATGGAGGTCTCGTAGATACGCCATCCTTTCCGAGCGATCTTCGCCGTGATCTCCGGCTCGATCCCGAACCGCTCGGAGCGCAGATTCAGCCCCTTGAGCACCTCCGCCCGAAATGCCTTGAAGCAGGTCTCCATGTCCGTGAGATTCAGGTTGGTGAACATGTTGGAGAGGGTGGTGAGGAACCGGTTTCCCACGTAGTGCCAGAAGAAGAGGACGCGATGCGTCTCCCCCGTAAATCGGGAGCCGTACACCACATCGGCCAGACCCGCCTCGATAGGCTCCAGCAGCTTCGGATAGTCCCCGGGATCGTACTCAAGATCCGCGTCCTGAATCACCACCACCTCTCCCGTCACTTCGGCGAAGGCCGTCCTCAAGGCGGCTCCCTTGCCGCGATTCTTGGGATGTCGCACCACCCGCACCCGAGGATCCGAGACACGCCCCAGAGCGGCGGCGGTTCCGTCGGTGGATGCATCGTCAACCACAACGATTTCAAAAAGATCGGGAGTCCTGAGGACGCGCCCCAGGATGGCTTCGACCGTCTTGGCCTCGTCGTAGACGGGCATCACCACGGAGAGTTTCATGGGGTCGGGGTCAGCCCGGCGGTCTGGAGCGTTCGACGCAGGCCCTCCCGAAAGGAAACCACCGGACGATAACCCAGAAGGTCCGCTGCCTTTTGAATGCTGGCCAGGGAGTCGCGCACATCGCCTTTCCGGGAGGCCTCGAAGCGAGGTCGGATTGATTTTCCGGTGAGCGATTCCATCTCCCGCAGGAGATCCAATAGGGTAAAGCTCTCACCGCCGGCGATGTTGAAGGCTTCCCCCGCAGCTGTGGAAGGAGCGGTGCAAGACAGAAGATTGGCCTGGACCACGTTTTCAATGAAGGTGAAATCCCGGGACTGCTGCCCGTCGCCGAAGATGACCGGGGGCTCGGAGCGGCTCACGGCCGCCATGAATCGCGGGACCACCGCTGCGTACTTGGAGTCCGGCCGCTGCCCCGGCCCGAAGACGTTGAAGTAGCGGAGGGAAACCGTCTCGAGACCATAGATGCGGTGGAAGACTCGGCAGTAGAGCTCTCCAGCGCGTTTCGTGACCGCGTAGGGAGAAAGAGGGGCTGCGGCCATACTCTCCACCTTGGGGAGATCGGGGGTATCTCCGTACACCGAGGATGAGGAAGCGTAGACGAACCGGCGGACTCTCCCCCGCCGGGCGGCCTCCAGCAGCACCAGAGTGCCGGTCAGGTTGGCGGCGTGGGAGGCCAAAGGATCCTCCACCGACCGCGGCACCGAACCGAGAGCGGCCTGGTGCAGGACGAAGTCCACGCCCTGCATGGCAGCTTCCACGAGGACCTGATTTTCGATGCTCCCCTCGAAGAGCTTCACCTTTTCAAGGAACGGGCGCAGGTCTTCTCGCGTGCCGGTGACGAAGCTGTCGATGACCCGCACCTCTTCGCCTCGGGCGAGCAGCTCCCGCACCAGGTGGGCACCGATGAATCCCGCACCGCCCGTGACCAGATAGGTCGACATCCCGGCCCGCTACCGCCCGACCCCGGCGTACCGGAAGCCTTGGCGTAACAGGTCCTCCGGCTCGTAGACGTTCCGCAGATCCACCATCGTGGGGTTGTTCATGATCGCTCTGATCCGCGGCAGATCCAGGTTTCGGAACTGGTTCCATTCGGTGGCCAGGACCAGCACGTCGCAGCCGGCGGCGGTGTCGTATTCGTCGGAGCCGTACTCCACTCCCTGCAGGACGCGGCTGGCGTCGGGAATGGCCACGGGGTCGAAGGCGCGGACGTGCGCTCCCTCTTTCAACAGATCCTGGATGATGCGGATCGCCGGGGACTCGCGGATGTCGCTGGTATTGGGCTTGAACGAGAGGCCTAGCACTCCGACTCTCTTCCCTTTCAATTCTCCCGTCAGGCTGCGAATTTTTTGCAACATGTAACTGATCTGGGCCTCGTTCACCTCCACCACCGCCGCGATGACCTTCATGTCCAGGCCATAGTTGTGGCCTATTTTCTGGATAGCCCGGGTATCCTTGGGAAAACAGGACCCCCCATAGCCGGGCCCCGGGTGGAGGAACAGGCGCCCGATTCGGTGGTCCAGTCCCATCCCCTTGGCTACCAGGTGCACGTCGGCGCCCACCTTTTCACAGAGGAGAGCAATCTCGTTGATGAAGGAAATCTTCGTGGCTAGAAAAGCGTTGCTGGCGTACTTGATCATCTCCGCACTGATTACGTTGGTGATGAGAATGGGGGCCTCGATGAGGTAGAGGGGATTGTAAAGCTCCTTCAGTACGGACACGGCCCGCGGCTCGTCCGCGCCGATCACCACGCGGTTGGGTCGCATGAAGTCTTCAATCGCAGAGCCCTCTCGGAGAAACTCCGGGTTGGAAGCCACCGAGAATTCCACCGGACGGGTCAGCTCATTCTCGATGATCTTCCGGATCATGGCTCCGGTGCCCATGGGGACCGTGCTCTTGGTGACCACAACCTGGTAATCCTCCATGGCCCTGCCGATGCCCCGTGCCACGTCGCGTACGGAGGTGAGGTCGGCAGAGCCGTCCTCTCCCTGAGGGGTCCCCACGGCGATGAAGCTCACCAGGGATTTGTGAACCGCGGATTGGAGGTCCGTGGAAAAGGAAAGCCTGCCCTCAGCCATGTTGCGCCGCACCATCTCCTCCAGCCCCGGCTCGAAGATGGGGACCTTTCCCTGTTGGAGCTGGCCGATCTTTTCGACGTCCACGTCCACGCAGGTGACGTTGACGCCGAACTCGGCGAAACAGGTTCCCGTGACCAGCCCCACGTATCCCGTACCCACCACAGCGATTCTCATGGAACTCCCTGCTCCCCGGCGAAAGGGCCTCCTTCAGACCCTGGCCTGCGTCCTATACCACTCCACGAAGCGCCGGATACCTTCCTGGATGCCGATCTTCGGCTCGTAGCCCAGCGTCCTTCGGGAGTGGGTGAGGTCGGCACAGGTTCGGCGGACATCGCCGGGCTGCTCCGACTGATAAACCATCTTGGCCTGCTTGCCCAGGGCTGCCTCGATATGCGCCACCAGGTCCTTCAACCTCACGACCTCACTGCGCCCCAGGTTGAACACCTGATAGCCGCGGGTGCGATCCAGCGACGCAAGAATCCCCGAGACGATGTCGTCCACGTAGGTGTAGTCCCGGGACGAGCTTCCGTCACCGAACAAGGAGACTCCCTCCCCCTGGTCGATAAGACGAGTGAACTTGTGGATAGCCATCTCGGGCCGCTGGCGGGGGCCGTACACCGTGAAGAACCTGAGACAGGCCACGTCCATGCCGTAAAGGTGATGATAGGTGTAGGCGAGGAGCTCCCCCGCCCGCTTGGAGGCGGCATAGGGAGAAACCGGCTGATTGGTCGAAGCGGTCTCGGGAAGCGGCACCTCGTCGCTGTTCCCGTACACCGAGGAAGAAGATCCGAAGACGAAGCGCTTGACCTTGAAGAGCCGCGCATGCTCGAGCAGCGTGGCCGTCCCCGTCACGTTCACATCGGTGTAAAGCCGCGGCACCTCCAGCGAGGGACGAACCCCGGCCTTCGCCGCCAAGTGCACCACCGCGTCCACCGCATGGTGACCGAACAGGTCCTCCAACAACGCCGGGTCACGGATGTCTCCTTCGTAGAGGTGAAACGCTTCCGCCTCCTTCATGGATGCGATGTTCCTGAGCTTCGCTTGCTTGGAGTAGAAGCTGTCGAAAACGTCCAGGCAGATCACCTCTTGCCCCTCTCGCACGAGCCGCTCGCAGAGGTGGGAGCCGATGAAACCGGCCCCTCCGGTGACCAGAATGGTTCCCACGCACCCTCCTCTCCTAGATCTTATAGATCTTGCCACGGGGCGCTTGGACGCCGCGCGTGGCATTGCGTGTATCCACTAGCACGCTCGCCTTTTCCACGATACGGGGGTAGTCGAAGGCCGAGTGGTTGGTCACAATGACGACACAATCGCAGCCCTCCAGCAGCTCATCGGTCAAGGGCACCGACTGAAGAACTCCGTGGTCCAGGTGGACCTCCGGTGCGTGCGGATCGGTGTAGAGCACTTGGGCGCCACGATCCTGGAGAAGCTTGATCACGTCCAGAGCAGGCGACTCGCGCACGTCGGAGATGTCCTTCTTGTAGGCCACGCCCAACACCAGGACCCGGGAGCCGTTCACCGCCTTCTTCCGAGAATTGAGGGCATCTACGATTTTCGTCACGACGTAGTGAGGCATGTTGCTGTTGATCTCGCTCGCCAACTCGATGAACTTGGCATAGTAGTTGAGAGTCTTTAGCTTCCAGGAGAGGTAGTGAGGATCGATGGGGATGCAGTGTCCTCCCAGTCCCGGCCCAGGATAGAAGGGCATGAAACCGAAAGGCTTCGTGGCCGCCGCATCGATCACCTCCCAAACGTCCAATTGCAGTCGGTCGCACATCAGGGCAATCTCGTTGACCAGACCGATGTTCACGCTGCGGAAGGTGTTCTCCAACAATTTGATCATTTCGGCACACTGGGTGGAGGAGACCGGAATGACGGTATCCACCGCTCGGCGGTACAGGGAAGCAGCCATTTCCGTGCACCGTGCGGTGATCCCCCCGAGAATCTTGGGTGTGTTCCTCGTGTTGAACCGCGGATTGCCCGGATCCACGCGCTCGGGGGAGAAGGCCAGATAGATGTCCTTCCCGGCTACGAGGCCCGTGGCCTCCAGCTTGGGTAGGATCACCTCCTCGGTGGTTCCTGGATAGGTGGTGCTCTCCAAGACCACGAGCATGTCCCGGTGCAGCGTCCTGACGATTCCGTCCACCGCCGAAACGATGTAGGAGATGTCCGGGTCTCGGGTCTTCCTCAGGGGGGTGGGAACGCAGATGATGACGGCGTCGCACTCCCCAAGGCACTCCACTTCGGTGGTGGCCCTCAGTCCTTTTTCTCCGACGCGAGACGTCAAAAGTGCATCCGGCACATCCTGCACATGCGACGAGCCCCGGTTGACCCCGTCCACCTTCGCTCGATCCTTGTCGATCCCGATCACCGCAAAGCCGGCCCTGACGAATTCGCAGGCCAGCGGCAGCCCCACGTACCCGAGGCCTATGATCCCGACTCGGGCCTGGAGCGATTCGATCCTCTCCTTCAGTCCCACGCCGCTCTCCTCGTCAAGGGTTGTCCTCCGGGGGAGCTTCCCTCGGCTGTGTCTGGCTCTTGCTTCCCTTCTTCTGGTAGTGGTGAATCAGTCCTTTCCCCATTCGGCTCTTGCCGACACCGGCCACCACGTCCCGGAGACCCTGGTACACTTCGGGGTCGTTGATCAGGGCCCCCACGGTCCCTTGACCCCGGTCAATCTTGCCCGTGATCGACTCCAGATGCTGCGTGGTCTTTTCGAGGTTTCCGAGGATCTTCTTGGCGGCATCATCCTCTCCGAGGAGACGCCCGGCAAGCCCCTTGCCAGATTTCAGCTGCGCCGCCACCGATTTGAGATCCTGGGTGGCCTCCACGAGATTGTCTACCAGGCGATCCCCTTTGCCGCCCGAAGCGAGCAGCTCGCCCAAAGCACCTTGTCCCGACTCGATTTTCTCCAGGATGTTACGGACGCGATCCAGGGAGTCCTGGAGGGTGGCGAGTTGGCGGTGGGCGTAGGCCTTGTCGGTGAGCAGCGCCCCGGCGAGCCCGTCTCCCTTTTCCACGTGCTGTGCGATGCGCTGCACGGAGGCGAGGGTCCTCTGCACCCCTTCGAGGCTGTCGCGCCCGAATTCGGGGTTCTTGATCATCTCCGAAAGCACTCCCCCGCCCTGGTTCAGTGCAATCAGGAGCTCCCGGAGCTGGCTGGTGATGTCTTTCACGTCATCGGCGATGCCCCGCCCCATCTCGGTCAGCTCCGCTAGGCCAGAGACCCCCGGCTCGATTCGGCTTCCGGGAGTCAGCTGGGGCCGCTCCGGATCCCCCGGTGTGAGCTCGATGTAGCGCTCCTGGGAGACGTAGGAGAGGGACTTGAGCTGAGCCTGCGTTCCTTCCCGGATGCGCGTGGCATAGGCTCGATCCACCTGGAGAGTGACCCGGATTTCCCTCTCCCCCAGGCTGGAGGAAAACGCCACTTCACTCACCGTCCCCACCTGGACCCCCACCAGCTTCACCGGCGAGCCCTCCGCCAGACCTGAGACATTGGGGAAGGATGTCCAATACTCTGCTTTTCGGGAGAACAGGTGGGACTCCTTTCCCACGGCCAGAATTCCCACCATCAACACCAATCCCGCCAGGAAGATGACGAGACCCACACTGGCTTCCCGGGATCTAAGCAAGGCCGCCTCCGTGGTCGTCGGCGAGAAAAGCCCGCAGCCGCTCGTCGGAACTTTCCCGCGCCTCCCCCACCGTCCCCACGAAGACCATCTCACCCTGGTACAGGAACGCGATCCGATTTCCCACCCTGAAGGCGCTGGCGATGTCGTGAGTCACCACCACCGAAGTTACGCTCAGGGTGCGCTGTAAATTGCGGATGAGAGAATTGATCGCTCTGGCGGTGATGGGATCCAGACCGGTGGTGGGCTCGTCGTAGAGGATTCCCTCCGGCTCCAGCGCGATGGCCCGTGCCAGCGCCACTCGCTTGCGCATTCCGCCCGAGAGGTCCGCGGGCATGCGGCGCTCCACCTCCTCGTCCAGCTCCACGAGGGCAAGCTTTTGTCTCACTCTGGCCGCGATTTCCTCTGCGCTCAAGGGGGTGTGCTCCCGCAGCGCGTAGGCGACGTTCTCGTAGACATCCATGGAGTCGAACAACGCGCTCCCCTGGAAGAGCATTCCCACTTTCTTCCGGACGGGCATCAGATCCTCCTCCGAGAGCCCGGTGAGATCGGTTCCGTCCACCGTCACGCGACCCCGATCCGGCACCATCAGGCCGATCGTGTGCCGCAGCAGGACCGACTTGCCGCTACCGCTGCCTCCCAGGATCACCAGGGTTTCTCCGCGCCTGACATCGAGGCTGATGCCCCTGAGGACTCTGTTTGCCCCAAAGCTCTTGTGCAAGTCTTCGTAGCGGATGAACGTCGCATCCATGGACTAGAAGATCAGGAAGAGCTTGGTCAGAAAGAAGTCGGAGATCAGCACCGAGATCGACGCGGCCACCACCGTCTGGGTCGTGGCCCTTCCCACGCCGTCGGCCCCCCCGGAAGCTCTCAGCCCGTTGTAGCAGGCGATGATGGAAATAAAGAGGGCGAAAAAAACCGTCTTCCCGATGCCGCTGAAGACGTCGTGGACTGCCAGGGCCGAGCGCACATGCTTCAAATAGAACTCCGAGGTCTGGTCCAGCTCCGAGCAAGCGATCATCCATCCTCCGAGGATGCCCACGAAATTGGCGAGGATGGTGAGGATTGGCAGCATCACCGTCGTGGCCAGGACCTTCGGAAACACCAGCTTTTTCACCGGGTCCGCTGCCAGGGCCCGGATGGCGTCCACCTGTTCGGTCACCTTCATGGTACCGATCTCGGCGGTGATTCCGGCCCCCACGCGGCCGCCGATCATCAGGGCCGACAGGACGGGTCCCAGCTCCCGCACGATGGAGAGCGAAACCACGTCACCGATCAGCAGTTTGCCGAAAGCCTCCCACGAAGCCGCCGTTTGCAGGGCGAGGACCATGCCGGTGAATAGCGCAGTGGTCAGGACAATGGGAGCAGAGCCGACTCCCAGGTGATGCAACTGCTCCATGAGGATCCGCCACTCTCGGGGACGGCGCAGACCCTGGCGGAAAGTATCCCTGACCAGAATCCCCAGTCCTCCCAGGTGTTCCAGGGTGATACTCAGGAAATCGAGCATCCGCCTCCCCGGCGGCGTCCCTAGGTGGTTTTAGGGCAACAACTTAAGAATCGCGCTAGTGTAAACAAGCCGCGGCGCTCCCGTCAAGGCACGGTGCGACGAGGCTTACCCCAGCCTCCTCCCCCCGGGGTAGCAATCCGAACTGACTGTCCCGGGGAGAGGGAAAATCGCACCTTGGAACCCAGCCGTCGCACCGAGCGCCCCACGATCTTCCAGGCCTGCCCCGTTTTCCCGGGACCTCCTCCTCGGGTCCCTTGGGGTGGGCGCAGGTGCCGATCGGTGAGCAGGGCCGCTTCCGTCTCGGAAAGCACCCCGATCTCCCGGAGAATCCCCTCTCCCCCCGCATGCCGTCCCTTGCCTCCGGAGCCCCGCCGCAATGCATAACGGGTCACGCGCAAAGGGTACGCCTGCTCCAGCGCCTCCACCGGGGTGTTCTGTGAGTTGGTCATGGCCGTGTGCACACCTGAAAGCCCGGGTCCGAAGGCCGAGGCGCCCATCCCTCCCCCCACCGTCTCATAGTAAGTGAAAGCGGCTCCCGAGCGAGGATCCCGGCCCCCGAGCGTCACATTGGTCATGGTGCCGCAGCTCTGAGCGGGAATCCGATCGGGGAGCGCCTCCCGGAGCGCGGCCAGCACGACGTCCACAACGCGCTGGGACGTCTCCACGTTTCCCCCGGCTACTGCCGCGGGTCGCCGTGCCGAGAGGATCGTGCCGCAGGGAATTCGGATGTCCAGGGGCCGGAAGCATCCGTCATTGTAGGGAATCTCCTCCTGCACCAGGCATCTGAAGGCGAAGTAGACCGCCGATCGAGTGATGGACTCCACGGCGTTGATGTTTCCCCGCGACATCGGATCGGTGCCGGTGAAGTCTACCGTCACGCGCCCTTTCCGGACCCGGATCGAGACTCGGAGGCGGATGGAATCCTCCGTCAGCCCGTCTCCCTCCAAGAATTCCTCGGCTACATACCTACCGTCCGGGATCTCCCGCAAGTAGGTGCGGACAATTCGCAAAGCGTAGTCGACCTGAGCGGACGCCCAAATCGACAGCTTGGACTTGCCGATCCGGTGGTCCATTTCTTCCAGACGGTGCGCCCCGGCGAGGTTCGCGGCAATTTGGGCTCTCAGGTCGGCTTCCCTCTCCCCGGGGGTGCGGACGTTTGCGAGGAACAACCTTAACAGGTCCGGATCGGGCTTGCCTTTGCGCACCAACCGAACGGGGGGCAGGACGATTCCTTCCTGGTAAATCTCTTGAGCGCCCGGTGCCATGGAGCCCGGATACGCTCCCCCCACGTCGCTGTGATGCGCCCGGTTCGCCAGGTAGAATCGGGGCCGATCCGACCAGCGGGGATAGGGAGCCACCAACGTGATGTCGGGCAGGTGCGTGCCGCCTGCGAAGGGATCATTGATCGCCACCATCTCTCCGCCTCGCGGCGGAAGCGATTCAAGTACCCGCGCGACCGTTGCGGGCATCGAGCCCAGATGGACCGGCATGTGGTCCCCCAGGGCCACCGCCCTTCCCTGAGAGTCGAACAGGGCGCAGGAATAGTCTCGCCTCTCTTTGATGTTGGGCGAGAAGGCACTGCGCATGAGCACCTGGCCCATGGCTTCCACCACCGAGCCGAAGAGGTGGCGCGCCAGCTCCAGCGAGACGGGATCCACCTTCCTTCGCACTGACTTCACGAGAGGCCGGTCTTCGCGCGGGTCAGAACCATCTCACCGAAGCCTCCGACCTCCAGACGGAATCCCAACGCCAGATAAGTGGTAGCGCTGTATTCCGTGATCAGCGCGGGACCGAGGATCATCGCACCGGGAGAGAGCGATGTTCGTGCGAAAATCGCCAGACGCCGGGGAAGGCCGGTTTCCAGCCACGTCTTGCGATACTCGGAGGTCACCGCCCGGTGACGTCGGAAGTGGTGCCGGGCCAGGGAGAATTGGGGTGGGGCCGCGACCACCCGCACCCTGACCGTGACCAAGTCCACCTCTTCTGCCGGCCGTGCATAACCGAACGCGCGGGCGTGGATCCGATGGAACCGTTCCAGAAGTCGAGCCCCCATGGGCAAGGTCAGTTCGTGGGATTGCCCGGCGTATCGAAGATCAGCCTCCCGGATGACGCGCAGCGCGGACGCCTCGTGCCCTTCCTTCGCGAGGACTGCCTTCCCCTCCCTTTCCATCCCTTGCGTCAGTGCTCCCAGGCCGCGCTCGTCGAGGTGCCGGAACCGGCGCAGCACCGTGCGGGACGCCTCCCAGGTTGCAGCGGAGGAGGCCAACCCCAGCGCCGAAAACGTGCCCGGATCGGGCGGCACCAGGATGCGCTTCAGTCCTAGCGTTCGCGCCAGGGCGCACGCGTGGAGGCCACCCGCGCCACCGAACACGCAGAGAGTCAGAGAAGAAGGAGTGAAACCCTTTCCAGCCACCAGAATCCGGATCGAGCTTTCCAGAGACGATTCCATCACCCGCAGAATCCCCCGAGCCGTCTCCTCCACGCTCATTCCCAGGCTCCTTCCCAGTCTTGCCAGAGCCGCTCGTGCCGCCTTCTCGTCCAGGGGCATCTCGCCGTCCAGCAGCCCATTGGCAGGCAACCGCCCCAGCGCCAGATGGGCATCGGTGAGTGTCGCCCTCCGGCCTCCGTGCGCATAGCATGCAGGGCCCGGCTCCGCGCCGGCGCTCTCGGGACCGACGCGGAGGGCTCCCCCGGCGTCTCGACGGGCGATGGAGCCTCCGCCCGCGCCCAGGCTCCGGATATCCAGGGTGGACATCAGAAGTGGAACCCCGTCCAGCGAGGTACGGGCCACGCGGGGGACGTCGCCGAGGCAGAGAGCGACGTCGGTGGAAGTCCCTCCCACGTCCAGGGAGATGAGCCCGCGCTCCGCAACGAGCTTGCCCAGGAGGGAAGCCGCGGCGACTCCGCCCGCCGGACCGGAGAGAAGGGTCCGAACGGGCAGTTCCACGGCGCGGCGAGCCGTCATCCAGCCTCCGCTGCTGCCCATGATTTTCAGGCGCCGCTCTCCCAGCCTGCGCCGGAGCGTGGCGAGGTACTCCTCGACAGGTTTCGCCAGGGTAGCATTGGCCACGGTGGTAGAAGTCCTCTCGAATTCTCGGAACTCCCCCGCGACTCGATGCGACAGGGAAAGATGCCAGCCTTCCTGCCGCAGGAGGGACGCCGCTTGTTTCTCATGCGCCGGGTTCACATAGGAATGAAGCAGGCAGATGGCCACCGCGTCGGGACGCAACCGGCGCAACCGGCGCAGCAGGCGCACCAGAGAGCCTCTGCGAAGCGGCACGATGACCTCGCCCGCCGGACCCAAGCGCTCCTCAAGGCCCAAGCGCATTTTCGTCGGGACGAACTGGGGGGGGGAGGGAGGATCCAGCCTGTAGAGAAACTGCCGGGCTTGGCGGCCCAATGCCAGCACGTCCTCGAAGCCTCGGGTGGTCACGAGCGCCGTCTTGCCTCCCCGCCGTTGGAGAAACGCGTTCGTGGCCACGGTCGTCCCGTGAATGACGAGTGAGGCGGAGTTCAGGAGCCCGAGTCGCCGCAAGCCCTGCAGCACCGCCCGTGCAGGATTCTCGGGAGTGGAGCGCACCTTGGTCCTCGCCAGCACGCTCCCGGGTCCGAGTACTACCAGGTCGGTGAAGGTTCCACCGGTGTCCACGCCAATCCGCACAGCCTCCGACGGCCTCGCCCTCATTGATCTCCCCGAAAGGACTTTCCTATACTAGCTCACTCGTGTGCCTCGCTTAGCGGGATCTATGGCCAATCTGCTTCGACTCGCCGCCATCGCCCTTCTTACCACCGTGCTGGGAACGGCGGGCATCCTGTCCTGTCTGGTGATGCCCAACGGCAACGCCGTGCTTCCCCTGGCCCGAATCTGGGCCCGGACAATCCTGGCTCTGTGCCACGTCCGCCTGAGGGTGGAGGGGGGTGAGAAAATCGGACCCCCGGGTCCTTTTCTGTTTCTCTCCAATCACCAGAGTCAATTCGACATTCTGGCGGTGGTTCTGGCCATTCCTCTCCAGTTTCGTATTCTCGCGAAGCAGGAGTTGTTCTACATTCCTGTTTTCGGCTGGGTGCTGAAGCTCTCGGGCTTTGTTGGGATCGATCGCGGAAACCGTGAAAAGGCCATCCGCAGCCTCGATCGAGCCGCCGAGCGGCTGCGCGGTGGGACGTCCCTACTCATTTACGCAGAGGGCACTCGTTCTCCCGACGGCTCACTGCTTCCCTTCAAGAAAGGTGGGTTCGTGCTGGCCATCCAGGCGGGGGTGCCCGTGGTGCCCATCGTCATCCGGGGAAGTCGGCAGGTTCTCCCCAAGGGGAGTCTGCGTATCCGGAGCGGAACCATCATCCTGTCGGTGGGCGATCCCATCGACCCCGGCCGTTACACGGCTGAGACCAAGGGAGAATTGATGGAAAAAGTGCGCACGGCAATGGAACGGCAGTTGGGCGGGTGAGCCGTCTAGAAGAATTTCAGCAGGACGAACTCGATCTCCTGGTCTCCCTTCAACCCCGGAATGTCCGACTGCACTGCGATACCGTAGTCGAATTGGATGACCGTGTTCCACGGCCCCATGAAGTTGCCGGCCAGCCCGACGCCGGCGAAACCCTGATAGCCCGCCAAGCTCGGGTCCAGGCTACCCAGATCGTCGTTTCGAATCCTGGCCCAATCCAGCGTTGCATCGAAGCGGACGACGCTGGCCAGGTTGAAGTTGTAAGACGCGGAGGCGGTATAGCCGCGATCGAATCGGACGCCGCTCCCGGAGAATCCGTGTACCCTCGTATCGAAGAAACCGAACTGGAATTTGCTGAAGCGGTCCAGGTGGCTCCCGGTCAGGTACTGACCTTGGAGAATCACCTTTTGAAAATAGGGAAGGATGATCTGTTTGGACACCTGTCCCCGGTAGTGGCGGTACTGCCGATCCTCAGGATCAAAGTCCACGAGGCGGCTTCCCAGGGCCGGTGAGAGCGGGTCCGTGTCTCCCCAGGGCTCCCACGTGCCTCGCTTCGTCTGTTCCGCGCGAGCCTGGAGGGTCCATCCCCGGCGATCGAACTGCCCCAGCGCTCCCAGCGTGAGCTCCGTGGTATCCGAGGGTGCCCGGAACGAGTCGGCGGCTTTCTCAGCGTGTCCAAACTGCACGTAATCCAGCGAGGCCAGCCCCTTGACTTTGAAGAAATTCCCGAGGGGATACCCGATATTCGCCGAGATTTCCTGAGCTCGCTGCCGGGTGTCGACCTCCTCGAGCTTTTGGTCGCTCAGGTAATACCGGTCCGTGGTGCTGAAGGCCACGCCCAGAACGCTGACCCCGGCATCGAGCTTCGTGCCGGCCACCTGCGGATCCTGGAAAGTGCCCTGCAGCAGGGCTCCCGCGAAGAAGAGGTTGACCTGACTTCGGGTGTTCTTGAAGTTGAAATTGAAGTAGTCGATCCCCGCCAGCGGCACCGGGGAATCCAGGTTTTGTTCATAGAAGACCCCGGCCGCGCCCAGCGTGGTGCTGCGAGTCACACCCTCCCGTACCGTCCTGCTCCCATCGGGGGTGCGGTCCAGATAGCGAAACCCCTTGTCGGTGTCGCGGAGCATGGCATGGTCGGAGGCGTACGCTGCACGGCGCTTCTCCTCGAAATCGGGCGAGTTGAGGACGAAATCGGTGAATTCCACTTCCCGCATGACGATCAGGTTCACTCCCCCGAGCGTGTGGCGCTGCTGCCCATCGATACGCTGGAGCACCCACAGCGGACTCTCTCCCGCTCCGGGAGCCGGGCCGTAGGTGTCCCGTTCGTCGTTACTGGTGACGGGGGGCGTCAACCCGGTCTGCACCGAAGAGATCCGGACTCGCGCGAAGCTCTTTCGATCAATCCACACTTTTCCGTGGTAGAGACGTTCCTTGCCGGCCACCGGGCTGAATTCCAGCAGGTAGCAGTCCCGTCCTTCCACGCTGTCCCGCCCCAAAAGCCTGTAGGTGTAATCCTTGTTCAGGTTGATGTTCAGCGGCAGGACCACGACCTTCTCGGGCTGGATGAGAGGCAGATCAGGGGGCTTCTTCCCCGTCCAGCGCACTCCGTTGAAGTAGAATTCCTTCTCCTCCCACTCGGCACCCACGGCCCGGTCCCAGTAGAAATTATTGAGCGTCGTCACGTCGACGCTGATGCGCGCGGTCGCCACCGTGTAGTGGTAGCTGATGCGGCCGGCGGCCATTACGGTTTTCAGCCGCTGGTCCTGGTCCGCCTGGAATTCCTGGTGGCGTGCGATGATCTCCTCGGCCGAGAGCTCCCGTGCTCCCTTCACGTGCGCTGACTCCGGACCCTTCAGGTATCCAGGGGTGGCAAAGCGTTGGTACCGAAGGATCAAAGGAGACTCTGCCAGCGGCACCTCCACCCGGGTCATGCCGGCGGAAGCGTCGGGAGCCAGGGACGCGACCTTCTTCTCGGTGTTGGCCAGAAGGTCGTCCACCACGGCGCCGGTCACGTCGGAGGTGTCCAGAACCAGATCGGCCGTCTCCGAGGATCCGGGCGGGGACGCGTATACCAGAAGCACTTGGAAAGTGGAGGCATCGAAGAATCGCCAGGCCGCGAAGGGGAGCTCGGTGCCACCCGGGCGGGAGAGCAAACGCAACCGTGCCACCCCCTCCGGTGACGGTCCCAGGCTCGGGAGAAAGAGCCGACGGAGCAAGACCAAGACGTTTCCCAGGGCTGGAGCGCCGGAGGGATCCGGCGGGAGATCGAATAGCACCAAGTGGGCACCCGCCGACAGGACAGAGGCCGTGGTCCGGATCATGGCCCCAGCCGGTTGAGACGTATCCGGCGGGGGGGGCGTGACCTCCGTCGCAGCGGTCTGAGGCAAACTTGCCGGGACGGGAAGCGCCGGGAGCGGCTGGCCGACGATCCAGACCGACGCCGACGGATCATGCTGCAGCACGAGACTCACGGCACGATCGGCGGTGTCACCGGGGTCGATCCCGGCTTCACCTCTGAGGGCCACCGCATCGATGTAGGCGGCCACGTCCTCTTGAAACACCTTCTCGAGAAAATCGAGGGCCCGAGCCGCAACGGATCCTGTGACGATCAGCACGTCGGGATCGGCACCACGCAGCTCCACGGCAGCGTTCTTCAGGAGGAAAGCGTACTCTCGTGCTCCGGCCCCCTCCGGCAGGGCGTCCGGGGCGTCCATGGCATCGCCGATCTCATAAAACCTTACCCTCCCCTTGAACCGCTCCGCCAGACGGCGCAGAAAAATGCGCCACGCAGCCAAGGGCTCCGCCTCCCCAGGTGCCGGCAGCCGGGAAGAGCCGTAGAGCTCGTTCCCTCCTCTCGGGACCAGAATGACTTCAAAGCCCGCGTCCCGAAAACGGGTCACTTCGCTTTCCAGCTCCTCGAACCGTATCGTTCCTCGCTCAGTCTCCAAGGCCCTCCAGGAGAAAAGGAGTCGAACGTAGAGGGGCTGCGCACCGCGCGACTGGACTTCACGGGAGAGAATCGGCCCGGGGCGCTCGGCGGGGGGCCGGTCCAGATCCACGTCGAAACCGAGGCCGGTCTTGGGCGGTTGCCAGGTTGGGATATCGCCCTGAGCTTTCAGGGGTGAGAAAGAGAGGACGAGAAGGGCCAGGCAAAGAATCGGCAGGTGCGAATGGCTGGGTTGGGCGGGGCGCACAGGAATCGACAGTCCTCCCGAAGCGAGGTGAACGACGCCGAACGTTAACAGAGGGGATCCCCTCGGTCAACCGCAGGGGTGCGGGGCCCAAATTCCGAGGGGCCCTTGACGGGACTTTCTGGCGTTCCTATAGTTCGCTGCGAGGAGTTCTCCCGGGAGGGCTGAGCGTTGGAACCCTCACAGACCCGCGCCCAGTTCATCACGCTGACCACCGATTTCGGACTCCAGGACGCCTACGTCGCCTCCCTGAAGGGCGTCATCTTCTCCCTCGCCCCCGAAGTGCGAATCATCGACATCTCCCACGCGATCCCCCCCCAGGGAATCGTGGAAGGGGGATTCACGCTGGCCTGCGCGTTCCCGCATTTTCCGCCCGGAACCATCCATATTCTGGTGGTGGATCCCGGAGTCGGCTCGACCCGTCCCTTGCTTCTCGCCCGGACCGAGAATCACTATTTTCTAGCTCCCGACAACGGCGCCCTGGGCCTGGTGTTCGAGACCGAGCCGCCTCGGGAATTGTTCCGGATCACCGCGGCCCGCTACTTTCGTCCGCGCGTCAGCGCCACCTTCCAGGGGCGGGACATCCTGGCGCCGGTGGCTGCCCAGCTGGCTCGTGGCACCGCCGCCTCCTGTTTCGGTGATCCGGTGACTGAGTTCGTTCCCTCGCCCCTGCCCGCTCCCACGCGCCTGAGCGACGGACGGCTTCGCCTTGAGGTCATCACCGCGGATCGCTTCGGCAATCTCGTCCTCAACCTGAGGGAGCCAAAGTACAGGGAGCTGACCGGCGGGTCTGCGACACAACGGTTTGCCCTGGAGATTGGCGGGCGGTCTCTCCTACGCCTTCTGGAAACCTACGCCCAGGGATCAGAGGGAGAGCCCTTTGCCCTCTTCAACAGCTCCGGATACCTGGAAGTTGCCGTCCGCGGAGGCTCCGCGGCAGCCGCCCTGCGATGCGCGGCGGGATCGGCGGCCACCCTCACTCTCTCGTGAACCCCCTTGCGCCGGCCACTCACAGGCAAGGCTTATTGTGTCAACCTCGCGGGTGCGGGGATTTCGGCTGAGGGGCATTTTCGCCCAGATAAGAAGCTCTTGCACCGTATCCACGTCCATGGCCACATCACCAAGATCCCACATTCACGCCGCTGGCGGGTCACCGCCTTTGGTTACAGCGTGATGGTCACGGCGGTGAAGCTGAGACAGCGGAATTTCCCGAGCGTCTACGCTGCCGTCGCTTGACCCCCGAGCAACTTCTCCGCAATATGCACGGAAGTCACAGAGGTAAGAATCTATGCGCTGCCCCATGGAAACCGCCGGAGAAGCGGGCCGCTCCGCGACGCGGAGTCGGCCGAGGGCGCTGCGCTCCTCCGACGCTAGAGGCGAACGATGAGGAGCAAGCGAGCGATCGGCGCTGTTCTGGCGGCCGCCGCGCCCCTGCTGGCCCACGCGCTCCGCCGGGCGCGCCAGCCGATCTCGATCGACGACGCCTACATGTTCCTGCGCTACGCGAAGCAGATCCTCGCGGGGCACGGTCACTCCTGGAATCCCGACGGCCAGCAGGTCTTCGGGGTGACCGGCAGCCTGCATCTGGCGATCGTCACCCTGCTCGAGGCGCTCCTGCCGCTCTCCGACGCGAGGGTGCTGGCGCTCGCTTCCCTCGCGTTCACGGCGCTCGCGCTCGCCGCGCTCGCGCGGGTCTCCCTGTCCATGCTGCGCAGCCCGCTTCGCGAGGATCCCTGGTTGGTCGCGCTCGGGGTCTGGCTCTTCGTCCTTCCCCAGCGCCTCTTCATCACCCAGGCCTTGAACGGCATGGACGCGATGTCGGCGCTGTTCGCCAACTGCCTGGTCGGCGGCGCCGCTCTCTGGCTCGCGCGCAGCGGCAGCCGGCGCGCGCTCCTCGCGTCCGTCGGGGCGGCACTGTTGGCGATCTTCGCGCGTCCCGACGACGGGCTGTACGCCGTGCTCACCCCACTCCTCGCCGTGGCTCTCGCGGGGCCGAGGCCGCGGCTCCCTCTGCTGGCGAAGCTGGCGGGAGGACTCGGGCTCGCGCTCGCTGGCTACGCGGTGCTTGGGACGGCGGTCTTCGGGGATCCCCTCCCGCTGCCGTTCTACGCCAAGAGCTTCGGCTACTTCACCGAGTACTCGGCCGCGCACGCGTGGAACCCTTTCGAGTATCTGGGACAGATCTTCACGATGTGGATGCCGATGCTGCTGGTGATCACCTTCGGCCTGAACCGGCGCACCGCTCCCCAGCTGGTTGCGCTACTGGTGCCCGTCGCGCTCACGTTCGCATACTACTTCAGCGTGGTCCAGATCATGGGCAACGACGCCCGGTACTACGTGCCGGCCACGCCGTTCGCCGTCCTCGCCGCGGTAATCGTGATCGACGATCTTTGGGCCGCGCGCGACCGTGCCAGCGAGCTCTTGCGCGCGATAAGCACCCGCTGGCCGCTGGCGCTTTTGCTCGTGGCCGCCGCTCCGACTGTCTTGCGCGACGCCGAGACCGCCTACCGCCCTGCTCCAGCGACCCACGATCCGACCTTCCCCGCAGTCTGCTACGAGCGCCCCGTGCAGGGGCTGCTGTCGAAGGTTGACTACGAGTCCACCGTCGCGGACCTGTCGCGCCTCGCGCGGACGCTTCCCCCCGGGGTGCGCATCGCCCTGTCGGAGCACGGCCGAATCGGCGCGGCCGCTCCGCAGATCACGCTCGACGATCTCATCGCACTGCACGACCCGCAGTTCGCCCACCATGGTTTCGACCCGGCGGTCGAGCTCGCGCGCCGGCCCGACGCGATCTGGATGCCACACTACTTCTATGTCCCGCTCTGGCACGGACTGATCACGGAACCGCGCCTGTGGCAGGAATACGAGGTCTGGCCCGATGCGTTGAACTACGGCTTCGCGATTCGCCGCGACAGCCCCTATCGCGACGCGCTGCGCAGCGGCTTCGCCGAGATCTGGAAGCACTTCTACCCGGATCAGGACATGGAGGCGTGGCGAGCCACCCGACTGCGGAGCGAGCTGCCCGAGTGCCGCCGGCAGTCCCGCGCGTCCGGGCCGGAGTCGCCCGGGAAGCCCCCTTCCACACATGGGGCGGCTTTCGTGCACTCTGCCGCCATGTGAAAACCTGCTGACGTTCTGGCGATCGCTGGTTGGCCTTTCCGTTGGCTGCCGCCAGTGAGAAGTCGACGTGCCGCCGCCCGGACACCTCAATTCTTCAGCGGCAATCCCGACTCTGCCGTGTCCGGACCTCCGCGGCTCACGAAGGGAACGATGGCTAGAAACATCCGGCCGCTACCCCATCCCACCGAGAAGGAATCCGACCGATAAATAGCCTCCTGGAGATTCACCTCAACGTCTTCGGACTCCGAGTCGTAGAGGTACGCCCTGGCGCGAAACCGGAGCTTGCCTTGATAAACGTTGTCAGGATCCACCGACAGCAGAATCCAACGCACTCCCTTCGAAATCAAATGCCTCCCGAGCAATTTTCGCGACACCGCCGCTTGATAGTCAAAGTCATTGACAAGACCGTCATTGATGTTGAGAACTTTCAGGCCGCTGAAATATGAAAAAAGGCCCGCATCCGACTTCGCCGCGAGCACTGCGTCGTTGGGAAGCCGCTCCTTGGCCCAGCGTGCCGCTCTCCATTCGCCCAGATAGAAAGAATTGGGATCGTAGGCTCCCAGCCGCTTCCATGAACCCCAGCCGAGCGCAACCGCAGTTGCCAGGACGATGAACAAGCCCGAGAAGCTCCGAAGTCTCTCCGCAGAGATTCGGGGCAAGAAAGTCCAAGCGAACCTCTCCTGGATCCATCCGACCCCCACTGCTCCCAGTATGAAAGACGGGGCGACCTGCCAGTGAGCGAAACCCCATTTCTCAAATAGGACGGCATAGGTCAGCTGCAGGAAGACCGAGAGCGCGAGGATCGCCAGCGCCGAAAATGCCCGCTCCCGGGTCGAGCCGGAGTGCGCATTCCCAACTCCCACCGCCCTGCATCCCTGCGCGATGAGCACGACAGCTCCAACCCCAAGCGAAAAGATTACATGAGGACCGATACTTTTCAGCACATAGAGGTGGGGCCCCACCTGGGGGAAAGAGCTCTTCAGAGTTCCGCTGATCGGAACCAAGTGGCCAAAGCACATCCAATTCCACGCTAGGTAGGGAGCCGGGAGGAGCAGGCAGGGAAGAAACAGTCGAGTGGTCTTGGTGAAGAAACGCTTCACGGACCAGCGCTCCCGGAGCCACCGCGCCACGAGCGCTATGCCCACCGCGACTCCCAGGAACACCATGTCCAGACGAGCCAAGAACACCAGCGAGAGAAGAGCCCCCAGACCCCACTCGCTCCTCGCATCGGCATCGATTCCGAGAGAATCCCTGGAGGCCAGCATGAGCAAGATTAGATTCGTTAGAAAGAGAACCGGGGCGGTTTCCATGGCCTGGGAGGAAGAAAAGAAGGTCAAGAACGCAAAGAACACCACTCCAAGGGCGGTGGGCGCCAGCTCATGGAAGATGCGTCTCAACAGGCCGAGTGCGACCCAATCTGCCGCCAGAAAAAGGGTCACTCCCAGGAGGCAAGCAATCCGGAAAGCCAGATCGAGTCGGGCACCGAGAAGAAAATAGATCGGAACGAGCAACGTGAGCCATAGCGGGTGGTAGCCGTTGGTGCGATCGATCCCGTCGAAGGTGGACCCGTGGCCGGCGGCCACATGGGACGCCACCTTCAGGTAGTAGAATGCGTCGTCCTCGACCATTCCTGTGGCGACGATCCGGTCTACCGGCAGGAGAAAGAATATGATGAGGGGAAGCGCGAGAAGGATCGGAAGCCACAGCAGAAGGCGTTGCCTTCGCCGACTTGGGTGACTCAATGGGACCTCCGGGCTCTCTCGATGCACCCCTATGGTTCGATCGCAGGGAGTTTTATTATGTCGCGGGGGCGGTGAAGCATCAAGGTTGCTTGAACGTCGAGCCGCGAGAATCGTGGAGTGTGCAAGGCCGGATTCCACGCGATCCTCGTACCGACGCATCAAATCGGCGACGGGGAGAGGGTCGGCGTATCGGAACCACACTTAGTGTCGAGTCTTGGTTCCCGAGAGCCAGCAGCCCCTTGGGGGAGCTCCCCGGTTGTTCGATGACTCCATGCTAAGATGCCTTCCTCCGGCGCCCGCTCGCTTTCGCCCGGCCCCACCGGCCCGAACTGGTCCCGGGGTGCGCTCCCTATGCCCGACGCACCGATTCTCCCCTCTCCAATCCTGAAACCTGCTGCCCTGTTCGATTTCGACGGAACGCTGATCGGCTGCGATTCGTTGCTGGTCCTGCTCGGCCACACCTGTCGGCGCTTTCCCCGTGCCTTGGGAAGCTTGGGCCCCCTGGCGGCCGCCGTGCCGGCCTTCATCGCGGGCCGAATCAGCCGGGATGCCCTTAAGGAGTCCGCCTTGGGAGTCCTCCGCCACGTTCCTACCGGGCACCGCGAGGACTTCTTCGCTGATTTTTGCCGCCGGTCTCTCGCCCCGCGACTCCGACCCCAGGGGCTTCGGCGAATCGAATGGCACCGGGAGCAGCGGCACCTGCTGGTCTTGGTCTCGGCCAGCATCGACCATTACCTGCGTCCGGTATCCACCCGCCTGGGCTTCGACCACCTGGTCTGCACACGCGTGATTCTGGATCCTTCACCCCACCTGGACGGCCTGAATTGTCGGGGGGACGAAAAAGTCCGGCGGCTGCTCCAGGAGCCGTTTTCGAGTGCCATCCGGTGGGAGGAGTCCTGGGCTTATGGCGACAGCCTTGCCGACCTGCCGCTTCTCAAGCGATGCGGTCATCCGGTGGCGGTTCGTCCGGCTTCCTCCCTCAGGCGCCGCGCGCTCCAATTCGGATGGACGATCCTGGACTGGTGAGTCCCGCCTTCCAGGTGGGTCTTGCGTTGCGAATCCCGCCGGAAAGGCCCGCGGATATCCGCGCGTCGGAAAATCGGTTTTCACCTCGATCGCTCCCTTCGGGTCGCCGGGAGCTCTCGCCTCGGAAGGCGCGGGGAGCGTAGGGATGCGGCTTTCGCTTGTCAAGCAATTGCGTTAGAATCCCGCCGTCTTCCACCATTTAGCGGTGTCGCGGGGCCGCCCATGAGCCGTGGAGTTGTGTATCTTTCAGGTGCTGTGCGCACCCCCATCGGACGTTTTGGGGGGGGCTTTTACGGACTTCCTGCTCCAGAATTAGGCGCAGCGGCAGCCCGGGAAGCTGTAGCCCGCTCTGGCTTCGCTTCCGAGGAAGTTCAGGAGACGGTCTTCGGATGCGCTCGCCAGGCGGGTGTGGGCCCCAATCCGGCCCGGCAGGTATCCCATCTGGCGGGAATCCCCGACCGAGTGCCAGCGTACACCGTGAACCAAGCCTGCGCCTCGGGACTCAAGGCGATCCTCCTGGCGGCCCGGGAAGTCGCCTCGGGGGAATCGAGTCCGATCCTCGCTGGAGGCGCCGAGAATATGAGTCGAGTCCCGTATCTCTTGGACTCGGCGCGCTTTGGGGCGAGGATGGGTCACGAAGAACTGACCGATGGGATGCTCCGGGACGGCTTTCTCTGTCGGCTCTGTGGACAGATGATGGGAGAGACGGCGGAAAATCTAGCGCGCGAATATCGAATTTCACGGGCCGAGCAGGATCGCTATGCCGCCGAGAGCCAGCAGCGGGTTGAGCGAGCCCGGGAGCGGGGGCTGTTTCGGGAGGAAATTGTCGCAGTGGAGGTTGCGGGGCCGAAGGGCTCGATTCGGCGTGTGGAGGAAGACGAACACCCTCGAGATGGCGTGACGGCTGACTCTCTTGGCAAGCTCGCTCCGGTCTTCGGCGCGGAAGGAACTATCACTGCCGGCTCGGCCTCGGGGATCACGGATGGCGGCGCTGCGGTCCTGGTCTCAGCCGTCAGACCTCGGGCGTCGCGGGGACCCCTGGCCAGGCTCGTGGCGTGGACCAGCGTCGGTGTGGACCCCTCCCGCATGGGCATCGGGCCGGTGCCCGCCATCCGGAAGCTCGTCTCGAACAGCGGAATTTCTCTGGAGCAGATCGACTTGGTGGAGATCAACGAAGCCTTCGCCGCGCAGGTCCTGGCGTGTCAGAGGGAATTGCATATCGATCCTGCGAAGCTCAATCCCAACGGCGGCGCCATTGCTCTGGGACATCCCATCGGCTGCTCCGGTGCTCGGATCGTGGTGACGCTCATGCATGAAATGGCCCGCCGTGAGGCCCGCTACGGCATCGCCGCCCTGTGCGTGAGCGGCGGCATGGGCGTGGCCGCGCTGCTGGAGTCGGCCGGCTGAACTTCACTCCGGAACCTCTTCTCACAGGAGATCCATGAAGCCTTTCAAAGCCCTTGATTACTACGCGATTGACGGCCTGCTGAGCGAGGAGGAACGTCTCATCCGTGACACAATCCGGGCGTTCGTCTCCGAGCAAGTCCTGCCCCGCATCGAAAAGCACTTCCGGGAGGGGACCTTCCCCAAGGAACTTATTCCCCCGCTGGCGGAACTGGGGACTCTGGGCTCCTCCTTGCAGGGGTACGGCTGCGCGGGGTTGGGTCCTGTCGCGTACGGACTCATCATGCAAGAGCTGGAGCGGGGTGACTCGGGGCTGCGGAGCTTCGTCTCGGTTCAGGGCGGGCTCGTCATGTATCCGATCCACGCTTTCGGCTCCGAGGAACAGAAGGAGAAGTGGCTGCCGGCCATGGCCCGCGGCGAAGTGATCGGCTGCTTCGGCCTCACCGAGCCCGACTTCGGTTCCAATCCCGCGGGGATGCTGACGCACGTCGTCAAGAAGGGAGACAAGTACGTTCTGAACGGCACCAAGGCCTGGATCACCAACGGCACTCTCGCCGACTTGGCGGTGGTCTGGGCGAAGCTGGACGGCGAAGTCCAGGGATTCCTGGTGGAAAAGGGGACGCCGGGATTCGGCTCCAAGGATCATGAGGGAAAGTTCTCCTTGCGCGCTTCGGTCACTTCGGAGCTGTTCTTCCAGGACTGCGCCATTCCCGTCTCGAACCGTCTCCCCAAGGCCGAAGGCCTCAAAGCCGCCCTCGCGTGCCTGAACCAGGCCCGCTACGGGATCGCCTGGGGAGTGATGGGATCCGCCTTGGCGGTTTTCGACGAGGCACTGGAGTACGCCAAGACACGGATCGTCTTCGGCAAGCCGGTGGCGGGATTCCAGCTCCAGCAGCGCAAGCTCGTCTGGATGGCCACTGAGATTACCAAGGGCCAGCTGCTGTGCCTCCAGTTGGGACGGCTGAAGGAGGCCGCCAAGGCCACGCCTCAGCAGGTCTCCATGGCCAAGATGAACAATTGCTACGTGGCTCGCGAATGCGCCAAGCTGGGGAGAGAAATTCTGGGCGCCAACGGCATCACCGACGAGTACCAGGTGGGACGGCACCTGTGCAACATTGAATCGGTTTACACCTACGAGGGAACCCACGATGTCCACACCCTCATCGTGGGCCAGGACCTTACGGGAATCGCGGCCTATTCATAGGCCGGACCGTCCGCGGGATATAAGTAGCATGGTCATGAACAGAGCGAGCGCGCTCGAAACCCCCTGGCCTCCCTGGCACTGTCCGCGCCACCAGCTTCCTCTCCAACCGGCATCCGAGAGCCTGGCTTGTGCCCAGGGGGAGTCCTTCTCATTCCACCTCGGCATTCCGCGCTTCGTCTCCCCGGGTCACTATGCCACTGCCTTTGGCGCCCAGTGGAAACGCTACCGCCGCACGCAGCTCGATTCGTACACCGGCCATCCTCTCTCGAGAGACCGCGCGCGCCGCGCCATCGGGGAGGAGCTCTGGTCCCGGCTGGCGGGACTCGATCTCCTCGAGTGCGGGTGCGGTGCCGGCCGTTTCACCGAGGTCCTCCTGCAGCAAGGCGCACGAGTGACTTCCGTGGACCTGAGCGAGGCCGTCGAGGCCAATCAGGAAAACCTTCCTCAGAGCCGGACCCATCGCATCGCCCAGGCCGATATCCTTCAGCTGCCGTTCCTGCCCGAGTCCTTCGATCTGGTCTTCTGTCTGGGGGTGATCCAGCACACCCCCTCTCCGGAGACCACCCTTGCGAGCCTCTACAGCCAAGTCCGCCCGGGGGGAGCGCTCGTGGTGGACCATTACGCCCACAGCCTGAGCTGGTACACGAAATCCGCGTTCCTTCTCCGCTACTACTACCGGCGCCTGCCGCCGGCGAAGGGATTGCCCGCCATCGAGAGGTTAGTCGACCGATGGCTCCCCCTGCACGAAAAGGTGCGCCGCTTCCGACCGGCCCAGATAGTCCTGAGCCGGGTGTCTCCGGTGCTTTGCTACTACCATGCCCTTCCACAGCTCAGCGACGACCTGCAACGGGAATGGGCCCTCCTGGACACCCACGACTCCCTCACCTGCTGGTACTGCCACGCGCGTTCGCGCCGAGCCGTACGCGCGGCGCTGCAGCGGCTGGGAGCGGAGGCCATCTGGTGCGAGTACGGCGAGAACGGTGTGGTTGCCAGAGCCCGACGCCCGCTTCTCTCTGCTCACACTGCCGGGCAATCCTCGGGGCTCTGAAGCAGTCCGCGGGCTCCCCGCCATTCCCCTGCCGGGCGCTGCGGTCGAACCGCTGGTCGTGCTTGCGCCTAGGGTCGGGATCGGCGCAGAGGCCGGCAGGGGGGAGGAGCCGAGGAGCCCGGCTACCGGTTTGCAAATCCACGCTTCCCGGAGAAGTGCGGTCAGCGAACAGGACGCTTTCCGCTGACGCAGATGTTCCAGTCATGGACCCGGATCTGCTCCAGCCCCGCTTCCTCGAACCAACCGAACACCTCCGGAAAGGTATGCTTGGACTGGTAGGTGGGTGAATACCAGTCGAAGGTACCCAGAACTTTCCAGCGCCAGGGGCCCTCCCCCGCCACGGGAATGATTCGGAACGGGAGACCGAGCACGGGAATGCTCTGAAGGGCGTTCAAAGGAATCGCCGCGTGGCAGAGCCCATAGAGCAGGCGGGGCGGCATCCGCGTCGTGAATCGCCGGAGAAGGTCGGATGCTTTGTTTCTGTAGGTGCTGTAGGCCGAGTAGACCCAGATGGCAATGACGCCGCCGGGACGGAGCAGGCCCGCAAGCCTCAGAAAGGCGGCTTTGCAGTCCCGGGTATGGTGGAGCACTCCCAAGCTGAGAATGGCATCGAAGCTTTCCGTGGCCAAGGGAGGATTCAGGATGTCCGCGCGGATGATGTTGATCCCGGGCTTCCCGCGGGCACTCCGCGCCGCCACTTCTACCCCATCACTCAGATCTATCCCGATCACTTCGGCGCCATGCTCGGCCAAGAGGAGCGTCAGCGTTCCCCGGCCGCACCCTGCGTCGAGTACTGTCCGCCCCCTCAGACTCTCCGGATCCAGGCCGATCCTGTCCAGGAAATCCTGCTTGACCGTTCGAGCCAGTGCCTCGCTTTCAGGAGTGCCCGGCGACGCCAGCCACTGAAACGAGAAACTAGCAGTGTACCCCTCCGGAACGAACTGCCCAATTCCGTTGTGCACGGGATAGCGCTTTCCGCATTCACACGAATACTCACCCTCCATCACTTCGTTCTCCGGCGCCCCGCGGGTAACCAGGCGGAGGGGGCCGGAGCACGCCGGACAGACAAGAAAATCCTGGGCCTTCTCCTTCACCTTCGTCTCCCTGAGCCCTCGGTATGGGAATCTTCATCCCGGCACGAGAGGCGCGAGATTATAGAAGAGAAGCGCCCCTCCGGGAAGCGCGTGCCGCAGCCTGAAGGACAGAGCCGGGGGTTCTGCCGGAGCGCGAGGCGATCTCTACTCTTGCAGTCCGATTCGCCCGCCGGAAGGGTTGAAAGGTCTCGGATCCCAATGCTATATTCCCTCCGCAAGCCAGCGCTTGGCTCATTTCCAGTTCCCGGAGACCCATTGCCCCCCAAGCCCGGACTTTCCGGCACTCTCGTCTCCATGGCCTTTCCCGACCTGCTCCAGTGGGTGAGCCAGGCGCGGAAGACCGGGACCCTGAGTTTGCGACACGACACTCTGGTGAAGCGGCTCTTTCTGCGCGAAGGGGTCGTTGTGTCCTCCGCCTCCAACGACCCCCGGGAGTTTCTGGGCCAGTTCATGGTGAGCCAGCAGCTCGTCACGGAGGCGCAGCTCAAGGAGGCCTTTGACACTCAGGAGAAGACCCACGTCATGTTGGGACGCGTTCTGGTGGAGAAGAAGCTGGTGCCCGAGGAGGTGGTAGCGCAGGTCCTCAAGCGGAAGACCGAAGAGACCGTTTACAGCCTGTTCCTCTGGGCCGAGGGAGACTTCGAGTTTCACGAAGGGGACAGCCAAGCCGACGGGGCGATCTCTCTTCACCTGAAGGTCGAAGAAGTCCTCCTGGAAGGCCTGCGGCGTTACGACCTCGCGCAGAAAATAAGGCGGGCCTTTCCCCACAAGCTGGTGGTCTTGGAGCGCACCGGCCTCGCCCCGCCGGCGGAATTGATGGCCAACGCCTTCGCCCGCAAGGCTCTCGATCTGGTGGACGGGAAGCGAACGCTGCAGGAGCTTTGCCTGGAGCTGCATGCCCCCGAATTCACCGTGTGCTATTTCCTCCTCTCGGCGCTGGAGCGGGGGTTCATCCACGTCCTGGCCCCCGTGCAGGAGAAGGCGGCCACGGCGGTGGCCCGGCCCCCTTCCGCGGACGCCCTGAGGGCCGCCAAAGACCTGGTACGGGCAGGGGCTCTGGAGGAGGCGCTGGCGCTGCTGGAGCAGCTGGTCGGATCGGCGCCCCAGCCTTCGGAAGTCGGGGATCTGATGAAGGTGGCCGAGGTGAATCTCATCGACCGCCTCTACCGGAGCGTCCTACCCCCGAAGCAGATTCCCTATCTGAAGCGTCCCCTGGAACAGCTCACCGACGAGACCCTCACCCCCGAGGAGGTGTTTCTGGTGAGCCGCGTCAACGGCAGCTGGGATTTGAAGTCCATTGTCAGCATCTCTCCCCTGCGGGAGGTGGATGCCCTCCGAGTCCTGAAGCGCTTGAAGGATCGCGGCATCATCGTCCTGAAGGGAGCCTAGCACCTCAAGAATCCTTGCCCGACAGGTGGATATCCCCTACCTCCACATAGCGCTCCGACTCCAGCTGCAGCGTGGTGTGAAAGATTCCGAAGCGCTCCTCCAGGACTCGCTTAATCCCGTTGAGCAGATGGTCGGAATTTGAGAGAAACCCGTCTTTCACCACGACGTGGCCGCTCAGAGCCGGCATGCCGCTGGTGATGCTCCAGACGTGGAGATCATGGATGTCCACGACTCCTTCCACGGACTGCATGGCCTGGCTAAGGTCCGGCAGGACGATGCCCGAGGGAGCGGCTTCCAGGAGGATGTCGCAAGCCTCCCGCATGAGGCGGACCGCTCCCAAGAGAATTACGAAGCCGATCACCAGGGAGATGATTCCGTCGGCCTGAAACCAGCCGGTGAGCTTCATGACGACCGCTCCCGCGATGACCCCCAAGGAAGAGAAGGCATCGCCCAGCACGTGCAGCAGAACGCCGCGCACGTTCAGATTCCTCCGAGAGGGAGAGAGGAGCGCGATTCCCGCCAAGTTCGCCAGCAATCCCAGCACCGCTACCGAGAGCATCAGGTCGGCGGCCACCGGCTCGGGATGGAAGAGGCGCCGCGCCGCCTCGTAAAGAAGGTAGAGGGAAACCAGAACCAGAACGGTCCCGTTGACCAGGGCCGTGAGAATCTCCAACCGGTAAAAGCCATAAGTCTTCCGATCGGTGGCCGGCCGGGACGCCACCGTCACGGCGAGCAGGCTCAAAAGCATCGCCAGCAGGTCGGTCATCATGTGGCCCGAATCGGAGAGCAGAGAGAGGCTGTGGGACAGGTATCCTCCCAGCGCCTCCACTACCAGAAATATCCCGGTCAGGACGGCGGCCCACCGAAGCCGCTTGCGGTCCTTCTCCTGCAAGCAGGCTCCCCCGTGTTGGTGCTCGTGCGTCAATCGCCTCTCTCCCCTTCGCCGTCGGACTCCCCTTCCAACACCACCACCGCCGCCGCCGTTTCGCGGGTGTGCGTGAGGGCGAGGTGGATCCGGCGGACTCCCCTTCGCGCGGCGGCCTCGGCTGCCTTGCCGGTCAGGAAGAGATCCGGCTTCCCCGAGGAACCCCGAACCACTTCCACCTGGGTCCATCCCAGACGCCATCCCTTTCCCAGCGCCTTGAGAAAGGCTTCCTTGGCCGCAAAGCGCGCCGCAAAGTGGGCTGGCGGTTTCCGTCGCGCCGCGCAGTAGGCAGCTTCCCCTTGCGTGTAGATCCGGCGTACAAACCTGTCCCGGTCGTTCTCCAGGAGCCGTTGGATCCGATCGATTTCGCAAAGATCCATTCCGAGGCCCAGGATCACGTGGAAGCCCCTTCCTGGGTGTAGCCCTCGAATTCCGCCTGGCCGTCCTCGTGGATTCGAAGATACCGCCCCTGGATCCTCCAGGCGGGAAGGACAAAGACCTCGATTTTTCCTGAAGGCCCCTGGTATTCGCGGCGCGACTCCTCGTGGAAGTGACCCAAAACCAGCGTGTCGTTCCCCTGGGAGAGACGCGCCAGAGCCAAGCGCCGACAATGCTCCTCAGGGAATCGCGCCCGATGGCGAAGGTTGGTCCGGGCAATGCCCCGCTCCATCCAACGCGCCAGGGATCTCGCGGTCCTCCCGGGAAGGATTCGTGTAGCTCCCAGGAGGACGGGGCTCTTCGCCACCCGCCTCCAAAAGCGATAAGGACGGTCCTCCGGGTTCACCAGGTCTCCGTGGACCAGGTGGATGCTCCGGCCGCCGAACGCCACGTCCGTCCCCTCCTCAGCCACTTCCTGGAACGGGTCTGACTCGTAAAGGCTTTTTAGGCGGTAGTCCCGGTTCCCTTCCACGTACTTCAGCGCCACTCCGGAGGCTTTCAGCGCCCGCAGTGCCGCAAGCACGCGGTGGTGACACTCCGATAGAAACGCCGGGGAGCCGATCCAGAGGTCGAAGAGATCCCCCAGCAGGTAGAGGGCGGAGGCCCCGGAAGGAAGAGCCCTGAGAAAGCGGAGGAAGGACTCGAGCTCGGGATCGTTTTCCCGCAGGTGGGCGTCTCCCAGAAAGAGAATCGAGGTCATCGACGGATGAGATCGGCGTAATTCCCACCCAGGGAGGTGTCCCGCAGGGAATTCCCCCTCAGCATCCATTCCGCCGACAGGCTGAAGAAGGTCCGCTCCGCTTCCCTGAGCTTTTCGGAGCCTCCCGCCTCCTTGTCCTTCGCCTCGCGGTAAGACCGGGCGGCGTCCGCGAGCGATGCCTCCAGCGCGGTCTTGTCCAACTCCGCGAAAAGCTTCCCCTCCGGGGTCTTCTCCACTCTTCCGCCGCAACTCTCCAGATGGCGGGCCACGTCGGCGCCGTATTGCGCTTCCGAAATGGTGGCCTCGTCCTGCACTTGGCCGAATCTACTACGGGCCTGGGGGTACCGCGCCGCCGCCAGCTCCACCAGGGCCAACCGAAAAGCGGCCGGCGGGCTCTTCGGGTTGAGCGATTCGGCTCTCTCCAATTTACCCGCCGCGTCCTCAAAGCGGCGAGACTGGAGGTCCGTGTCGGCGTCGGAGCTCAGCGCCAGTGCGAACAGAATAGGATTGGGGCTTTTCTCCTTCTCCATCAGCCCCACCGCCTGCCGGTAGGTGGTGGCGCTGAGCGGCCCGTTTCCTGCGAACTCATAGAGCCGTCCCAGACGGAACAAATCCTCCCCGGAGAGAACGATCCTCTGAGCGAATTTTCTCAAGCCCGCTTCGGCAGCCTGTTTCATCTCCTCCGTGCGCTGCTGGCTTCGGTAGAGGGCCGTCAGGTAGTAGGAGTCTTCCAGGCTGCCCTTGGTCGACGCCGCGAGCCGGACCAGCAGAGGCTCCGCCTTCTCCCGCAACGCCTTGGCCTTCTCGGAGTCGCCCTTCAGTTCGTGGATGTAGGCCAGCTGGTAATAGAGCTGGCCGTCGTCCCGCACGCTCTCCACGGCCTTTTCCAGGAGCGGGAGGGCCGCATCGTAGTTCCCCTGGTCATACAGCCGCGCCCCTTCGGCGGCCGCACGCTTCCCCTCCGAAGCCGAACAGCCTCCGCTGACTGTGGAAAGCAGCAGGAGAACCAGAACAGGGAAATGACCCGATTGTGCGCGCATGGGATCCTCGAGGATGGACGAAACGTGGCGGCGCGGAACCCGCGCGGCCCCGCCATCGTAGCATGGCCGATTTCGGCGCTTCAATCGGTCGGTACGACTGAAGACGCTGCCTGGTCATCAAATTCCGGCCGCCTTCGGAGTTCCTCCAGCTTACCGTCGGAGATGGCCTCTCGGGCACGGCGCATCAGGGAGGCAAAGTAGGTCAGATTGTGCAGAGTGTTCAGGCGTGCGGCGAGGATTTCACGGCTCATGTAGAGGTGCCTCAGGTAGGCGCGGGAGAAATTCCGGCAGGCGTCGCAGGCGCAATCCAAATCCACGGGCCGGGAGTCCTCGCGGTATTCGTTGCGCTTGATGTTCATCTTCCCGCGCGAGGTGAAGAGCGTGCCGTTGCGGGCGTTCCGGGTGGGCAACACGCAGTCGAACAGGTCGATCCCTTCAGTGATGAGGTCAAGCATCTGCCGAGGCACGCCGATGCCCATCACGTAACGGGGCGCGTCGGGGGGAAGCGAAGGGACCACGGCATGGCTCATCGCCACGGCCAGAGAGGGCGGTTCGCCCACTCCGAGGCCCCCTAGGGCATAACCGTCGAACGGGAGGGACGCGATTTCGGAGGCGCTGCGGGCTCGCAGGTCCGGGTGCACGCCTCCCTGGAGGATGCCGAAGCGGCGCTGCCCCTCGCCCAGCGGCACCTCCAGGCTGCGACGCGCCCAGGCACTTGTGCGCCGCACGGACTCCTCGATACGTTGCCGCTCGGCCGGGTACGGGGGACAGTCGTCCAGAGGCATGACCAGATCCGAGCCAAGGTCCCGCTGGATCTCGACGCTCAGCTCGGGGGTCAGCCGCCAGCGGCTGCCATCCAGATGGCTGGCGAAGTCCACGCCGTCGTCGTCCAGGTTGCGTAGATCGGCGAGGCTGAACACCTGGAATCCCCCACTATCAGTCAGGATCGGGCCGTCCCATCCCATGAACCGGTGGAGCCCTCCGAGCTTCGCGATGGTCTTGTTTCCGGGACGTAATAATAGATGATAGGCGTTGGCCAGAATCAGCCGGTAGCCTAGATCCCGCAAATCCCTGGGCTCCACGGCCTTCACGCTGGCCTGGGTCCCCACGGGCATGAACGCGGGGGTGAGTACGCTGCCGTGGCGCGTCTGGAGCAGTCCGCGGCGAGCGCGGCTTCCCGGGTCCCGTGCGGTCACCTGGAAGAACACGGACAATTCTCTGGCAGTCTCACAGGAGGAGCATGGCATCGCCGTAACTGGTGAAGCGGTATCCCCGCTCCATCGCCTCTCGATACGCGTCGAGGATCCCCTCCCGCCCGGCGAACGCCGCCGTGAAGAGCAGCAGAGTGGATTGCGGAAGGTGAAAATTCGTGATCAGAGAATCCACGCAGCGAAAGACGTGGCCCGGAAGGACGTAGAGGTCGCACTCTCCCTCCGAGGCTTTCAGCTCGCCCTGCCGGGCCACATGCTCCAGCACCCGAGCCACGGTGGTCCCCACGGCAACCACCCGCCCTCCGCCGCGCTTGGTCTCTGCCACGCGACGGGCCGTCTCCGGGGGCAAGGCGAATCGTTCGGAATGCAGCCGATGATGGCGCGCGTCCGGCGTCCTTACCGGCAGGAAAGTGCCCGGTCCCACGTGGAGCGTGAGCGAGGTCCACCGGATTCCCCGCTGTTCCAGGCGCCGGAAGAGCTCCGCGGTAAAATGGAGGCCTGCCGTGGGGGCCGCCACCGCTCCGCGGGCGCGCGCGTAGACCGTCTGGTATTGCTCCGGGTCCCGTTCCCCGCGCGGATCCCCGCGTACCCGCCTGATGTAAGGGGGAAGCGGGACCTCGCCCCGAAGATTCAACATCTCTTCGACATCCGTCCCCGGGGGGAACTTCAGAATCACCCCCTCGTCCTTTCGCCCCGCCACCTTTCCCGTCGCCTCCCCTCCGAAATGGATTTCCATTCCATCCCGTAATTCCCGGGCCCCGTTGCACAACGCTTCCCAGGAGTCGCCCAGGGGACGCACAAAGAGGAACTCGAGCGTCCCACCCGTGAGCTTGCGCCCCCTTACCCGCGCCGGGAGGACCCGGGTGTCATTCAGCACCAGAAGATCGGCGGGCGTGAGAAGATCGGGAAGGTCGCGGAAGATCCGGTGCGCTCGGCGACCGCTCCTGCGATCCAAGACGAAAAGCCGCGACGCGTCCCGGGGGAAGCAGGGCTCTTGGGCGATGCGCTCCTCGGGGAGCCGATAATCGAAATCCGCCAGGGGAACCGGGACGTCGCGCATCAGCTCCGCTCTCGATAAGGTAGCGGATCCTCCAGCCCTGCTTCCCGGAATCCTTTCAGTCTTAACCGGCACGACTCGCATTCGCCGCACGCCTGCTCACTCCCGCCGTAGCAGGACCAGGTCAGCTGAAAGGGGGTGCCCAGCCGCGCCCCCTCCCGCACGATTTCCCACTTCCTCTTGTGGAGAAGGGGGGCCACCACCGCCAGGCGTGTCTCGGGCCTGGTCCCCTCCGCGATCAGGCGGTTGAATGCCTCGACATAACGCTCGCGACAGTCGGGATACCCCGAGCTGTCCTCCTCCACCGCGCCGTAATAGATCCAACGGGCTCCGATCACTTCCCCCCATGAGACCGCCGCCGCCAGGAAGTGGGTGTTTCGAAACGGAACATAGGTCAGGGGGATGTTCGAATCCTTTCGATGGGTATCGGTCAGCGCGAGGGAGAGATCGGTGAGGCTCGATCCCCCGATTCTCCCCAAAGGGTCCACCCGTGCCACGAGCCGGCGCCCCACACCGAAATACTGGGTCAGCGCTTCGAAAGAGCGCCTCTCCCTGGCCTCGGTACGTTGGCCATAGTCAAGATGCAGGAATGCCGGCTCGTGATTCTGGCAGACCCGAGTTGCCACCACCGCGGAATCCATGCCACCGCTCACCAGGACGATGGCCAGGTCCCGGGCAGGGCCCATCACACCCCCCGCATCTGGGGCGGCCAGATCAGCTTGTGGAGCTGCATCTGCATCCGGACATGGAGCCGATCCTCCAGGATCCATTCCGCCAGCCTTCGAGGGTCCATCACGTCGAAAACCGGTGAGAGGAGCACCACAGACCGCTCCCAAAGTCGACGTCTTCGGATCACCTCCCGGGCCCACTCGTAGTCCCGGCGGTCGTTGACCACGAATTTGATCTCGTCGGTGATCTTGAGAAACTCCAGATTCTCCCAGCGGTTCCTCCCTTCCATTCCGCTTCCCGGGCACTTCAAGTCCATGATGATGCGCACACGCGCATCAATCCCGGAGATGTCGAGGCTCCCACCGGTCTCGATCATCACCTCCATCCCCTTGTCGGCGAGTGCACGCATCAAGTCGCCAACCCTGCTCTGAGCCAGAGGCTCTCCCCCCGTCACCAATACCAGCGGCGCGGCGTGGGCTTCCACCTCCCGGACGATTTCGGCCACGGACATCTCCTTCCCCCCTTCGAAGGCATAGGAGGTGTCGCACCAGACACAGCGCAGGTTGCACCCAGTGAGCCGCACGAACGAGCAGCGGCGCCCGATCTGCGTGGACTCACCCTGGATGCTGTGGAAGATCTCGGTGACCCTCAGAGTGACATCGTCGGTCTTCATGCGATCAGACTACGCAGCAGCGCGAGGTTGCTTCTGTCTTCGGCATAGTCGGGCCCTTTGGGAGTCTCCAGAACCATGGGCACCCCGGTGAGTCTCGAGTCGTTGACCAGCAGGCGAAACGCCTCGACCCCCAGGTGTCCTTTCCCGATCTGCTCGTGGCGATCCACGCGGCTCCCGAGTTCGCGCCTGGAATCGTTGAGATGGATCGCCAGCAGCTTCTTCAACCCCACCGTCCCGTCGAGCCGCTCCATGGTCTGCCGGTAGGCTGCCGCAGTCCGCAAATCGTAACCCGCGGCGAAGACATGGCAGGTGTCCAAACAGATTCCCACCCGCTGTGGCTCGTTGACCAGCTTGAACACCTTCTCGAAGTGTTCGAAGCGGTGTCCCAGGCCCGTTCCCTGCCCCGCCGTGGTTTCCAGGAGGATACTCACCTTCTGGTCAGGACGGCGGCCATGGACTCGATCGATAGCCCGCGCAAGCTGGGAGAGGCCCGCCTCCTCTCCCGCACCGGTATGGGCTCCCGGGTGGGTGACCAGGCAAGGAACCCCCAACGCCTCGCATCGATCCAGCTCCACCAGGAGGGCCTCGAGGGACTTCTTCCAGAGCCCGTCCTGCGGCGAGCAGAGATTGATGAGGTAGGAATCGTGGGCCATTACGGGCCCGATCCCGGTGGAAGCCAGATTGGCCCTGAATCGATCCAGCTCACCGTCCCTGAAGGGAGCCGCCCGCCACTGGTTACTGCTCTTGACGAAGATCTGCAGCGCCTCGCACCCCACCTCCTGTGCGGTGAGCACCGACCGGTCGACGCCCCCGGCAATGGAGATGTGCGCACCGAGCCGAACGCGGGGTGGAGCGTTTTCCTCGGAGGGTTTCTTCGCTGAGGCTTTCATCCCAGACGCCCGGTCCACCCGAGAGTTCAGAATCCCACGCAGCGTCGCATCCTGGCGCCTGAAACGGTGCCGAAAGGGAGCGTAACAGTCGCCCTTCCTAAGTTCCAGTGACTCGGGAGACCCCTGAAGCCTCTCCGCGCTTCCGTAGGGTCATCCAGCAGGAACGCACGGCCAGATCCTCGATCCGATAACGCTTGAATTGTTCATCCAGGTCCAGTGCCTGGAGGAGTCTGAGATCCTCGGACGTCCCTCCCATGGTTCTTGCCTCCACGACCTCGAAGCCTGCCTCCTCGCACAGGATCATGAAATCTCGATGCCTGAGCCGGTTCTGATAGTGCAGGGCGGGGCTGAAGAATCGCCAGCGCTCCTCGGAGTACCGCAGGAAGTTGTAGGCTGAAATCCTCGGGTCGAAATAGGAGTAATTGTCCTTGTAGTCAATGAGAAAACTCGCCGCGCCCCCGTGGCCGAGCAGGCGATGACACTCCCGCAGAATGCCTCGGACATCCCCCACCGGAATGTGATTGAGAGCATTGGTTGAGCTGATGCAGTCGACGGAATCCTGCGCCATCCCGGTGGCTCGAGCGTCGCAGGGGGCGCGGTAGTCGATTCCGTAGCGCTTCCTCAATTCCTGAACATATTCGGCATCCGTCGGGAGAGTCGCTGCCGGTTTTCGTCGAAGCGGAAAGGGGGTTGGGATTCTGCTGAACCGTTCGATCGCGTCGTTGACCAGGGCTGGCCTTACCAACGGCCGGATGTCCACCAGAATCTGCTTCTCGATGCCCAGCGCCCAGTAGGCCAGCGGAATCAGCAGGTCCCATCCCGTGCCGAATTCGTAGAAAACCGCCTGCTCCAACGGTTTCGATACGTGCATTCGGAGGTTCTCGACGTGCTGCTTCGAGGTCGATAGCATCCCCTGAAACCGGTTCTCGTCGAGCGGCAGAGTGTGCGTGACGTAGCGCTGAAAAACATGGTTCAGCCGCTCGCCCCAGGGAAGAAGCGAGAACACCCCTTGGAGGCAGGCCTTGAATCTCCAATCCACTCGCACTCCCTTCGAACGATGGAAGTACAGCCCATCAGATAGGCCCTGTCAAACGGACCTGTCGTCCCGTGCGCCGCGGGCCGAGGGGGCCTACTCCTGCGTCCTCCAACCTAAGAAAGCGGCGCAGGATCCACGGCTCCACAGTCCCGGATTCCTTGACCGGACAGGAGTTCTGGGCTATTGTGCCATGTTTGCGCCATGGTTGTCTGCGCACTCCCGTGGCGAACTCTTTGCTCCGAAGGAGACTCCAACGTGAGATTTCGCTGCTCCCTGGTCCGCGCGGCGCTGGCAGGCTTGGCCGCAGCGGCGCTGGCCTTCGGTCCCGCCGCATCCGAGACCAAGCCCGTCCCCAAGAAAACGCAGAGCCGTCCCGCCAAGATCGGATCCACGCAGACTTCCCAGACTCAAACCGCGCCAGCTTCCGAAAACCAACCTAGCCAGAGCAAGGAAGGGGTCACCGTCCAGGAGAACTACTTCATGGATCTCCCGGGCATGGATCTGACCGCTTTGACGCCGAAGCAAAAGCAGCGTTTCCTGGACCGCGTGAACAAGGAAGTCTGCACGTGTGGATGCCCCAATGACACCATTGCCCGGTGCCTGGTCAACGATCCCAAGTGTCCGAGTGTGCGGGGGCTGGCGGAGAAGGTCTTGAGCGAAGTAAAGGCCGGAAAGTAGTGCTCCGGCGCCCGGAGAGCGCCGTTGAGGCGGCGGTCGGCGCTGTGCTATATTGGCCCGTTTTTTCAACCTAGACAGCTTCCTTTTCGCGGACTCGCCTCCCGGGCAGCCTCTCCGCGGACCGCCCTGGGGTGCGGAGAGGGGGGGGTCGCCCGCGACCACCGGAGGGACCCGGGCATGAAAGTCTACGACGTCACCGAAATTCGCAACGTGGGGGTCATCGGCCATGGGGCTGCAGGCAAGACCTCCCTGGCCTCGGCGATGCTCTTCGATTCGGGAGCGGTAAGCCGGCTGGGGAAGGTCGAGCAGGGAACCACGGTCACCGACTACGATGACGAGGAAATTCACCGCAAGGTCTCCATCTCTGCGAGTCTCTGTTTCTTCGAGTGGAAAAAGCACAAGATCAATCTCATCGATACCCCAGGCTATGGAACGTTCATCGCCAGCGCCAAGGGGGCCCTGCGGGTGGCCGACGCGGCCGTGACCGTCGTGTGCGGAGTGGCCGGCGTCGAGGTCCAGACCGAGAAGGCCTGGTCCTTTGCGGAAGAGTTCAATCTTCCGCGCCTCCTCTTCATTAACAAGCTCGACCGGGAGCGCTCCAGCCACGCCCGGGCCCTGGAATCCATCCGGGCACGGTTCGGCCGCGCCGCCATTCCCATCCAGATCCCCATCGGCTCCGAGAGAGACTTCAAAGGCGTGGTGGGTCTTCTGGACATGAAGGCGCTCCTCTGGAGCCGGGACGAGAGCGGCAAATTCGAGACTGCCCCCGTTCCCGCCGATCTGGCGGAGGAAGCCAAGACCGCCCGGGAAAAGCTCATCGAGATGGTGGCAGAATCCGAGGAGAAGCTCATGGAGAGATTTTTCGAAGCCGGGGACCTTCCCGACGCCGAGCTGAGAGAGGGCCTGGCCACCGCGGTGAAAGCGGGCAAGATCTACCCGGTTCTCTGCGGCTCCGCTGTTCTCAATCTGGGAGCCCAACCTCTCATGGAAGCCCTGGTGGATCTGCTCCCCTCCCCGACGGAGCGCGGCGAGGAGAAGGGCACCGACCCCAGGAGCCACGCGGAAACCTCCCGGAGGCCCACCCCCGAGGAGCCCTATTCCGCCCTGGTCTTCAAGACTATCGCCGACCCCTTTTCCGGGCGCATCACGCTCTTCCGAGTTTACAGCGGCACCATCAAATCAGACTCTTCGGTGAACAATGTAACCCGAAACACCTCCGAGCGCCTCGGTGCCATCTCCCTCATGCAGGGGAAAGAACTCATCCACGTCTCCGAGGTCAAGGCGGGCGACATCGCCGCCATTCCCAAGCTGAAGGAGACCCACACCGGCGATACGCTGGCCGACAAGGCGCATCCCATCCTCTATGCTCCGGTGATTTTTCCCGAGCCCTCCATCTCCTTCGCGGTCGAGCCCAAGAGCCGGGGGGACGAGGAGAAGATCTCCAACGCCCTGCAACGGCTGGCCGACGAGGACCCCACCATCAAGGTGAGTCGAGATCCCCGCACCCATGAGATGCTCCTCAGCGGCACCGGGGAGCTCCACGTGGAAGTGGCGGTGGCCAAGATGAAAAAGAAATTCGGTGTGGAAGCGATTCTCCACCCTCCCAAGGTTCCCTACCTGGAGACCATCAAGGCCAAAGCGGAGGGCCACGGCCGGCACAAGAAGCAGACCGGGGGCCACGGCCAGTTCGCCGACTGCAGGATCCGCATGGAGCCCCTGCCTCGGGGAAGCGGTTTCGAGTTCGTGGACGAGATCTTCGGCGGCTCAATCCCGCAGAACTTCCGCCCCGCGGTGGAGAAAGGGATCCAGGAATCCCGCGCCCGAGGGTACCTGGCGGGATTCTCCGTGGTGGACTTCCGGGCGGTCCTCTACGACGGTGCTTACCACACGGTGGATTCCTCGGAAATCGCCTTCAAGATCGCCGGCAACCTGGCGTTCAAGGCGGCCATGGAGCACGCCCGGCCTACCCTACTGGAACCGATCATGAACGTCTCGGTGGAAACCCCCGAGGAATTCATGGGTGACATCATGGGAGACCTCAACAGCCGGCGCGGCCGGGTCCAGGGGATGGACACCCAGGGGAACACCCAGATCGTCCGGTCGCAGGTCCCCATGTCGGAAATGCTCGCCTACTCCAACACGCTCAAGTCCATCACCGGCGGCCGGGGCTCCTACCACATGGAGCTCTCCCACTACGAGGAGGTCCCCGCCCAAATCCAGGCGAAGATCATCGCCGAGCACAAACCCCACAAGACCGAGAGCGAGGAAGGGGCTTGAGCCGATGAAGGGGGCCACGGCGATCCGGGACCTGGCAGGGTTCGAGGGGAAGGAGGTCCTGGTCCGGGGTTGGCTCTACGCCAGGCGGGAGGCGGGAAAGATTCGCTTCCTGGTGGTGCGGGATGGCACCGGATACCTCCAGTGCGTAGCGTTCTCCAAAGAAGTCCCTCCGGAGATCTTCACCGCCTGCGGCACCCTCGGCCAGGAGTCCGCCCTGGAAGTGTCGGGCACCGTGCGGAAGGAGCCCCGTGCGCCCGGGGGCTACGAGATGGGACTCAAGGACGTGACCGTGATTCACGCCGCGCAGGACTACCCCATCACGCCCAAGGAGCACGGCCCGGAATTCCTCCTGGACCACCGCCATCTTTGGCTGCGCTCCTCCCGGCCGCACGCGCTGTTGAGGGTCCGCCATGAAGTCTGTCAGGGATGTCGCGACTTCTTCTACCACCGGGGCTTTGTGCTCATCGATTCTCCCATGTTCACCCCGGCCGCTTGCGAGGGTACTTCCACTCTGTTCGAGACCGACTACTTCGGCGAGAAGGCCTACCTGACCCAGTCGGGACAGCTTTACCTGGAGCCCGCTTGTATGGCCTTCGGCAAGGTCTACTGCTTCGGTCCCACCTTTCGCGCCGAAAAATCCAAGACCCGCCGTCATCTGACCGAGTTCTGGATGGTGGAGCCCGAGGTGGCCTTCTCCGGGCTGTCGGAGATTCTAGAGCTTGCCGAAGATCTGATCGTTTACCTGGTAGGGCGGGTCTTGGAAAGAAATAGCGAAGATCTCAAGGTGCTGGAGCGGGACACCGCCTCGCTGGAGAAGGTGGTGAAGCCCTTCCACCGGATGACCTACGACGAAGCGGCGAGAATCCTCCAGGACCCAGCCGTCCACAGGCGGGCCGCCGAGCAGGGAGCTCCCCCCTTCGTCCCCGGGGGCGACTTTGGCGGATTCGACGAGACCGTGCTCACCGAGAGCCTGGATCGACCGGTGATGGTCACCCACTTTCCGGCGGACATCAAGGCGTTTTACATGCAGCCCGATCCCGGGAACCCTGCTCGAGCCCTCTGCGTGGACGTGTTGGCGCCTGAAGGATACGGCGAGATCATCGGCGGCAGCCAGCGCATCCACGATCACGATCTCCTTCTCTCCCGGATCCGGGAGCACAAGCTTCCCGAGGAAGCCTTCAAGTGGTATCTGGAAATCCGCAAGTACGGCAGCGTGCCGCACGCCGGCTTCGGGATGGGAATCGAGCGGGTCGTCTCCTGGCTGGGGGGAGTCCGGCACCTCCGGGAGGCCATCCCCTACCCCCGGATGCTCCATCGGCTTTACCCGTGACGCACCCCTCCTCGCCCGTCCGCGTGGGCTTTGTCTCACTGGGCTGCCCCAAGAATCTGGTGGACACCGAGATCATGCTCGGACACCTCAAGCGGGAAGGGCTTGCCTTGAGCCTGGACCCGCGCAACTCGGACGTGATCGTGGTGAACACCTGCGGCTTCATCGAATCCGCGAAACAGGAGTCGATCGATACCATTTTGGAGATGGCCGAGTACAAGAAGCACGGCAGCTGCCGGAGGCTGGTGGTGACCGGCTGCCTGGTGCAGCGATATCACGCCCAGCTCCGTGATGCGATCCCGGAGATCGACGCCTTTCTCTCCCTGGACGAGCTGGAGCGCATCGTTGAGGCGGTGAAGACCGACCTGCACGGCGCCGCGGCGGATCCCGGTACAGGCATCTCCGGCGCCGCCCGAGCGCTGTACGACCACCGTCAGGCTCGCATCCTGGCCACACGCCCGCACCTCGCCTATCTCAAGATTTCCGAAGGGTGCGACCATCCCTGCGCCTTCTGCGCCATTCCCTCGATGCGGGGCGCCATGCGATCGCGAAGCCTCGAGTCGCTGCGGCTGGAAGCGGCGGAACTGGCCTGCCACGGGGTCAAGGAGCTGGTGCTCATCGCCCAGGACACCACCGACTACGGCCGCGATCTTGGAGACGGCACCGACCTCCCGCGGCTTCTCCGCACCCTGGAGCAGGTGGAGGGGGTCGAATGGATCCGGATCCATTACGCCTACCCCAACCGGGTCACGCGCGCGCTGCTCTCAGCCATCGCCGAGAGTCCCAAGGTGTGCCGCTATCTGGACATTCCCCTGCAGCACGCCGACGCGAACATCCTGAAGGCCATGAAGCGCGGCGCCAGCCGCCCCATTTTCAACAGCCTGATCGCGGGGATTCGCCGCGCCCTGCCCGATTGCGCCTTGCGGACCACGCTCATCGTGGGATTTCCCGGGGAGACCGAGCGCTCCTTCGCGGAACTGTGCCGCTTCGTGGAGGAGGCCCGCTTCGATCACCTGGGCGTCTTCACCTACTCCCACGAGGAAGGGACGGCCGCCTATGCCCTGAAGGACGATATCGCCCCCGCCAGGAAGCAGGAGCGCCGTCGCCAGGTTCTGGAGATCCAGGGCCGCATCACCCTGGAAAAGCACCGGGCCCTGGTGGGAAGGTCTCTCTCGGTGCGGGTGGACGGACTCGAGAGTGAAACCCGTATGCTGCTGACGGGCCGAACCCAGTATCAGGCACCGGACGTCGATTCCCGCGTCCTCATCGCCGACGGGAAGGCTGCGCCGGGAGATCTGGTTCCGGTGCTCGTGGAGGAAGCCCACCCCTACGATTTGGTGGGACGGATCCACTCCGCCTGAGCGGGCAGCAGGAAAGCTGCGGAGGCCGTCGGAGCGCACCCGCTCGCAGGCCTGCCGGGCGGCCGCCCCCACCTCTTTGCCCCGTCTCCCTGTCTCAGGACCGAAGCGGGCCTCGGGGCCGAGAAGTTTCTGGGAGGATTGGGTATCATGGCCGAGGAATTGGGGGCGGAAATTTTTGTTAATCCGATCGTTCTCACCGGTAGCCTACGGCTCGCCGACGCGCCATGACGATTTATGACTCCGTGAAGACTCTCCGGCCACCGCTGGAGCGTCCCATCGTGACCCTGGGAAATTTCGACGGCGTGCACCGGGGGCATCAGTACATCATCGCCCGAACTCTGGAATACGCCCGAGACAAAGGCAGGCCGGCACTCCTGACCACCTTCCGGCCCCATCCGCTGAAAGTGATCCGCCCCGGCTCCGCCCCCCCCTTGCTCATGGCTCATGAAGAGAAGATGCGCCGCATCGAAGAACTGGGGGTCGGGCATGCCCTGATCATCCCTTTCACACCCGAGTTCGCCGAAGTCTCCGCGGAAGCTTTCGTTCGTGAAGTCCTGCGCGGCGACTTGGGGGCCTCCGCAGTGTTCGTGGGAAACAATTTCAATTTCGGGCGCGGCCGCGAAGGCAGCGTGAGTTTGCTTCGAGAGCTCGGGAAGGAGCAGGGATTTCTTGTCCCTGTGCTTCCGGATTTCCTGATTCTAGGGAGCCCGGTGAGCTCCAGTCGAATCCGGCGAGCAATTCTCTCGGGCGAGGTGGAGCTGGCCCGGGAGCTCCTGGGCCGTCCTTTCTCCGTCGCGGGACGGGTTGTGCACGGCGATTCCCGCGGGTCCTCGCTGGGATTCCCCACCGCCAACTTAAGGACTGATTCGGAGCTCCTCCCGGCGGACGGCGTCTATGTGACGCTGTCATCGGCGGGGGGGCGGGAGCACCCCTCGGTCACCAATGTAGGGTCCCGGCCCACGTTCGAGAAAGCCACCTTTGCCGTGGAGACCCACCTCCTGGAGGGATCGGAGGACCTCTATGATCAGGCCCTGGAAGTGCGCTTTCTTGCCCGGCTGCGCCCCGAAGTGCGGTTCGCATCCAGGGAGCAGCTCGTGCGGCAGATTGCTTCCGACGTGGAGCGGGCCCGAAGGTATTTCCAGGACTTCCCAACGCCATCGCGACCCTGAGGGGACATGCATTTGATGAAGCCGGGGGGCCGTTTCTATTGGCTGCGGCTTCATTCCCTCTCGGGGGTGGTTCCCGTGGGGCTGTTCGTTCTCATGCACCTCTACACAAACTCCTTCTCACTCAAGGGACCGCAGGCCTTCGACGCCCGGCTGGCCACCCTCAACCGGCTGCCGTTCATGGAGGCCTTCGAGGTCCTGTTCATCTACCTCCCTATTCTGTTTCACGCCGGCCTGGGAATCTGGATTACGCTGCAGGGCAAGCAAAATCTTTCCCTTTATCCCAACCTGGGGAATGTGAGCTACACCCTGCAGCGGCTCTCGGAAATCGGCGTGCTGCTCTTCGTCGGGGCGCACGTCTACAAGACGAAGATCGAGCCGTGGATGGGCGGATTCTACATCGACTTCGCCCACCTGTCCGCGGGGATGCACGAGCCGCTGACTTTCGCGGTTTACGCTCTTGGGATCCTGGGTACCGCCTACCCCTTGGCGAACGGGCTCTGGACCTTCTGCATCACCTGGGGCATTTCCGTCAGCAAGACCTCGCAGAGATGGCTCTCCGTGGCGGCCCTGATTCTCTTCGGGATGCTTTTCCTGGTGGGATTGAACAATCTTCTGGGCTTTCTGGGCAAAAGTGTGGAGCTCTGACCGGATATTGACTCATGGGCGAATCCGCGATGCGCCGCGAGTGGCTCACTGGCAAGCTGATCCCACTGGCCCTTTGGAGCATTCCGCTGGCCTCGGAGATCCTGGCGCTCGCCGGCAAGTCCGCGCAGATGGCCCGAGAGGGGTTGCGGCAGGACCTTTCCATGGAGTTCGCCCGCCACACCCTCACCCTGGCCTTTTTTCTGCTGGTCTTGGCCGCCTACCTGAGCCGCATGCGGGTCGTGGCGCCCGCGGCGGGGTTCAAAGAGAAGATCCTGCCGATGATGGTTTTCCTGGCAGGCCCGCTGGGGATTTTTGTCCTGCAGCGGCTGGGATGGCCGGCGCGGTTTGCGGCTCCCCGGACCGCCGTGGCGCTGTCGGTGGCCGGGCTTGCGTTGAGCCTCTGGGCCCTCTGGCACCTGAGGAGCTCTTTCTCCATCTTGGCGGAGGCTCGCCGAGTCGTGAGCACGGGCCCCTACCGTCTCATCCGGCACCCCCTTTATCTGGGGGAGGCTGGCACGATGCTCGGGCTTTGCCTGCTTCTGGGAACCTACACGGCCCTGGCGTTCTGGGCCGCCGTGAACCTGTTTCAGCTGGTGAGGGCGCGGATCGAAGAGGAAAAGCTGGCCCGGGAGTTCCCCGATTACCGGGCGTATCGCCAGCGGACCCGATTCATCCTCCCCGGCCTTTACTGAAGGCATTCCCATGAACTGGTCCTTCCGACTGGGAACGGTGCTGGGAATCCCCATCCGGATCCATTTCACCTTCCTATTTCTTCTGGCGTTTTTCTTCTTCAGCGTCTCCAGCCAGTCCGGTGCCCGATCCGGCTTGATGAGCCTCCTCTTCATTCTTCTCCTGTTCGGATGCGTCCTTCTGCACGAGCTGGGGCACTGCGTCGTGGCGCGGCGGTTCGGGGTTACCATCACCTCCATCACTCTCTACCCGTTCGGGGGAATCGCGGCGCTTACCGACATCCCGCGCGAGCCGGCGCGTGAGATCCTCATTGCGATCGCCGGACCGCTGGTCAACTTTTTCCTCGCCGCCTGTCTTTTTGTCTTCGCGGGATTTCGGATCCGTATGGATAGCCTGGATCCGGCGGTACTAGCCGCCACCAGCCCTTTTTGGGCGCTCCTCTGGGCCAATCTGATCCTCGGCCTTTTCAACCTGGTCCCGGCCTATCCCATGGACGGCGGGAGGATTCTGCGCGGGGTTCTGGCCACCCGGATGCCTTATGCCCGGGCCACGCACGTAGCGGCCCGCATCGGCAAGGCCTTCGGCGCTCTTTTTGTTCTCATCGGGATCCTCAGGCTGGATTGGTGGTTTCCCATCCTCGGGGCATTCCTCTACATCGGCGCCAATGCCGAGGAGCAGGCCACCCTCCTCCAGTCCGCCCTGGAAGGTCTCTCGGTGCGCGACCTGATGATTACCGATTTCCTGCTTCTCTCTCCCGCCGAGACGATTACCGAGGCGCTGCGGCGCTCCTTTCACACCTTTCAGGAGGATTTTCCCGGGGTCCGGGAGGGCAAGCTTCTGGGGGTCCTGACGCGCGGCAAGATGCTGGAAGCGCTGAAGGAGGAAACCGGGGAGCAGTTTGTACAGGGCTTGGTGCAGCCCGTCAACGGCTGGGTGTCGCCCTCCGATCCGCTGCGGGAAGCCCTCCGCAGGATGCACGCCGAGCGGGTGAGCCTGCTGCCGGTCATGGAGGACAGTCGCCTGGTCGGAGTCGTGACGCTTTCGGGGATCCTGCGCAACGCTTCCGTCGTGGCCAGCCAGGCTCCGGGAAAGTAACCCTACTTTTCCCAGCGATAAAACCCTTCCCCCGACTTCTTCCCCAGCTTTCCCTCGCGAACCTTCTCGACGAGAATCCCCGGCGGCGCGAAGTGAGCCGCGCCGAGCTCCTGGTGCAGCGTCTTGGCGATAGCCAGCCGCACGTCCAGCCCCACCAGGTCGGAGACCCGGAGCGGCCCCATGGGGTGCCCATATCCCAGCTCCATGGCCTTGTCGATGGATTCCGGCGAAGCCACTCCCTCCTCCACCATCCGCATGGCCTCCAGCCCCACGGCGAATCCCGCACCACGATGGCTTCCTTGCCCATCTTCCGGACGACACCCAGGGCCGTCTCCACCGCTGCATCGCAACTCGTGGCCGCGCGGACCACCTCCACGAGCCTCATGAGGTGCGGCGGATTGAAGAAGTGGAGTCCCACGACGCGCTCCGGACGAGAGGCCGCCCGCGCCAGGCGCGTGACGCTGAGGGAGGAGGTGTTGGAAGCCAGCAGCGCGCTCTCCCGGCAGAGCCCGCCGAGGTTTTTGAAGAGAGCTTCCTTCAGCGCCAGGATCTCGGGAATGGCTTCCACCACCAGGTCCGCCTCCTGTGAGACATCTTCCAGGGTCTCCGAGACAGCCAGCAGGGAAAGGACCGCTCCCATCGATTCTCTGGCAACCTTGCCCCGCGCCACTCCTTGCTCCAGCGTCTCGCGAATTGATTCCAAAGCCGACTTGGCCCTCCCCGGCTGGGCGTCGAACAGGCGGACCCTGTACCCCGCCATGGCCGCCACCTGAGCGATGCCGCGGCCCATGGTGCCGCTTCCCACCACCGCCACTTGGCGCACCTCCTCCGCTCCGACGACGGTCATTTTCCGCCCTCCTTCAAGACTGGTTGTGGACGGCTGCATCGAAGTGCCGGCAGTACCCGCAGCAGTGCGGGTCCCCGCCTCCCCCTGGGCACTCGGACCTCCGGGCAGTTTTCTCCCGAGCCTCGCTCGCCGGGCTGCGCCTGACAGCGTCCCATCGGGGCTCCCCGGCGCGCTATTCTACCAAAGGCGGCCGCTGCGCCCTTTTCTCCTGCACGAGCCTGAGCCTGCCCCGGAGCACCAACTCCCTCGGTCCGCCAGAGGGCCTTGCGCCCCGCTTCCAAGTCTCTCCCCCGAGGGACCCTGTGCTATCATCGCCTCCTTTTTCCTCACCCGGGGGAACCCATGCGCTCGTTCATCACCTTCGAGGGGATCGAAGGCTCCGGAAAGACCACCCAGATACAGCTCCTCTCGGTTCGCCTTGACCGTGGCGGCATTGAGCACATTCTCACACGCGAGCCGGGCGGCACGGAAGTGGGGAACCAGATTCGGCGACTCCTCCTCGATCCCGCCAACCGGGATCTCAGTCCGCTCGCCGAGCTCCTGCTCTACCAGGCCGCGCGGGCTCAACACTTGGCCCGGATCATTCTCCCCGCCTTGGCGGAGGAAAAGTTGGTGCTTTGCGATCGTTACAAGGACGCTACGCGCGCCTACCAAGGGAGGGGACGTTACCTCCCAGAGGATCTCGTGGAGCAGCTGAATCGATTCGATCTCCTGGCCCTGGAGCCGGACCTGACGTTGCTTTTCGATCTCGAGCCGGCGGCGGCCCTCGCCCGCGCCCAACGACGCGAGCGGACCTCCTCCCGCGACCAAAATCGCTTCGAACAGGAGACCCTGGAGTTCCATGGGCGCGTGCGGGAGGCTTACCTGGATCTCGCGAAGTCGTATCCGCGGCGCATCCGCGTGGTGGACGCCGCAGGCAGCGTGGACGAAGTCCATCAGCGTACCCTCGCCTTGATCGGTGGCGCCTTCCCATCCCTGGGACTGAAGTGAGCGGCCCGGATCGCTTCGCGGAACTCAGGGGACATCCCGGCGTCGTCGAAGCCCTCTCTCGGGCTCTCGACGAAGACCGCCTCTCACCCGCTCTGCTGTTCCATGGCCCCGCCGGAGTGGGGAAGTTGACGGCCGGGATGGAGCTGGCGCGCTCCCTGCTCTGCCTCGGCGACGCTCCCCGCCCCTGCCGGCAGTGCGACGCCTGTCGGAGGTTGAGCGCCTCCGCCCTGCTCCATCCCGACGTGGGCCTTCTCTATCCGCAGAGGAAGAGAGACGTTGAAGAGAAGCGGGCCAAGGACGAGGCACCCCCCACGGCTCCCGATCTCCACGCCATTCAAGAGGAGGTGCGCAGGAACCCCTCCTGGAAGATCCTGGCGGAGCCTGCCCGCGAGCGGCTGGGCGAGCTTTTTCTCTCCCCTGCCGGAGGGCGCAGGCGCCTACTTCTGATCCTGGCCTCGGAACGGCTCCAGGAGGAATCGGGGAATGCCCTGCTGAAGGTGCTCGAGGAGCCACCCCCCAGCGCTCTCCTGTTGTTGCTCTGCGAGAACCCCCGCACCCTCCTCCCCACCCTGCGCTCCCGGTGCCAATCCTATCGCTTTGGGACCCTGTCACGCGGCACCATCGCTCGGTTTCTATCCGGCGCGCCGCGCCTCCCGCCAGACCAGGCAACGCTGCTCGCTTCCCTGTCCGGGGGGCAGCTGGGTCGCGGACTGGCCCTGGCTGAGGAGGTTGGGACCTACCGTGAGCGGCGCGCTGCTTTGACCCGCGTCCTCTCTGAAGCGCGCCGCCAAAAGACCGCCGCGGCCGCCCTCATCGCCGCCGCGGGGATCACCGCCGACCAAGACCGGATCCAGGAGGATCTCGCGATTCTCGGAGACTTGCTGCGCGACTCGATGCTCGCCGGTTGCGGTTGCGACGCCGCCTTGCTCACCGAGCCCCGGGGTGCTGCCGAGTCTCCCGACGGTTTCCTCTTCCCTCCCCTCGAGGCTGCTGCGCTTCTGGGTCGCCTCGAGCGCGCCCGCGAGGATCTCCGACATTTCGTCAACCGGCAGCTCGCCCTGGAATCACTTTTTCTGGATCTGGTCAATCCGCTGACGAGTCCCCTCGGGGAGGAATAGCCTCACTTTCGACCCTGCGCGCCCCGCCCGGCGCCGCAACCCCCGCCCGTCAAGGCATTCGCGTCCCGACTACGATCTTTTCCATTGTTTTCCTCCGCCTTGGAACCATACTTCCCCTAGCTCGTCGTCACGCCTCATGCGCAAGGACCGTGGAGGATGAATCCGGCTGAAGTGAGACCCGCGCAGCGGCGTAGCACTCCCGAGAAAAAAAGCGCCCTTCTTCATCGAGACCTCGCGCCCCGCGACGCGGCGCGCTGGCAGGACGCTGCCGGAGCCTGGCAGTACCTCCCCAGCCGCTCGCCGCTCATGATGGCGGTGGAACAGCGCGCCCTGAGGGTGGCCCCGTCGGCGGAGACGGTGCTGATCCTGGGAGAGACAGGCGTGGGAAAGGACCTTCTAGCTCTCCTGGTCCACCACAACTCTCCCCGTCGAGAGCGTCCCTTCGTGCACCTGAATTGCGCTTCGCTTTCAGAGGGCCTGTTGGAGTCGGAGCTTTTCGGCCACATGCGCGGCTCCTACACAGGTGCCACCGAGAACCGACCCGGCCAGTTCGAAATCGCCTCCGGCGGCACGCTGTTCCTGGACGAGATCGCCGAGATTCCTCCCCGGCTGCAGGCCAAGCTGCTCCATGTGATCCAAGAGCGGAAGATGTTCCGGGTGGGAGGCCGCCAAGTGGTGGACCTTGATGTGAGGGTCATCGCCGCCACCAATCGGGACCTTTCCAGAGATATCAAGGCCGGGACTTTCCGGCAGGACCTCTACTACCGCCTGGGGGTGGTGACCTTGAGGGTCCCTCCGCTCCGGGAAAGGAAGGAAGATCTCGCGACTCTTGCACGTCACTTTCTCCAGCGCTACGCCGCCCTGTACAACCGTCCGGAGCTCGTCGAACCTCCCGCCGCGTTTTTTGCGTCGCTGGGGGAAGGAGCCTGGCGCGGGAACGTCCGGGAGCTACAGAACTTTATCAAGCGGATGATTCTCCTGGGTGGACCCGACGAGATGGAGGGGGGATTTCTGGACCCTGCAGGAAGCGCCACGATTTCAGAAGCCGTATCCGCCGAACCCGTCGAGGAGGTCGCCGCGCCACGCTCCCTCAGGGAAGTGGCGCGTCAGGCCGTGCAGCAGGCCGAGAGCCGCGCCATTCTGCAGGCTCTGGAGCGCCATGCCTGGAACCGGCGCCAGGCCGCTCGGGAATTGAGGATGAGCTACNAAGGGCTACACGCTGACCAGGTCGCCCTACTCCAGAGAAGAGGATGCCGCTTCGAAGACCTGACGCCTGATCAGGTGTGGGATTTCAGGGAGCGCATCAGCTCCTCGCGGCACCTTCCGTGTTCCGGACAGGTGGCCTGGGCAATCTTCAGGGCGCGAATCACCCTGGACTCTTCTCCCAGAACGCGGGACTGGATGAGGGAGCGCCGAACCTTCTGAGCCGTCAGCTGTCCCTCCGGGGCGCCCATCTCCGGCAACAACACCAAGAGGTCTCCGGTCGGCTCCGGGGCGATAGCGTCTGCCGGCCGCAGGGAGCGACGAAGGATTTGGAGCACGCGCCCCTGGAGCAGAATCTCTTCCCGT
>QHVQ01000009.1:45584-46929 GCA_003222305.1 Acidobacteriota bacterium | reverse complement strand
AGACGGCCAGCCCTTCACGGTCCCGACGTGGAGGAGCTCGAGGGACATCTGCGCGACCAGCTGGTGGCCCTCACCGAGGCCGGCCTGTCAGGGGATGAAGCGTTCTTAGTCGCGGTCAAGCGCATGGGCAGCCTCGATGCGCTGTCACGCGAGTTCGCACGCGCGCACTCCGAGCGGCTGTGGAAGCAGTTGGTCATGGCCCCCGACGCTGCCCATGAGTCGGCGAAGACCTCACACACCGAGATCCTCGTCGTCCTGAGCCTTGCCGTTGCCGCGGCGTTGGCCATCAAGGTGCCGGCGCTGTTCGGACATCCGATCAACCCTAACGACGAGCTGCCGCTGTTCTACGCCAGGAACGCCAGCCTGTTCGTCTTCCCGCTGCTCGCCGTCTACTTCCTGTGGAAGCGAGGGTCGGACGTTGTCAGCGGCCTCTGGCTGGCGCTGCCCTTCGCGGCCGGCGCTGTGTTCGCCAACGTCTTTCCCTTCGGCACGCGCAGCAACACCGAGGTGCTGACCGTTCTGCACTTGCCGATTGCCCTATGGCTGGCCATGGGCTTCGCGTACGTCCGAAACCGCTGGTTCGCCGACGGGGGGCGCATGAACTTCGTGCGGTTCTCGGGCGAGCTGGCGATCTACTACGTGCTCATCGCGCTCGGGGGGTTCGCCGTCACCCTCTTTACGTTCATGATGTTCCGCGCCATCGACATGAATCCTGACTGGTTCGTCGCGGGTTGGCTGATCCCGTGCGGAGCGGCGGGAGCCGTCATCGTCGGAGCCTGGCTGGTGGAAGCGAAACAGAGCGTCATCGAGAACATGGCGCCCGTGCTGACCAGACTGTTCACACCGCTGTTCACGCTGCTGCTCCTGGCGTTTCTGGTGACGATGGCGTGGACGGGCAACCCCATCAACGTGAAGCGGGAGGTCCTGATCGGCTTCGATCTCCTGCTGGCGGTCGTCGTCGGGCTGGTGCTCTACGCAGCCTCCGCGCGCGATCCGCAGGCGCCACCCGACTTCTTCGACGGGCTGCAACTGCTTCTCGTCGTCAGTGCGCTCGTAGTCGATGGCGTGGCGCTGTGGGCGATCGCTGCCCGCATCTCAGAGTTCGGCTTCACACCGAATCGAGTGGCGGCTCTTGGCGAGAATCTGATTCTGCTCGTCAACCTGACGTGGACGGCGTGGCTCTATGCGAGCTTCGTGCGTCGCCGGGGCTCGTTTGCGGTCCTGGAGCGATGGCAGATCGCCTATCTGCCCGTGTACTCCGTATGGGCGGCACTGGTGGTGGTCATGTTCCCGCCCCTGTTCGGCTACCGTTGATGCACCTGGGGCCATTCTGGCACCGGACAGA
>QHVQ01000009.1:0-45524 GCA_003222305.1 Acidobacteriota bacterium | reverse complement strand
TGGCTAGAGTAGGCCCCATACGGAGGCTGGAAGGGGCTTGAAAACCACTGAGCGAAAGATCCGCAGGTTCGAATCCTGCTCCCTCCGCCAACCCCTGCGGGATTTCCATGAACCAGCCCCAGAGACAGAGTATCGAGAGACGATGTGTCCGGGTCCCCGCTTGTTGCGAAGGCCGGTGAGAACAGGGAGGTTGTCATGCGCGTGGTGAACTGCGATCTGGTCTTCGTGCAGGGTAAAGGGCTCGACGACCTGAACGATCTGCTCAGGGGGAATCCCCGGTACGTCTTCCAGATCCATGAGCGCAAGCGCGGCAGGGAGGGGTGGGCGGTATGGCGCCACAAGCAGCAGATCACGCACCGCGGCGACGTGAAGCTCCAGCAGAGCGGTGGGACGTTCTGGGGACAGATTCGGGATCGCTCCAACGGCATGCTGACGGGGGCATTTCTCGGGTGGATCGTGCGCAACGCGCACGAGCTCGTCTATCGGATCGAGTTTCGGATGGAGTGAGGGATCAGGCGGCCAGCGCGGCGGCCACCACCTCCGAGAGCTGGCGCAGCTGGTAGGGCTTCTGGATGAAGCCGCGCATCCCCTCGTCCAGAATCTCCTGGGCTACGGTGTTGAAATCATAGCCGGTCGAGAGGATGGCGCGCAGGCGAGGGTTGATTTCCTTCAGGGCCCGGAAGCACTCGCGACCCCCTAGCTTCGGCATCACCATGTCGATGATCACCAAGTCGATGGATTTCAGGGAACTCCGGTAGATCTCCACCGCTTCCGCTCCGTCGCGGGCGGTCAGCACCCGGTAGCCCATCTCCTCCAGGAAGGCTGTGGCGACGCAGCGCACCGCCTCTTCGTCGTCCACCACGAGAATCGTGCCGTTCCCGGGCATCACGTCACCCTCCGCGGACCAGGCCCCCTCGGGTCGATCCTCCGAGCGCTGCAAGGGGAAGTAGAGCCGGAAAACGGTGCCGCGACCCACCGTCGTATCGATCTCGATGAAGCCTCCGTGGTTCTGCACGATGCCGTACACCATGGCCAGTCCCATCCCCGTTCCCTTGCCGCACTCCTTGGTGGTGAAGAAGGGCTCGAAGATTCGCGGCAGGACTTCCGGGGGGATCCCGCTGCCGGTGTCGGAGACGGAGAGGAGCACGAAGGGGCCGGACCGGGTCCCGTCTTGACGGCGGCGCTGATCCTCGGTGAGCTCCACCACCTCGGTGCGGAATGCCAGTTCGCCCCCTTCGACCATGGAGTCGGCGGCATTCACCGCCAGATTGAGGATGATCTGGCCCACCTGCCCGGGATCGCCCAGGATGGCTGCTGAGTGTGGGGTGAATTCCTGCCGGAGGCTGATGTTCTTGTCGAAGGTGCGAACCAGAAGCCCCATCACTTCCTGGATGGTGGCGTTCAAGTCCACGGGGACATTCTGATGCTTCCCGCGCCGGGCGAAGCCCAGGAGCTGCTGGGTCAGGGAGGCAGCCCGGGAAGCGGCTCGTTCGATGACCTCCGCCGCCTGATGGACCTTCTCTCCTGGCTTCGATCCCATCTTGAGGAGCTCGGCATATCCCAGAATTCCCGTGAGGAGGTTATTGAAGTCGTGGGCTACTCCCCCGGCCAGGGTGCCGATGGCTTCCATCTTCTGGGCGTGCTGGAGCTGCTCTTCCCGTTGCCGCAGGGCGCTCTCGGCCTGCTTGATGTCGGTGAGATCGCGGACAAAGCCCGTGAACGTCGGGGGGCCGTCGAGGGGAATTCTGGCGATGGCAAGCTCGACGGGAAACTCGGTCCCGTCGCGGCGGAGCGCCTGAATCTGAATGCGCCGGCCGAGGACGGCCCCCGTGCCGAGCTCCAGGTAGCGCTCCAGCCCTCTCTGATGACCCTCGAGGAGGCGAGGGGGGACGAGGAGCTCGGCCATGTTCCGTCCCACCGCGGCGTCACGGCGGAACCCGAACATCTGCTCTGCCGCCGGGTTGAACTCCGTGATCGTTCCCCGGTGGTCGATGCTGATGACGGCGTCCAGGGCCGTGTCCAGGATGGCGCCCTTGCGCGCCTCGCTCCTCCGAAGCGCCTCCTCTGCCGTCTTGCGCTCTCCGACGTCCTGCACGAGCGCCACGGAATAAAGAGGTCTTCCCCGGGCATCCTGGATCCAGGTGGCACTGGTGTGCCCCCAGGCGACCGAGCCGTCCTTTCGCAGGTAACGCTTCTCAATCTCCACGACCCGCAGAGATCCCGAACGTCCCTGCTGAAGCACTTGCCCGGTGGTCGCCCGATCGTCGGGATGGGTGATCTGATCCACTCTTTTTCCCACCAGCTCTTCCGGCGTGTAGCCCAGGAATTTGCAGAACGCCGCGTTGACCTGCATGAACTCTCCCTCGGTGTTCACCGTGGCCATGCCCGTGGCGGCATTTTCAAAAATAGAGCGGAACCGCTCTTCGCTGGCCTTCAGGCTTTCCTGGGATCGGCGCAGAACCTGCAGGTCCGACACGTCCTGGACCATGACGATGCATTGGTCCGTCTCCCCGGCGAGGGACTTGATGGGCACGGCGGTCACGTAGAGGTCGCGGATTTCCCCGGGAGTCTCCAGGCGCATTTCGTGGTGGGCGACGGAGCCGGTGACGAACGGCCGGGCAGCCGGGCATTGTTCGCAGATCTTGTCCTCTCCGCAGAGGACTTTGTTGCAGGCAGCCCCCACCAGGGCCACGGGGTGGGCGCCCCGGGAAAAGCGCCGGGCAAACACCGAGTTGGCCCAGGCCACCGCGAGCGAGGCATCCAGGACCAGGAAACCAGCGTCGGTATGATGGACCACGGCCGAGAGCTTTTGGCGCTCCCGCTCCAGGACCCGGATCTGCTCGTCCAGTAGTCGGAAACGACGCTCCGAGCCTTCCGGGCTCGGTGCGGAGACTTCCGGCGGCGCGTCTCGGACCCCGGGCCGGGTTTTCAAGTGATGGTGCCCCCACCGTGAGGGTGCAATGGCGAAGTTTCGGGACTCACAGAGCGCCACCGCCGGTGGCTTGAGCATAAGCGGCGGCGAGATAGTCGGCCACCTTCTCGACCTGCGTCATGGCCTCGCGGTCAAAAGCGTCCAGATCGTGGCTGTCGATGTCGATCTGGGCGAAGATCTTGCTACCTTCACGAATGAGGATGACCAGCTCGGAGCGGGTCTCGCTGGAGCAGGCCAGGTAATTGGGGGCCCGGGAAACATCGGGGACGTTGATGTTCCGATTCTCCGCCACGGCGGTGCCGCAGACCCCGCGACCCACGGCGATGAAGACATGGTCGGTGGGGGCGCCCAGGAAGGGACCGAGCCGCAGCACGTTATCGGGATAGAGCTCGTAGATTCCGGTCCAGTGGAACCGGGGATTGGATTGATGCAGCAGGTCCACGGCCTGGGCAAGAATCTCCTCAAGACTCGCGCCACACCTGGAAATCTCTTCCAACTTTCGGCAGATCTCCTCGCCGCTCATGGATCCCCCCTCCTCTCGGCCGGCAGGCCTGGGCACCCTGGAATCACGGGCCTGCTTCGAGACAGGCCAGGCCGTGAGTGAAATGTAAGGATTCGTCCGTCCGCGCGCAACCCCAGTCGTTGGCCGGCGGCTGAACGGGGCTGAAGGAGTTATCCCCCGATGAGGCAGTGGGTTAGGGGCAAAGGGAGGGGAGCCTAGCGGCTCCCCAGAATCCAACCGACTCCAGCGGAAAACTCGTTGTCCTGGTAGTCCAGGTCTCGTAGGACGACGTTGTCCCCCTGGAAGAAGACCGAGCGGAAGTCGAGGCGCAGGTTGAAGGTCTTCGTGAAGAAGAAGCGCACGCCACCCCCGAAGTTGAAGAGGGAATCTGTTTCGTCGTCGGTCCCGAAGATCGGATCATCCACCTTGAAGTGGACGAACCCCAACCCCGCGGTCAGGTAGGGGACCACCGGCTGATGCCGCTGGACGTTGAAGTTGAAGACGTAATTCGCTTCGAATTTGCCTTCGTCGATGTCGATTTGGTTGATGACCGAATCTTGGGTGTGCACGGCATCGAAGAGGATTTCGACCTCGTGCAGGCGGGTGAAGTTGTATCCGAACCGGAAGCCGATCCCAGCAGCGTCCTCGATCTCAGCTTGGGAGTCGAAGTCGGTGCCGACCACATAAGGACCGAGCTCCCATGACTCGGCCCGGTTCTGGGCGCGCGCCATGGAAGTTGCCGACAGGAGCAAGGGCAGCAGAGACAGGAGAAGCAGGGCCTTGATCTTCATCGTGTCCTCTCCTCAGATGGCTCGTTGCGTCGTGGCACCGGGTGGCGAGATCTTAGAGGTGGTTTCGGGATGAGTCAACAAAATGGCTCCGTGGACAAGAAAAGCCGTCTCACGCTAGACTAACGCCTCCCGGCCAGCGCGGATCCGGTGCGGAGAGGTGCTGGAGTGGCCGAACAGGGCGCACTGCTAATGCGTTACCTGGGTAAAACCGGGTCGAGGGTTCGAATCCCTCCCTCTCCGCCAGCCCTCCTGCACCCCTCCCGAACGAACCATCGACTCGGACAAGGACTATGAGCGTACGGGTACGCTTCGCGCCATCTCCCACCGGCTATCTGCACGTCGGAGGGGCGAGGACGGCGCTTTTCAACTGGCTCTTCGCCCGAACCAGCCGGGGAGTCTTCATCCTCCGCATCGAGGACACCGATTTGGAGCGCTCCAAAGAAGAGATGACTGCCGCCATCCTCGAGGGATTGCGGTGGCTGGGCCTGGACTGGGACGAGGGGCCCTACTACCAGTCCCAGCGCCGGGATCTGCACCGAGCCACCGGATTGAAGCTGCAGGCGTCCCGCAGCGCCTATCCCTGCTTCTGCGAGCCCGCCGAGCTCCAGCGAAGGCGCCAGGAGGCCGAGCGGCTAGGAGTGACCTGGAAGTACGAAAGGACCTGCCTCGCCCTTCTGCCGGAGGAGGTGCAGCGGCGGGTGGCAGTGGGACAGCCCCATGCTTTCCGCTTCAGGGTCCCCGAAGGGGTCACTTCGTGGAGCGACCGAGTGCACGGTCGCACCACCTTTGCCAACGAGACCCTCGAAGATTTCATCCTGCTGCGCTCAGACGGAACGCCCACCTATCACCTGTCGGTAGTCTCCGACGACGTGGACATGAAGATCACGGACGTGATCCGCGGAGACGATCACCTGAGCAACACGCCGAAGCAGATCCTGCTTTACCGCGCCCTGGGGGAGCCGATTCCAACCTTCGCCCACCTTCCCCTGATCCTGGGGCCCGACAAGAAGCGGCTCAGCAAACGCCACGGAGCGGTGGCAGTCACCGAGTATCGGGAGGCCGGCTACTTGCCGGAGGCGCTCTTCAACTTCCTGGCGTTGCTGGGCTGGTCCTCCGGCGACGGCCGAGAATTCCTGCCGCGGGAGGAATTGATCCGCCGGTTCTCCTTCGAAGGGGTAGGAAAGAAGGGGGCGGTGTTCGACGAACAAAAGCTGGAATGGCTCAACAGTCAATACATCAATGCCATGCCGGCGGCGGCCATCCGCGAGGCCATCCGGGGGGAGCTGAAAGCGCGGGGATTATGGGATGCCTCGTTGGAGGGGGAGCGACGCGAATGGTTCGAAAAGGTCCTGGAAACCCTGAAGCCTCGCTCGCGGAAGCTCTCAGACCTGGCGCGTGACAGCGCGATCTTCTTGAGCGACGACTTCGCCTATGACCCGGGGGCGGCGGCAAAACACCTAGGAGATCCCGAGACCGCCCGGCGCATGGTGGCACTCCGTGACGCACTGGAGAGGGTGGAGCCCTTCGATGAGGCGGCCACCGAGGCAGCTCTCCGGAAGGCGGCTGCCGGAATGGGAATCGCCGCTGCGAAGCTGATCCACCCCTTGAGAATCGCGCTCACCGGACAGGCGGTGTCTCCGGGGATCTTCACGGTCCTTACCCTGGTGGGCCGCGAAGGGGCTTTACGGCGCATCGACCGCCTCATCCGATCCCAGGAGCTGGGCCGATAAGAGCCGGCGTAGCGGATCCCGAAAAGCAGCGCCCGGCTCAGGGAACCACGATCGTGTCGCCGGCTTCCAGGAGCAAGTTTTCCGACGGGCCCTTTCCCGCGATGATCTTCTTGTAATCGATGCGCAGGCGGCGATCCCCCTCCGGACTCTTGCGGATGACGACGATCTTGTCGCGGTTCGCGTAGGGCGTGAATCCACCGGCGAGGGCGATGGCCTGCAGGAGGGTCGTCTCGCTTCTCAGCGGGAGCTCCCCGGGTTTCGTCACTTCCCCCATCACATAGACCTTGCGGCTGTTCACTTCTTTGACCATGACGGTGACCTGGGGATCGGTCAAGAAATGGTTGAGCTTTTGCGTCAGGATCGCCTTGAGCTCCAGGCAGGTGATGCCGGCGGCCTGGATGTCATCCAGGAGAGGGAAGGAGATCTTTCCATCCGGGCGCACCGGAACGCTGTGGCTCAGCGTCGTGTCCTTCCATACCTGAATCTCCAAGACGTCCCCGACCCCGATCCGGTAATCGACCCCCGCGTCCGATTGCGGGGTTCCTTTCGCCCCCTTGGGCGCTGCGGCGCCGAAGAGAAGCGGCAGCAGGACGAGCAGGATCAGCCCGGGTCGAACCTCGGTACCATGGGGAGGGAGCATCGTCATAATCCTCAAGGCAAGTTACGGTTTCGGCGACGGTGCAGCCAGCAGGTGAAGTCCTGATCCCGCCGAGATGAATCCCCTAGCCCATCGCCGTCGATCCCAGTTTGTTGACAGTCTCCCAAGGGTTTGGCTAGAATCCGCCTTCCGATCCGGGATCGTCCAACGGTAGGACACATGGCTCTGGACCATGGTATCGGGGTTCGAATCCCTGTCCCGGATCCAGACTGTGGCGCTATCGTCTAGGGGTTAGGACGGGTGGTTCTCAGCCATCAAACCGGGGTTCGAATCCCCGTAGCGCTACCAGATTCTCGTGGGGCTCGTGGCTGAATGGAATTCACTCCCCCCAACGCTCCGGCCGTCCTCCTCCTATTCTTGTTCACAACGCTGCTGTTTTTCACCGGGCTCGTCGCCGCGGGGGTGCTCGCCTGGCGGGGGAAGCGCCGCCCAGCCAGGCGGATCGCAGAGGGCTTGGTGGTCGTGGCCCTGATTTACGGTGGGGCGCTTCTGGCCCACTCCTTCACCAGTCGAGACCGGATCCTGGAGCCCGGCCAGCTTAAATACTTCTGCGAGATCGACTGTCACTTGGCCTATTCCGTCGCGGCTGTCCGCACCGCGAAGACTTTGGGGAGCGGCGAGACCGCGGCGACTGCCCGAGGACATTTCGTCATCGTCTCCGTGAAGACCTGGTTCGACCCGCGGACCGTTTCCCCGCGCCGCGGCAATGGAACGCTGTCCCCCAACCCCCGGATCATTCGAGTGGAGGACGGCACTGGCCGGGCCTATTCCGTGTCGCCGGAAGGCGAGAAGGCCCTCGCTCCCGAGTTCGGCCCGGAAGCTCTCCTCCATCGCCCGCTTCGCCCCGGAGAGTCGTACACAACCGACCTGGTATTCGATCTTCCTGAAGGCAAGGAAAGCCCGCGACTTCTCATCTCGGAAGACATTCCCGAGGCTCCTTTCATCGTGAGTCACGAGAACAGCCTTTTCCACAAGAAGATCTGGTTCCGGATCCCAACTCCGCCAGGCTCCGACCCCCTGCGGCAATCCGGGGCGGAGGGGACAGGGCCGCTTCGTCTCGCAAGCCTCGTAGCATTCTGAATCCGTTCACCCGCCGCCCCGCCCGCGAGCCGTTGCGGGGGGGAAGGTCGAATGCTACACTCACGGCCCATGGAGATCCTGGCCTCCGCTCTGGACACTCGCGCCGATCGCTTCAAACAAAACGATGCTCATCACCGCCGGCTGGCCGGGGAGCTCAAGGAGCGCCTTGCCCTGGCGCGCATGGGAGGCGGGGAAAAGTACCGCGAGCGTCACGTCCAGCAGGGAAAGCTGTTGGTGCGCGATCGCATCGATCGCCTGCTGGACCAGGGCTCCCCCTTCCTCGAGCTGAGTCCGCTCGCCGCCTGGGAGATGTACGATGGCGAGGCCCCCTGTGCCGGGCTGGTCACGGGGATCGGCCGGGTCAGTGGTGTCGAGTGCCTCATCGTGGCCAACGACGCCACCGTGAAGGGCGGAACCTACTATCCCGTCACCGTCAAGAAGCACCTTCGGGCCCAGGAAATCGCCGCCGAGAACAACCTCCCCTGCATCTACCTGGTGGATTCGGGAGGGGCATTCCTGCCGCTCCAGGCCGAGGTTTTCCCGGACCGGGATCATTTCGGCCGCATTTTCTATAACCAGGCCCGGCTCAGCGCCCTAGGGATACCGCAGATTGCGGCTGTGATGGGAAGCTGCACGGCGGGGGGAGCCTACGTTCCTTCCATGAGCGACGAGACCGTCATCGTGAAGGGGAAAGGCACCATCTTCTTGGGGGGACCGCCCCTGGTGAAGGCGGCCACCGGCGAAGAGGTCAGCGCCGAGGAACTGGGAGGGGCCGAGGTGCACACCCGCCGTTCCGGCGTGGCCGATCATCTCGCCGAGGACGACCAGCACGCGCTGGCGCTGGTGAGAGAAATTGTCGCCACGCTTAATCGGCGCAGGACTGTGGGTGTGGAGGTGGCGTCGCCTGAGGCGCCGCGCTTCGACCCCGTGGAGATCTACGGCGTGCTCCCGCGCAGCTTTCGCGAGGTCTACGACGTGCGAGAGATCATCGCGCGGCTCGTGGACGGCAGCCGCTTCCGGGAGTTCAAGGCGCGCTACGGCGCCACGCTGATCTGCGGCTTTGCCCGCGTCGAAGGGTGCCTTGCAGGGATCCTGGCCAACAACGGAGTGCTGTTCAGCGAATCGGCTTTGAAGGGGACCCACTTCGTGGAGCTGTGCACGTCCCGGGGCATTCCGCTGATCTTCCTGCAGAACATCACTGGCTTCATGGTGGGCAAGCAGTACGAGGCGGGAGGCATCGCCAAGGACGGGGCCAAAATGGTCCACGCCGTGGCCAACGCTGCGGTGCCCAAGCTCACGGTAATCATTGGCGGCAGCTTCGGGGCGGGCAACTATGGGATGTGCGGCCGCGCCTATTCTCCACGGTTCCTCTGGATGTGGCCCAATGCGCGGATCAGCGTCATGGGAGGCGAGCAGGCGGCCAACGTTCTGGCCACCGTGAAGGATGAGCAGAACCTTCGGAGCGGGAAGCCTGCCATGGCCACCGCCCAGCGCGAAGAGTTCATGCGTCCCATCTTGGAGAAGTATGAAACTGAAGGGAGTCCCTATTACTCCACGGCCCGCCTCTGGGACGACGGGATCCTGGATCCTCCCCAGACCCGCCGCGTTCTGGGGCTGGCCCTCGCTGCCACGCTGAACGCGCCGCCGCGGGACACCCGTTATGGCGTTTTTCGCATGTAAGGACCGTGGGGCCACTCTTGTTCCATCGCCTCCTAATCGCCAATCGCGGAGAGATCGCCGTCCGGATCGCGCGGGCCTGCCGCGAGTCGGGGATCGTCTCCGTAGCCCTCCACTCCGAAGTCGATGCCTCGGCCCTGCACGTGCGGGAAGCGGACGAGGCAATCCCGCTTCAAGGAGCGAGTCCCGCCGAGACTTACCTCAATGCTTCGGTGATCTTGGAGGCGGCTCGGAGCGCCGGCTGTGAGGCCATTCACCCAGGGTACGGTTTTCTCTCCGAGGATGCCGCGTTCGCTCGGGCGGTGCGCGCGGCGGGGCTTGTCTTTATCGGGCCGGAGGCCGGGACCATTCAGCGGCTGGGGGACAAGACCCGGGCGAGGGAGCTCGCCCGCACCGCGGGGATCCCCGTAGTGCCCGGCTATGCGGGGGGCGGGAGTGAGGCCGATTTCCTGCGTGAAGCGAAGAAGCTCGGGTTCCCGGTGCTGGTGAAGGCGGCCGGGGGAGGCGGGGGACGCGGCATGCGGGTAGCGGCCACCCCCGCGGGGTTGGAGGAGGCGCTGCACTCCGCCCGGCGGGAGGCCGAGGGCGCCTTCGGCAACTCGCGGGTCTTCCTGGAAAAGCTCATCCCCTCTGCCCGACATGTGGAGATCCAGGTATTGGGGGACTTGGAGGGGCGCGTCATCTCTCTGTTCGAGAGGGACTGCTCCGTGCAGAGGCGGTACCAGAAAATCCTGGAGGAGAGCCCTTCACCCGCCCTCACGGAGGAGCTGCGCGAGCGGATGGGGGTCACCGCGGTCGCCGTCGCGAAAGCCGCGGGGTACTCCAATGCCGGGACGGTGGAGTTTCTCCTGGATCTCGATTCCGGCGAGTTCTACTTCCTCGAGATGAACACGCGTCTACAAGTGGAGCACCCGGTCACCGAGGTGCTGACGGGCGTGGACCTGGTCGCGGCTCAGATCCAGCTGGCGGTGGGGGAGCCCATCTCTCCGTCGTGGGCTGCGGCCGTTCCGCGGGGACATGCCTTGGAATGCCGCCTTTACGCCGAAGACCCTGCTCGGGACTTCGCCCCTTCCCCTGGCCGGATCCTCCGGTGGAAGATGCCGGAGGGGCCCGGAGTCCGGGTGGACTCAGGCTATGCCGAAGGGGATGAGGTTTCGATCCACTATGACTCCCTCCTGGCCAAGATTATCGTGAGCGCGGAGGATCGCGAGGCGGCGTTGCGTAGGATGGAAGGGGTGCTTCGGGACACGGTGGTGCTGGGTCCGACAACAAACCAGGGACTCTTGAAACGACTGCTCGCCCATCCCGTCTTCCGTCGGGGAGACGCCACGACCGACTTCCTGCCGAATCATCTGTTCCCTGCGGGGAATGTCCACCACCCGCCGGACGAAGTTCTGATCGCGGCGGCGATCCTCGCTGAGGGAGGGGCACTGCCGTCCGGGAAGACAGCGGCCGGCGAGACGGGGGATCTTCACAGCCCCTGGAGGGTCGCCGACGGTTTCCGACTGAGCGGTTGAAAGGGAAAGGCGTGGAATATCGCTTTCAAAGTCAGGGGAAAGAGTATGTCGTCGCACTCGAGTCTGGCCCCGAAGGGATCCGGGCCTGGGTGGACGGACGAGAATGCCGATTTAGACTGCATCCGGCAAGAGACGGAACCCTGGACCTGGAGGTGGACGGGAGGCGCCATCGCATCTCATGCGCGCGAGACGGCTCGTCACTGCACCTGGCCTGTGAGGGCGAGGGTTATCGTCTGCAGAAGCTCGACCCCCTCTCGCCGCGGGCGCCCCAACAACACGAGCATGGGCTGGAAGCACCCATGCCCGGACTCGTCCGGCGGGTGGCGGTGGTAGCGGGAGAGACGGTTCGGCGGGGCCAGACGCTGGTCGTCCTCGAGGCGATGAAGATGGAGATCCGGATCACCGCGCCGGAGCAGGCCCGGGTGATCAAATTGCACTGTGGCGCGGGAGATCAAGTGGATCGGGGTCAGGTCCTGGTGGATCTGGATGCAACGGGTGGGAAGGGGGGATGACCTCCGGCGAGCGATTTCAGATTTTTCCTGCAGCCCGGGCCCGGGCGAGGAGGTGCTCCGCGGCTCGGACCATGGGCCAATCCACCATCCTTCCGTCCAGGGCAAAGGCCCCCTTTCCCTGGTCCTGGTGCCGGGCATGGACTTCCACCAGCCGGCAGGCCTTGGCAATCTCCTCATCGGAGGGCGTGAAGGCCTGGTGGATAAGGGAAAGTTGCTTGGGATGGATCGCCATCTTCCCTGCATAGCCCATCCCGCAGGCATCCAGCGATTCGCGGTGGAGTCCCTCTTCATCGTGGAGGTCTACGAACACCGTGTCGATGGCCTGGAGGGAAAAAGCTGCGGCCGCCACCACCACGGCGCCCCGCGCCCAGGCTGCTTCCTGTCCTGCCCTGGTGCGCACCGCCCCCATGTCGGCGGTGAGATCCTCCGCGCCGAAGAGCAGGGCCACCAGACGAGGATCGGAGCCGGCGATCTCCTTCAGTTCCAAAACACCCCGCGCACTTTCGATCAGGGCCAGCAGGGGGAGGGGACTCGGAAAGGTCCGGCGGGCTAGCTGCTGGACCTGCTCCGGTGATTCCACCTTGGGAAGGACATAGCCATCCGGCCGAGAGGAAAGGGTCGCCTCGATGTCGCCTGGATGGAGCTCCGATCCGACGGGATTCACGCGCACCAGCCGCTCGCTGCCGCCGAACTGGAGACTGGAGAGGCTCGAGGCCACCGTCTGGCGGGCCGCAAGCTTCCGGTCCGTCGCAACTCCGTCCTCCAGGTCCAGGACCACGCAATCCGCCCCGGAAGCGGCGGCCTTGGCGATTTTCCGGGCGTCGTCGCCGGGTACGAACAGGAGGGACCTCCGCGCGCGCAGCGAGCGAATCTCTCCGGGAGCGCTCATGCCCGCCTGCGCAGAAACAGCACGGTCCGCTCCAGGTCCACCACGACTTCGCCGCGCTGGTTCTTCCCGAAGTGTCGCAGCCTTACGATCCCCTGCTCGGGCCGTGACTTCGAGGGGCGCTTCTCCAGGACCTCGGTCTCAACCGAGAGGGTGTCGCCAGGGAAGACCGGCTTCGGATGTGCAACCTTTTCATAGGACAGGTTTGCCACGATCGTCCCCTCCGTCAGATCGGAAACGGTGAGACCCACGACGAGACCCAGCGTGAAGATGCCGTTCACGATGCGGTGCCCAAAGGGGGTCTTCGCCGCGAATTCCTCGTCGAGATGGAGCGGCTGGGTGTTGGCAGTGAGCGAACAGAAGAGGACGTTGTCGGTCTCGGTGACGGTGCGGGCGACACGGTGCTGGATCCGCTCGCCGACCTGTAGATCGTCGAAATACCTACCCGGCATGAGAGCCTCCGCTGCCGAGGGAAGTGTCGCACCGGAGTATAGCAGAGGTTAGAATTCGACCATGAGCTCTTACCGGATTCTCCTCCTCATGCCTGTCACCACCTATCGTGCCGCCGATTTCGTGAGCGCAGCGATCCGCCTCGGCGTGGAAGTCGTGGTCGGATCCGATCAGCGCCAGACCCTGGAGGAGGCCGCGCCGGGCGGCACCCTCGCACTGGATTTCAAGGACTCCTCGTCCGCCGTTCGGCGAATCGTTGAGTTCGCGCGGGAACATCCTCTGGACGGAGTGGTGGGAGTGGAGGACGAGACCACGGTGACAGCCGCCGAGGCCTCCCTGGCCCTCGGCCTTCCGCACAACCCGGGGGAAGCAGTACGTCTTACCCGACACAAGCTGCGGGCGCGCGAACTGCTCCGGAAATCGGGCATCCCGGTTCCGCAATTCTGGAAGTTTTCCACCGAAGAGGATCCGAGGATCGCGGCTCGGCACGTCGGCTACCCTTGCGTGCTCAAGCCGCTGTTCCTTTCGGCCAGCCGCGGCGTGATACGGGCGAATGATGGAGAGAGCTTTGCCCTGGCCTTCGAGCGGGTGAAGCGCCTGCTGGCAGATCCAGAAATCCTGAAGAAGGGTGGGGAGGCCGCCGGATGGATTCTGGTCGAATCCTACATCCAGGGCGACGAGGTCGCTGTGGAGGGGCTGCTGGTCGGAGGCGAGCTGAAGGTGCTGGCGATTTTCGACAAGCCGGATCCGCTGGAGGGTCCCTTCTTTGAAGAGACAATCTATGTGACCCCTTCCCGGTTCTCGGAGGAGAGGCAACGGCACATTATCGAGATGACGGCCCGAACCGCCTTCGCTGTGGGACTGCGGGAAGGGCCCCTCCACGCGGAACTGAGATTGAACGAGGAAGGGATCTGGCCTTTGGAAGTGGCGGCGCGCTCCGTGGGAGGACTCTGCTCGCGCGCCCTGCGATTCGGGGCGGGGATGTCGTTGGAGGAGCTCATCATTCGCCACGCCCTGGGAATGGATCTGGAGTCTCTGGAGCGCGAAAGGCGGGCTGCGGGAGTCATGATGATCCCGATCCCCCGGGGCGGCATTCTGAAACGATTCGGGGGGATGGAGTCGGCCAGGGCGATCCCGGGGATTGAACAGGTGGTCCAGAGCATTCCGACGGGTCAATCGGTGGTGCCACTGCCGGAGGGGGCCAGGTACCTCGGGTTCATCTTTGCCCGCGCGACCGACCCCGCTGCCGCGGAGACCGCCTTGCGGGAAGCCTATCGTCGTCTGGAAATCGTGATTCGATGAAACCGTCGGCTCAGACCACTCGGTCTACCCGCCGAAGAGGGTCCAACTGACCCTCGGTGGGCTCCGCTCAGCAAAACCAGCTTTCGGTCAGTCGGGGCACGTGGCGCCTCAGGACAGTCTCCGTCATGCTCCGAGCTGCCGGAGCGGTCCTTCCGATAATCTCCGAGCAGATTCTGCGAATCCGAAGAAAGGTCTCTTCCGACGCTTCGCGTCGGTGGGCCGCCTGCTCGACCTCGGATGACACCCGGCGATGAAGTCGATCCATCCGCTCATCCGGATGCTTCCAGGTGTAGCTGAACGATTCCGGGACCAGCGCCCCCAGGTGGGGGGACATCGCGGGCTGGTCCAGCAGACCGGAGCCTGGAGGGATCAACCGCCGGACCGAGAATTGCACCGGCTCCACCGCATCCACGAGGTCCCGCTCCTGCACGAAATCCAGCAGCTCGGAGTAGTCGGAAGGTGTTGACCAGGGTGTGAAAGGCACCAGGGACGGACGCAGGGTCAGGCGTGCACTCTGAAACAGATCGAGCACCGTTTCCACGTCTCGACGGGTGTGCCCCTTGTCCAGAATGTTCAGCACCCGGTCGCTGAGCGATTCCACAGCCGACACCACGAAAAGACACCCCGCGTCCTTCAGCTTCGGGAGAAGGGAGGCGTGCTTGAGGAGGTGCTCGATCTTGGCAGTGAAATCGAAAGTGAGGAAGGGAAAGAGCCGGTGCATCTCCGCCACCAGCGCCAAGGAGTGTCCGGGACCGTTCAGGAAATCGGGATCTCCAAAAGTGATATGAGTCGCACCCAGCTCCACCTGCCTGCGGATGTCCGCGAGCACCACCTCGCGAGGAATCACGAAGAATCGACCCTGGTAGACGGGGGGGATGGGACAGTGACGGCAGAGGTGCAGACATCCGCGGCTGGCCTGCACGCATCCGGCAATCCGAATCCCGCTCTCCTCTTCCAGCGAAGCGTAATTGGCGAGCGGCCGGAGGCGCTCTCGACTCGGCACAACGAACCGCAGGCGGCGCCGGATCGGGGCGGCTCTCCGGTGTGGCAAGGACAGTCCCGAGACCTCCGAGAGATCCCGTCCCGCCTCCAGCGAGCAGGCAAGGTCCACCAGGCTCGCCTCGCATTCGCCCGCGAGGATGGAATCGGCCGGGCCGCTGAGGAGATAGTCGGCATTAAGAGCAGCGTAATGGCCATGGAGGCAGATGTGGCAGGAAGGGTTTTCTTGTCGGATGAGGCCGGCGACCCGGACACCGAGTCGCAAGGCGGTATGCATCGGCACGGAGAGGGCGGCCAGCCGGGCGCTCGCAATCCGCGCACGATTTAGCGGCTCGCGCGAGACATCGACTGCCTCCGGGCGGAATCCTGCGGCTTCCAGAAAGCCCAGGGGAAGGGCAAGCCCGAGGGGCTGGTGGCCCAGCTCATAGCAGGAGACGAGGAGAATTCCGCCTGGCTGACGCATGGAAGTATCCGTGGATGCCGGGGAGTCGGAGGTTGGGTATCCGGAGTCCGCTTTACTTGGAGGGCTGATAATAGGGATTGGTCCCGCCGGCATGATCGGTGGTGTCCACCACCTGCAGGATTTCCGGGATCTCTTCGCGGAGCATCCGCTCGATCCCCTGCTTCAGGGTGACATTGGCCATGCCGCATCCCTGGCAGCCTCCCCCCATGCGCAGGTAGACCACGCCATCCTTGTAGTCCAGGAGCTCGATGACCCCCCCGTGTCCCGCCACGGCCGGATTGATCTGATAATCGATCAGCTCCTGAATCTTGCTCTTGGGGTCGCTCGTCGAATCTTCCATACGCACCGTCCCAAAGGAGAATCCTGGCCGCACCGCTGCAGGAGAAGTCTGGACATTCTAGCACTCCCAGAGTGGTTCGGGTTCATTTTTCTCAGTGCAGCTCCAGCCCGGGACCCCCGGCCTGGTCCCTGCTCCCAGGAATTCCGCTCCGACACGAGCCGGCGAGCCTGGCACGTATTCTTCTCCCCTCGCCGCCACGCCTGTCCTTGACTCGATACCCCGGAACAAGTCAAGATGACGAGCCATGCAAAACGTTTACGACAATGTCGTGGACGCCATCGGGCACACACCCCTGGTCCGAATCAACCGCCTGGGCCGGGACACGGGAGCCACCTTTTATGCCAAGCTGGAGTATCTGAATCCGGGCAGCAGCGTCAAGGACAGGATCGCCGTCCAGATTATCGAAGACGCTGAGCGGTCGGGTGAGCTGAAGCCCGGGGGGACCGTAGTGGAGTGCACATCCGGCAATACCGGCATGGGACTTGCCATGGTGGGGGCCGCCCGAGGCTATCACACCATCCTGGTCATGCCCGACAAGGTCAGCGACGAGAAAATCAAGGCGCTTCGGGCGTTCGGGGCCAAGGTGATCACCACCCCTACGGCCGTACCGCCTGAAGACCCGCGCAGCTACTACCAGGTGGCCCGTCGCGTCGCTGAGACGACTCCCAGTGCCTTCTTCGCCAACCAGTACCAGAACATGAGCAACCCTGAAGCCCACTTCCGGACCACAGGCCCGGAAGTGTGGGAGCAGATGGGCGAGGAGCTGGACGCGGTGGTGGTGGCGACGGGGACGGGGGGGACTCTCACCGGCATCGCCCGCTATATCAAGCCGAAGAAGCCTTCGGTCAAGTACGTCTTGGTGGATCCCGTGGGCTCCATCTTCTACGAGTACATCAAGACGGGGAAGTCACCAAAGATCCTGAAGACCTACAAGGTGGAGGGGTTTGGCGAGGATTTCATTCCCGATACCATCGATCTTTCATGCGTGGACGAGGTGATCCAAGTGAGCGACAAGGAGTGCTTCTCCACCGCCCGGGAACTGACGCGCAAGGAAGGGATTTTCGGCGGGGGCTCCTGCGGCGGGGCCATGGCCGGGGCGATCAAATACGCGCAGGCCCACCCCGAGTGCAGGACCCTCGTGGTCCTGATGCCCGACTCGGGCTCCCGCTACCTGAGCAAGGTCTATGATGATGCCTGGCTGCGTCAGAACGGATTTCTGGAGGAGGAGCTGGCCGGGCGCGTGGAGGATCTCCTGCACAAGCGTCCACAAAAGGTCATCGTCGCTCAGGCGGCCGATTCGGTGAGGGACGTTTTGGGCGTGATGAAGATGCATGGAATCTCCCAGGTCCCGGTGATGGAAGGGGAGCGCCTCGTGGGCATGCTCTCCGAGTCGGGACTCCTCGGCGCCATGCTCAGCGACCCATCCTCGGCGCACAAATCCGCCGGGGCCCTCGCGGAGCCCACCTACGAGGTGGTGGAACCTTCTGCCCCGGTGTCTCGCCTGTCCGACGTGGTGGCCCAGGGGAAGGTCGCCCTGATCATCGACTCCGGCCGCCTCCAGGGCGTCGTCACGAAGATCGACCTGATCGAGTACTTGGCGGCCTCCAACCGCTAGGCCCCTTTACCTCTCGAGGTTTTCCTCCCCGATGTTTTCCCGACGCACCGCCTGGGACCGATCGCACAACCGTCTCGCGGAATCGGTGGAACGCAAACGGCACGCCGGGGAGCCGATCCTGGACCTGACCGAGACCAATCCCACCCAAGTAGGGTTGAACTATCCCGGTTCGGAGCTCCTCCCGCCTCTCTCCGATCCCGGCGCTCTCGTCTACCATCCGGATCCACGGGGCCTGTGGGCTGCGCGGCAGGCCGTGGCGGGGGTCTACGCCGAGAGGGGAATCCTGGTGGATGCCCAGGATCTATTCCTGACCGCGAGCACCAGCGAAGCCTACGCCTGGCTCTTCAAGCTCCTGGCGGATCCGGGTGACGAGATTTTGGTACCCCAGCCCAGCTATCCCCTCTTCGATTTCCTCACTCGGCTGGAGGGCGTGGTGAGTGTAGGTTACCCCTTGGTCTTGGACGGCACCTGGTCCGTGGACCTGGCTACCCTCGAGGCACGGGTGGGCTCCCGGACCCGTCTAATCGTCGCGGTGAATCCCAATAACCCCACGGGTACCTACCTGAAGCGCCAGGAACTGAGAGGCCTTGAGTCCCTCTGCTCGAGGCGGGGAATAGCCCTCCTCGGCGACGAAGTGTTCGCCGAGTACCCTCACGGAGAAGATTCGGATCGGGCGGCCGGCGTCCTGGAATGCGAGAGGGCGCTCACCTTCAGCCTGGGGGGGCTGTCCAAGCTGGCGGGACTTCCCCAGATGAAACTGGGCTGGATCGCGGTGGGTGGCCCGGGCCCCGAGAAACAGGAAGCGAAGGAGCGTTTGGAGCTGGTGGCCGATACCTACCTCTCCGTCAACACCCCCGTGCAACACGCCGTCGGGGCGCTCTTGACCGCGGCGCGCGGGATTCGCCAGGAACTCCGGCGGCGAACCGGCCGAAACCTGCGGCACCTTCAGGGGGCAACGATTCAACCTTCCCCCTGTCGGCTGTTGCCGTGCGAAGGTGGGTGGACCGCGGTACTTCAGGTCCCCGCCATCATGAGCGAAGAGGATTGGGTTCTCCGGCTGCTTGAGGAGGACGGGGTTCTGGCCCATCCGGGCTTCTTTTTCGAATTTCCTGTTCCCGCCTATCTGGTGCTAAGTCTGCTGCCACGGGAGGAGATCTTTGCAGAAGGAGTTGCGAGGATTCTGGCGCGTGCGGCCGGGCCCGCTCCGTAGATATGCGGTTACCCCCTGCAGGGAGGGTTTGTACAAATGAGAGGAAGGCCTTAGAATAGGCCGCCGACCGACTCATCCCCTGCACCAAGCCGGCCCACCCGGAAGTTCCCGGGACCGGCCCGGGGTGGCGTAACTTCATTTGGACCCTGGAGGTTCCCAATGTTCTGCCGTAAGTCTACCCTGCTCCTCTCCATGTCGCTCCTGGTGTGCTTCCTGGCCACGTCAGGCTGCTCGTCGGCCACTCCGAGCGGCGCTTCCGCGAAGAAAGACGCGACCAAGGAACCGGCCGCGTCCTCCTCGGGAAACGCTGCCCTGGTCGATGGTCAGTCGATTACCATCGCCCAGGTCGACGAGCGCGTTGCGAAGCAGATCTACGATGCACGCCAGCAGGCGCTCGAGCAGCTCGTCACCGATACGCTCCTGGAGAAGGAGGCCAAGGCCCAGGGGATCACGAAGGACGCACTGCTCCAGAAAGAAGTGAACGCCAAGCTGGCGGATCCGGCCCCGGCGGAGATCGACCAGGTTTGGGAGGGGAACAAAGCCCGGATGCCCGGAAAAACCAAGGAGCAGGTGACGCCCGACATCGTGAAATGGCTCAAGGACCAGAAGGGGCAGCAGGCCCAGCAAAGCTATCTTCAGAGCCTCCGATCCAAGTACAAGGTCCAGATTCTGCTCGAGCCTCCTCGAGTGGATGTGGCGGTGGATGACGATCCTGTCAAAGGGCCCACCAGCGCCCCCGTCACCATCGTCGAGTTCTCCGATTTCCAGTGCCCCTACTGCAGCCGCGCCGAGGCCGCCATCAAACAGGTGCTTGAGAAGTATCAAGGTAAAGTCCGTTTCGTCTACCGGGACTACCCCCTGAGCTTCCATCCCTTCGCAGAAAAGGCAGCCGAGGCGGCCCAGTGCGCCAACGAGCAGGGGAAGTTTTGGGAGTTTCATGACGCCCTTTACGCCGATCAGGCAAAGCTCTCGGTGCCGGACATGGAGGCCACGGCGTCTCGGCTGGGCCTGAATGCCGACAAGTTCAAGAGCTGCGTGGAGTCGGGAAAATTCACCGCCGAGGTCACCAAGGACGTCGCCGATGCCACCAAAGCGGGCGTCAACAGCACTCCGTCGTTTTTCATCAACGGCATTGCCGTGGTGGGTGCGCAGGGGCCGGAGGCTTTTTCCGAAGTCATCGACCGCGAGCTGGCCAAATCCGGCAGCAAGTAAATCCAGAAGAAGAGTCGAATCCTCGCGTCGTTCGGCCCATGCAGCGCTCACCCGGGCGGGGAGCCCGCCGGGTGTTCGCAGACTGACCGGCAAGACGGGAGCCTGGACAGAAACCTTTCACAAGGGAGGAAGAGGCACGTGAGAACCATGCGCTTGTGGTCCGCGATCATCCTGGGGATGTCGCTGTTCGCGGGACGGGCGGCGGCTGCCCCCGAGACCTACAAGATCGACCCGAACCATTCCAGCGTGGGTTTCAGCATTCGGCATTTTTTCAGCAAGGTGCCCGGGAAGTTCGACACGTATGAGGGCACCATCACTCTGGATCCCAAGGATCTTTCGAAGACGACGGTGGAGGTCTCCATTGACGCGGCCAGCATCGACACCGGAAACAAGGATCGGGATACGCATCTGAAGAGCCCCGATTTTTTTGATGTCCAGAAGTTCCCGAAAATCACCTTTCGAGCCACCTCGGTGACTCCCCAGGGGACCAACAAGGCGACGGTGAAGGGCGATTTGACCATTCACGGGGTCACGAAGCCCGTTACGCTGGAGGCCGAGGTGCTTGGCTTCAGTCCCGATCCCTGGGGGAATTACCGCGGAGGCTTCGAGGCGAAGACCAAGATCAATCGACAGGACTTCGGCGTCTCCTGGAACAAGGCCATCGAAGGAGGCGGCGCCCTGCTGGGTGACGAAGTGGAAATCCTGCTCGACGTCGAGGGGGTTCGCGCGGCGCCCAAGGCGGCCGCCCCCGAAACGGCGCCCAAGAAAAACTGACAGCCCCTGCAGACTCGTTCGCTAGGGGGGCGGAGCGATCTCTCCGCCCCTTTTCCTTTTAGGGGAGTACGGGAAGGTGATAAGTCAGCGTTTGGGCGAGGAGCCAGGAGAGAAGGAAGACCAGGGGAGCGTGAAACAGGAGCTGGAGAATGGAATATCCCGCCAGATCTCGGGCCTTCACGTTGAGAATTCCCATGAGGGGAAGCATCCAAAAGGGATTGATGAGGTTCGGGAGCGCTTCGGCTGCGTTGTAGATCTGCACGGTCCAGCCCAGGTGCGCATGCCACGTGTTGGCGGAGGCCATGACATAGGGCGCTTCGACGATCCATTTTCCGCCCCCCGATGGAACGAAGACCCCCAGCACGGCCGAGTAGAGAGCCACCAGAAGGGGAAACGTGCCGGGAGTGGAGATCTTGACGAACCAACCCGCCAACAGCGAGGCGATGGACGTCTTGGAGATGATTCCGAAGATCCCGGCGTAGAACGGGAACTGGATTAAGACTCCGGACGTGGCGGGGACCGCCTTTCCCACGGCGGAGAGGAACGAACGGGGCCGACCGTGCAGCATCAGTCCCAGACCCAGGAAGGCCAGATTGAAGTTATTTAGATCCAGGGCGGCGATGAGGCCCTTCTCCTGCCATTCGAGTCCCAGGTAAGCGAGCATCAGGAGGGCCACCGCCACCCCCCAGAAGGGACTCTCCTCCATCTTCCCCGCGGGAGTGGCGGCCTCCCGAGTCCGCTCGGGGTTTGCCTCGAAAAGGACTCCCATCTCCTGCGCGGTGCGCGCCTCCTCAGGTCTCGGGCAGGAGTAATAAGCCACCCCCACCGAGACAACGATAAGAACCGCCGCTAGAAGGAGACTTTGCCAGAGGAAGATGGTCTCGGACAACGAAATGACGCCCGTTACCGGAAGGAGAGCCGCGGGAATGGACGAGGGGGTCGCCTGCATCAGCGCGGCGGAGGAAGAAAGACCAAGCGCCCAGACCCTCCCCAGCCCCAGGAAAGCAGCCGCTCCTCCCGCCCGGTAATCCACACCCGCCACTCTCCGGGTGACCTCTCTGACCAGGAGCCCGGTGAAAACCAGGGAAAGGCCCCAGGAAATCATCGAACTGGTCATGGCAAAGAAGGCCACGAACGCCACGGCGCCCCGCGCGGTCTTCGGGACCGCACCGAGTGCCCCGATCGCGCGGGCCAGAAGAGGCGAGCTGGCCACCACGAAGCCTCCGATGATCACCAGAGCCATCTGCATGGTGAAGGGCACCAGGGCCCAGAAGCTCCCGCCGAACTCGGAGATCAGTCTGCTGGGTTTTTCCCCGAGCCACAGCCCCCCGACGAATACCAACAGCACCGCAGCGAGGGCGAAGACGAAAGCGTCGGGGAAGTACCTTTCACTGGCGTCGGCCAGGAAACGGCCGGCCTGTGCGAGCGGGGGACCCTTGGACGCCTTCACGGTTGGCTGGGGCATGGGCCGGCAACTCCCGAAGGGCGAAGGAGGCCCTGATAGCAGATGCCACAGGCGCAGTCAAACCCGAGGGGGAGGGCTCGACCGCCTAGGGTGGCGGGAAGCCGTGCCAAACTTATCCAAACTCCAACCCAGGTGAACTTTTTCCCCAGTTTTCCGTAGGAGAGGATGGGCGGAAAGCCAGCCAGGTCCAAACAGGAACCCAATTTCGCAGAAGCCTATGAACAGGGAGGGAGTCACATGGCCGCAGGTCTGAGGCGGGGGCCCCGCCGCTGGATCTGGATCGCCCTGATCCTCGGGGTTCTTGTTTTAGGGAGCGGAGCCGCCTTTCTCGGCCGGTCAGGTTTCGCCCATAACAAGCAGACATTGAAGGCCGAGGACCTGGATCTTCGCATCGGGAAGTCGGGCGTCTCCGACATTCAGGTGACCGTGAACGAGATGGGCACCATCGAGCCGGTCGTGAAGGTAGACGTCAAGTCCCCGTTATCCGGCGAGGTCACGGAGCTTCTGGTGAAGGAAGGCGATCGCGTGAAGCGCGGCCAGGTCCTCGCCCGTGTCGAGCCGGACGTGAACCAGGCCCAAACTCTTTCGGCGGTCCGATCGGAGTTGACCCTGGCGGAAATCCGTGCCCAGGACGCCCAGAAAGATCTGGAGACCAATCAGCGGCTGTACGAGGAAGGTCTGCTGGCGGTTCAGCAGCTGAAGGACTATCGGGTGAAGTTCGATACGGCCAAGGAGAATCTCGAAGCCGCCAAGACCAAGAGCCGCATCGTCGTGGAGAGCGGAATCCCGTTGGAGGGGCAGATCTCCACGTCCCAACGCGTGAATATCGTCTCCCCCATGGACGGCACCGTGGTAAAGAGGAACGTGGAGGTAGGACAGACGGTAACCTCCGGTGTCTCCTCGTTCAACGAAGGGACGCCGCTTTACACCGTAGCCGACGTGGGCTCCATGCTCATCAAGGCCTCCATCAACGAGGTGGATATCGGGCGTGTCCGTCTGGGGATGCCGGTAGTGATCACCGTGGACGCGTTTCCCTACCGTCGCTTCGATGGAACGGTCACTCACATTTCCCCCGCCGCTCGGCTGAAGGAGAAGGTCAAGGTCTTCGACGTCGAAGTCACCCTGAAAGAGCAGATCAAGGACTTTCGCGCTGGCATGACGGCCAACATCGAGGTGAGAGGGGACAAAGTAACCGCAGCGCTTGGCATTCCCGTGGAAGCCATCTTCAAGAAAAAGGACCGAGAGGTGGCCTACATTCTGAAGAAGGCCTTCGACGCCCCCAAGGCGGGAGAGAAGGAGCCTCGGAATACCCGTTCGGGAAAGCTGGATGTGTCCGACGTCTGGCAGCGCTTCTTCGAGGAGAAGGACGTGAAGGTTGGACTGGTGAGCCTGGAGAAGGCGCAGATTATGGAGGGACTCACCGACGGAGTCGAGGTTGCGCTTGAGGATCCGACCAAGCCCAGGCAGGTGGATGAGAACCAGTAAGGGAGAAGTGCCCGCCGTGCCGGAAGCCGGCGCCCCGCGTGGTCTCGCGGAGCCCATCATCCATTTGACCAACGTTCACAAGATTTATGGCAGCGGCGAGGACGAGGTCCGTGCCCTCCAGGGGATTTCGTTGACGCTGGACCCCGGGGACTTTGTGGCCATCATGGGCCCGTCCGGCTCCGGGAAATCGACCCTCATGCACATCCTGGGGTGTCTGGACGTGCCCACCGAAGGAGATTATCTCCTGGCGGGCACCTCCGTTTCCCAGATGTCGCCCCGCGCCCTGGCCCGGGTGCGGAACAGACGGGTGGGCTTCGTCTTCCAGAGCTTCAACCTGCTTCCTCGATCGAGTCTCGCCCGCAACGTGGAACTCCCGCTCCTGTACGCCGGCATCGGGAGGGTCGAGCGGCGGGAGCGGGCCGTCAAGGCTCTGCAGAAAGTGGGACTGGCGGAACGGGCCCGGTCCCTCCCCTCGCAGCTCTCGGGGGGACAGCGTCAGCGCGTAGCCATTGCCCGAGCGCTGGTGAACGATCCCTCCATCGTCCTGGCGGATGAGCCCACCGGCAACCTGGACTCGAAGACCGGCCAGGAAATCCTGGCACTGTTCGGGGAGCTCCACACTCAGGGACACACGGTCATTCTTGTCACTCACGATTCCAACGTGGCGTCACGGGCCGATAAGATCGTCCAGATCGTGGACGGTAGAATCGCCAACGGGAACGAAGCATGACCCTCCGTGAATCCATCATCGACGGGCTGGTGGATGTCCGAGCCCACAAGCTGAGAACCTTCCTCCAAACCCTGGGCGTCATCCTGGGAGTGGCGTCGTTGGTGGCGGTGCAGGGGCTGGTCGATTCGGGGCGAAGGCAGGCCACGAAGTTCTTCGGCGAGTTCGGCGGCCTGACCAAGATCCTGGTGGTGAACCGGCCGGTGAAGGAGAGGCTGGTCACTGCCCGGCAGCTTGCCAGCGACGGACTGACCTGGAGCGACGCTCTGGCCATCAAACACGAAGTGACCTATGCCACTCTGGTGGACCCCATCGCCCTGGAGTCGCTCAACATTCGTTACGGCGACTATGAGCGCCGCAACGAAATCACCGGGGCCACGCCCGATTACGCCGCGGTGTACAAGTTCTATCCGACTCGCGGCCGGTTCCTCATCCAAGACGATATGGAGTCGCAGGCCCGTGTCTGCGTGCTGGGGGACACGGCGGCTCGGCGCTACTTCGGCAACGAGGACCCCGTTGGGAGAATCCTGACCCTCGAAGACGTGGGCTTCAGAGTCGTGGGAGTGATGCAGCGCAAGGAATTTTATTTCGGCAAGGGGGAACACAATGCCCTCGAGTGGATGAACGAGCAGACGTTTATCCCGCTCACCGCGCTCTACGCGCGGTTCACGGGAGACGATCGGAAGCGGGTGCAGTACATCAACGTCATCGTGGACAAGGTGGAGAACAATCCGAAGGCCGCCGCCGCCATCGAGGCGGTAGTCCGGCGTCGGCACTCGGGGGTGACCGATTTCGAGGTGATCAACCGGGCGGAGCGACTCCGGCAACGCGCCGAGCAGAACCAGGTCTTCGACACCGTCTTCCTGGTCTCGGGAATCGTTTCGCTGCTGGTGGGCGGAATTGTCATCATGAATATCATGCTGGCCTCGTTCCGGGAGAGAATCCGCGAGGTCGGCGTGCGCAAGGCGCTCGGCGCACGGGGGCTGGATATCGCCATCCAGTTCCTCGTGGAGTCGATCCTGGTAACGGTCCTCGGGGGTGCCATGGGACTGGGGCTGGGGATCATCTTCGCCCAGGCCATCTCCAACCTCATCGGCCAGCCGGCCGTGATCACCCTGCAAATGGCCGTAATCGGAGTTGCGGCGTCGGTCACGGTCGGGCTTTTCTTCGGTCTCTACCCGGCGGTGAAGGCCTCACGGCTTAACCCGGTGGAGGCCCTGAGGTACGAATGAATCCGTGGGAGATCCTGCGCACCGTGCTGGGGGAGATCCGGCATCATAAGATGCGGTCGGTGCTCACCTTGCTGGGCATCATCCTCGGGACGCTCTCCATCACGGTCATGACCTGCCTGTTGCAGGGGGTCGTGGAGACGGTGTGGTCCGGCTTCGCTGACATAGGCTATGACGGCGTCGTGCTGGTGATGAACCGACAGGCGCGGGATCTGCGGGACTCCGCAATGTTCGCCCGCTCCGAAGGGCTGCAGCCCCGAGACTCGACCGTCCTGCTGGAACGCGCGAAGCTGGTTGCTTCGGTAGCGCCCATGGATTTCTACGAAGAAATCGTGCGCCGTGGCGACGTGGAGCGCAAGGCGCGCATCACCGGCGCCACGACCACCTATCCCATCGTGCGCAACCGTTCCATGGAGGCGGGGCGCTTTATCAACGAGCCGGACGAGCGGGCCTTCGCGCGGGTCTGCGTGTTGGGCTACCGCCTGAAGCGCCGCCTTTTCGGGACCGAGGATGCGGTGGGGCAGAACGTCAGCCTCGGCTCGCGGCGCTTCACGGTCGTCGGCGTGGGCAAGAAGCTGGGCAACCTGTTCGTCAACGACGACGATTTCATCCAGGAGATGGAGGGGCTCTACATTCCCTTGAGCACGCTGCGCAAGTTCTACAGCGGTGAAGACGGCCCGCTGGCGGTTATCGCAGTCAAGACCGGAGAGGTGGAGCGGTTGGGAGACCTGAAATCGGAGGTGGAGGCGTCACTTCGTATCGCCCATCGGGGAGCGGAGGACTTTAAGGTCCAGAACATTGCGGAGGAGATCCTGCGAGCGCGCCAGCAAACCGGTGATCAGATTCGCAGCTGGCAGATCGTGCTGGGGGCCATCGCTGGGATATCCCTGATTGTCGGGGGCATCGGCTTGATGTCGGTGCTGCTCATCTCCATCGGTGAGCGCCTCTACGAAATCGGGCTTCGCAAGGCCATCGGCGCCACCGATTTCGAGATCTTCTTGCAGTTCCTGGCAGAGTCGGTGATTCTCTCCATGATCGGCGGAGGGCTCGGGGTCGCCGGAGGTGTCGGAATTACCCTGTGGGCCGGTGCCTTCTTCCCCTCCGGACTTCCCATTCAGCCTGGAGGGCTTGCCATCGCCCTGGGCACCGCGCTGGCCCTGGGCATCCTCTACGGCATCTACCCCGCTCTCATCGCCTCGCGCCTCGAGCCCGTCGAAGCCCTCCGCTCCGCCGCTTGAAGAGGGCATCGATTGCCGACCGAGTTCAGCGAATCCTCCCGAGGTCGGTAGCCGGGTAAGGAATGAGGGCGCCCTGGGCGAGAGTTGCGAGGCGGGTGCGTTGGCGCTGCCTTCGCTACAAGGGGTGAGGCCCGGCCGCCCTACCATAGACAGGATCCTTGCCCGGGGTGAGAATCTCGGAATAGGAAGGGGAGCGCAAGTCGTCCGGGAGGTCGAGGGATAGGCTGGGCTCGAAGCGGTGGCGGGAGAGAAACATTCGGCCGGCGTAGCCTGTGAAGATGTACTTGAGGTTGTTCCAGAGCATCCAGAAAGCCTGAGCGGGGCAGGCCTTCCAGATGCCGTTCTGCAGGACGTATTGGGGGTCCCAGTAGAGGCGGATGCCGGCGCCGGTCATAATCCGGGCAAGGTCTCTCTCCGAAAGATACTTCGTCCGCACGTTTGGAATGAAGCCGTTGTAGCGATCCAAATCGTCCGGGTTGGTCACGAGTCCTTGCTCCAGCAGCTGGCGCCTCAGTTCCGTCTTGGGGTAAGGGGTCAGGCACTGGACGATGCCGTGATCGACGCCAATCTTCTTCACATAGCGGTAAGTGGCGCGGACATCCTCTTCCCGATCCTCGGGGTTTCCTACGATGAAGCCTCCGATGACGATGATCCCCGCGTCCCGGAGCGCCCGGACCACTGCGCGGGTTTTCGGAGCCTGTTTCGTCTTTCCCAGAACTCTTAGGTTCCGCTCGTCGCCGCTCTCGATTCCCAGGAAGACCATCTTCACACCGCCCCGCGCCATGGCCTCCGCAATTTCCAGGTCCGCGGCGATGGGGAAGACACTGGCCTGCATCACGATGAATAGGTCATTGACCTTCTCCTGCTCGAATCGCTGGCAGAGCTTCTTGAGGCGTGGTCCGTCCAGCGTAATATTGTCATCCACGAAGAGCACCCCCTTGCCGCCGCGGGCCTTGACATCTCGAAGGTCGGCCACGACCTGTTCGTCGGGATAGAGTCGGAAGGTCTTCCCGTACATCCGCCGGATGCTGCAGAAGCCACAGGGCATGGTACATCCGCGGCTGGTCTCGGAGACGTCGAACGGGCGACCCATCCAAAGAAAGTTGCCCGAGACTCGACCGCTTCGCTGCGGCGGCCGCACCCCCTCCAGATTCAGCAGGGGAGCCGGCGGATTATGTCGGTACTCGCCGCCCCTGCGGTACGAAAGGCCGGAGATTCGATCAAGGTCTCCGTGCGAGTGGACCGTCTTCACCAGGGAGTTGAAAATCGTCTCTCCCTCGCCACGAACTACATAATCGAAGAGATTCCGATCATAGCCTTCCCCGATCTCCTTCCACATGATGGTGGCGTGGTAGCCCCCCAGAACGGTGAGGACGTCGGGCTTGATGGCCTTGCAGACCGCCGCCGTCTTGCGCGCTGAGCCGATCTGAAAGGACATGGCGGAGATGCCCACGAGATCCGGGGAGAACTCACGCATCTGGCGCTCGAGCGCCTGGGCGGCCACCCGGCGGTGCTTCACGAGATCCAGAATCCGCACTTCATGGAGGCCCTCCAGGTTTCCGGCGAGGCAGCACAGGGCCAGGTTCGGGAGCTCCATGATGTGGTCGAAGCAGGAGGCGGAGTCGGGCATGGCGACGAGCAGGATCTTCATGGGCACGCCCCTTTGGCCCGCACCTGGGCGAGCGCGTCCAGCAGCCTTGTGAGCGTCATGTCCCGCACGGGCCCTGAAACGGTCGCGCAGGCCTTACCCTTGGAATCCAGAACGGTCACGGTGAGCCCCCGGTCAGGAAGGGCGTAGGCCCTCGCCAGCTCCCCGTCCCAGTCCACCAACACGGCAATCTCTTGCGGGACATTTCTCTGCAGGCGATGGTTCACCTCGGCCTCGGTCCTTTTCCCCTTCACGCCTCGGGCGTCCACAGCCCGCATGACCTGGAAGCCGCTTCCCGCTTTCTCCAGGATCCTCACCTCCCATGACCTCATGCCCCGGAGATCCGGAGGTTGTCCATAGAGCAGGAGCAGAGGAATCCCCGCGTGACGCGCAGGCCCATCGGCCCTGCCGTATTGGTCCCTGAGAAGCACCTCGGCCCGGGGTGCGGAGGCTGCCGTTCCGGCGAAGGAAAGCATCGGCAGCCACGCGAGGATCGCAAGAGCGGCGCGGCTTCCTGGGGCCTCGCCTGGGAGGGCGGGCTTCCCGAGCGGCCTGAAGAGAATCAGCGTCAAGGGGAGGAGCACCGCTTCGCAGAGGAGCCCGAGGAGCAGGGTGAGGCCGGTAAGGACCGCGAAATGCACCGAGGGGAGGAAGGAGCTGAAAGCACCGACCCAGAAACCCGCCGCCACCGTGAGGGTCGAGAAGAGCACGGCGCGCCCTGACGTGTCCATCATCGCGGCCAGGGCGATCTCATAATCGCCATCCCGTGCGAACTCCTCCCGAAAGCGAGCCAGCAGGTGGATCGTGTTGTCATCGGTCATCCCGAGGGTGATGCTGGCGATCATGGCGGTGGAAACCGAAAGGGGGATGCCGAGCCAACCCATCAGCCCGTAGGTCATGAGCACGGGCGCGCCCGTGGGAATGGCGCTGAGGAGCCCCAGTCGGAGGGAGCGCAACTGTACGGCCATGGCGGCGAGGATCAGGAGCAGCGCCGGCGCGAGGCCGCGCATCTGATTGGACACCAGGGAGGTGGACATGTCGGAAAGCACGACGAAGTTTCCTGTGAGAGCGATCCCGGGCAGCCCGGCGAGGGTCGAGGCGCGCCGGATGCGCGCAAAGAGCTGTTGGGAGGCCGCCGAACCGAGGGCCGTTACCCTGGCCGCAAGCCGGAGCGTCCCGTGGCCCGGCGCCACGAAGCGGGCCAGCTCGGCGGGGGCCTGCTCTTTCAAGAGGCGACCGATGTCCGCCAGATCCTCGCGGGCCTCAGGCCCCTCGGGCAACTTTGCAAAGTCGTCGTTACCCTCGTGGAGCGCCCGATTGACCCGTGACACCAGATCGGGCAGACCGGTGACCTTGCGGACGCCGGGCATGCTCCGGACCTTCTCCTCGAAGCTGGCCACCCTCGCCAGGGCCGCCGGATCGTCGAGGGGAACGCCGCGGACGAGAATCTCTAGGGAATTCACCCCGGTCAGGTGACTGTCGATGAACCGGGTGGCCCGGGCGAGTGGGCTGTCGCGCCGGAGGGACCGGATGAGATCCGTTTCCGTGTGAATCCGGGACAGGCCCAGCGCGGAGACGGTCAGCACGGCCACGGCGGCCGCGGTGGCGAGGAGGGGATGCCGGCAGGTGATTCGGATGGTTGCACGCAGGGCCCGCTCGATGGGCCCGCTCTTGAATTTGCGGGTGACTCGGGGAGGGAAATCCGGGAGCAAGGAAATCAGGAGAGGAGTAAGGGCCATGGTCAGCAAATAGGAAATCATCACCCCCGCGGCGGTGAACATCCCGAAGTCCCGAATGGCCGGGATGGGGAGCACCAGCAGCGAGCCGAAACCGATGGCGGTCGTGAAGGCGGCGTTGAAGCAGGGAACCCTGGTTACGCGGAACGCCCGTTCGAGGGCCGGTTCTCGCCAGAGTCCCTCGGCGCGGGCTCCGAGATAATGATTCAGGAAATGGATGCTCCCGGCCACCGAAACGACCAGGACCACCGGCGTGATGAGCGAGGTGACCGGGTTCAAGGGACGGCCCGCGGCCGCATACAGACCGAGCGTCCAGACCAGCGAGGCGGCCACGACACCCAGGGGGACCAACATTCCTGCAGGATGCCGATAGAGCAGGAGGGTGACCAGGGCCAGCAGACCGAAGATGAGGGGCGCGAAGATCCGCTGCTCGCGCTTCACGTAATCGGCTACGTCCACTTTTTCCACAGGAATGCCGGCCACATGAACCTCCATTCCCGCGGCGCCGGCGGCAGCCAGCTGTCGGATCTGCGCCACCAGCCGAGCCCGGTACTTGGGATTCCCTTCCAGGCGCCTCACCTCGATCAGGATCGCCGCGGTCGAGGCGTCGGAGGAGACCAGCAGCCCGCCGAAGAGGGGATGGGCCGCGAGTCGTCGGCCCAGCTCCTCGGGAGACCATTCTCCCTTCGCGACTCTTTCGTAGGGGACCAGGGGAAAGGGCCCCAGAGCGTCTCCCTCCAAATCCTTCGCGTTGGTCGGGGAGAGGACCCTCGTCACGTTGGGAAGTCTCTCGGCTTCGCGGGTCAGACCGTCCAGCCGCTTCAGTCCCTCCGTCGAGAAGAGCCGCGGGGAATGCAGCGCCAACACGATGATTTCGTCGGAAGCGAAAGTGGCGTTGAATTCGCGAAGGACACGCAAGTTCTTTCCTTCCGCTGGAAGCAGCGACTCGACCCCCGGATCGACATGAAGCAATCCGACGAACCCGCACGAGAGCAGGGTGATGAGCAGGAGACACGAGATCGCGGCGGTACGGTGGGAGAGTAGGAAGACGATCAACGCGCTGGCTCCCGGGACCTCGGGCGCGCGGCCCTTCGAGAATTTGCCCGGGCCGATGCTACCAGAAGCCGCCAAGCCGGGAAAGGCATTGGGTCCTGTCGTTCTGGTAAGATGGCGCCCTCGTACCTCCGGGAATCTGTGTCGGTCGATTCATTCTGAGGAGTACCCGCGATGGGATACTTGGGAAAAACGCCTCTTTCGCGCCGCGACTTCGGAAGGGTGGCAGCCACCGCGGCCGGGTTGTCGCTCGTGCCGAGCTTGATCCTCGTCGCGGCCCCGGATCAGAAGTCCGGCGGAGCCGAGCAGGAGACGAAGCCGGCCTCCCAAGCACCGCCGGCTCCTTCGCCGGAAGCGCAGGCGTTGGCCGAAATCGTGAAGCTGCGCTACGGCCCTCGCCTGGACGACGCGGCGATGAAAGAGATCACGCGATCCCTCGACGGAGGGCTGAAATCCGCCGCCGCATTGCGCAAGGTGCCACTGGATAATACCGAGGAACCGGCTTTCATCTTCCGGGCTTGGAGAGGGGACCATGCTTGACGAGGCGCTGCTTTTCGCGTCGGTCAAAGAGCTCCACGAAAAGATTCGCGCTCGGAAAATCTCTCCTGTGGATCTGACCGAGGCATATCTGGAAAGGCTCGAGGGCCCCGGCAAGAAGCTCGGCGCCGTAGTCACCATCACTCGAGATCTGGCGCTGCAACAAGCCCACAGGGCGGAGAAGGAGATCCGCGCGGGGAGGGTCCGCTCGCCGATTCATGGCGTACCTTTCGGGGCGAAGGACCTGCTGGCCACCCGGGGAATCCCCACCACCTGGGGGGCCACTCCCTACAAGGATCAGGTATTCACCTACGACGCTTCCGTGATTCAGAAGCTCGAGGAAGCGGGAGCCATACTCCTGGGAAAGCTCGCCATGGTAGAGCTGGCGGGAGGGATGGGATACCGGTACGCGGCCGCTTCGCTCACGGGTGCGGGAAAGAACCCCTGGGACCCGGGGCGGTGGAGCGGTGGCTCCTCCAGCGGGTCGGGCGTGGCCGTCTCCGGCGGCATGGTGGGATTCGCCCTGGGAACCGAGACTTGGGGTTCCATCACCACCCCGTCGTCCATGTGCGGCATCTCCGGGATCCGTCCCACCTACGGCCGCGTGAGCCGGCACGGAGCCATGGCGCTGTCGTGGACCATGGACAAGATTGGCGTCCTGGCCCGTAGCGTGGAAGACTGTGGAGCAGTCCTTTCGGAAATCGCGGGTCCCGATCCAGCGGACCCGGCCACTCTCCCGCATCCCTGGAAGTACCTCCCTGCGGCGAAGCATGGGAAGTTTCGGCTCGGCGTCGTGAAACAGGCATGGGAGAAAACCGAGCCGGAAGTGCCTGACGCCTTCGGCGCGGCACTCCAAACACTGGGACAGTTCGCAACGCTGAAGGATGTCACGCTTCCCGACCTTCCCTTCGGTGCTACGGCGGGCACCCTCATCGTGGCGGAAGTGGCCAGCGCCTTCGAGGACCTCATCGAATCAGGCCGCGTGTCGGAGCTCGCCGATCCTGGGTCGAAGCTGGGCGGTTACTCGAGCAGCATGGTCTATGCTCGAGATTATCTGCGGGCTCTGCGGCTGCGAGGGAAGCTCCAGAAGGCGCTGGACCAGGTGTTCGCTGGAGTCGACGCCCTCGTGGCCCCGACGCTGCCGGGAGTGGCCTCCCCACTGGAAGCCAACCTCGAGGAGGTCTTCGCGGGCGACGATCCACTGGGGGGCGCCGGAAACTGCTGCGGCGTCCCGGCAGTCTCGGTCCCCATGGGCTTCGGCGCCGGGAGGCTGCCGCTGGGCATCCAGTTCGTGGGGCGTGCAGGCGAAGAAAACAGGATTCTGGCCGTGGCGAAGGCTTACCAGTCCAAGACCTCGTGGCACCTGGAGCGCCCGCCGCAGCAGAACCTGGTGTGAAGCAACCGCCAACTACGGAGTCTGTCGATGACGTCGCGTACCGATCTCTCTGGGTTTCTCAAAGGGGCGAGTGTCCAGGTTGACCTGACCCGGGTGCTTCTGACCGCTGCACGGGGCGGCGTGCGAATCTCCCGGGAGCTGCGACGGGCAGGGCTCTCGGGTGAGACAGGCGCTACGGGAGACATCAATGTGCAGGGAGAAGCGGTCAAGAAGATGGACGTCATTGCCAACCAAATCCTGGTGGAGGCCTTCAGCATGGCGGGAGATGTCGCGTGGGTGGCCTCCGAGGAGATGGAGGAGCCGCTTGCCCTCCGCTCCGGAGCTCCTTACAGCGTCCTCTTCGATCCGCTCGATGGATCCTCCAGCGTGGACACGGGTGGCAGCGTGGGTTCCATCGTGTCCATCCAGCGGGCGCCTCACGCCGGTGGGGACCGCCGGGAAGCGCTGCTCCAGAGGGGCTCGGCCCAGTCGGCAGCTTGCTATATCAATTACGGGCCCGCCACGACGCTCGTTCTGACCACTGGCTCGGGCGCCCACCTCTTCTGCCTGGATCCCGAGAGCGAAGATTTCATTCTCTCGGCGCAGGGGTTGCGGATTCCCGAGAAGGGGAAGCTCTACGCTACCAATGAGGGTCAACGGACGTACTATCATCTCTCCACCCGGAGGCTCCTGGATTTCCTGCAGACACCCGATAGGGTGGATGGGCGGCCCTATTCGACGCGGTACAGCGGATGCCTAGTCACCGACGTGCATCGGATTCTTCTCGAGGGTGGAATCTATCTTTATCCTGCCGATACCCGAGATCCGAAAAAGGCCCATGGCAAGCTGCGCCTACTCTACGAATGTGCTCCTCTGGCTATGGTCGTGGAGCAGGCCGGGGGAAAGGCCTCCACGGGGTTGGCTCCCATCCTGGAAGTCCAGCCAACGGAAATCCACCAGCGAGTCCCCCTGTACATCGGCAGTCCCAGGGAGGTTTCGCTGGCTGAAGAGTTCGAGATGGGAAAGCGCTGAGCGGACCGACTCTGCGGGAGATTTCTAGAGCCAGCGCTTCTTCCGGAAATAGGCGAGCATCAGACCTGCCACTCCGAGCATGAGCAGTAGGAGAGCCGGGTAGCCCCAGTACCAGTTCAGCTCTGGCATGTTCCAAGGACTTGCGGCGGTGCTGAAGTTCATGCCATAGAGACCCGTCAGGAAGGTGAGCGGAATGAAGATGGTTGCCATGACGGTGAGAACCTTCATAATCTCGTTGAGCCGATTGCTGATGCTCGAGAGATACACTTCCAGCATTCCGGCCGCCAGGTCCCGGTAGGTCTCCACCAGATCCAGGATCTGGATGGTGTGGTCGTAACAGTCCCTCAGGTAGATGCGCGTATCGGGCTGGACCAAGGGGGACTCCTCCCGCTGGAGCGCGTGGATCACCTCCCGCTGGGGCCAGGCGGCGCGACGGAGATAGAGGAGCTCCCTCCTGAGAGAGTGAATTCCCTGCAGCGTTTTCCGGCCGGGATTTCCCACCAGGTCCCTTTCCAGATCCTCGAGCCGCTCGCCAAGCTGCTCCAGCATGGGGAAGACGCCGTCCACCAGGGCGTCGATGAGGGCGTAGGCGAGATAGTCGGCTCCCATCTTCCGGATTCGCCCCTTCCCGCGGCGGATCCTCTCTCGCACCGGCTCGAAGGGATCGGCGGGGGATTCCTGGAGGGTGATGACCCATCCCTTCCCCAGGAAGAGGCTAATCTGGTCGGCCTCCACCCCGCCAGCCAGCCGCAACTCTTTCATCACGATGAAGCAGTGCTCGTTAACTACATCTTCCAAAGCGAGCGGGTGAAGTCCGAAGTGGCTCCCGAGTTTCTGAAGCAGATCCATATTCTGCAAGCCACACACATCGATCCAGGTGACCGTGGGACGGTCCCGGAAGTCGAAGCATTCCTCCAGCGCCGCCACTTCGTGCTCCTCCAGCGATTCGGAGTTGTAATCCATCACCCGGATGGAAACCTGAGCGACGCGGGAGACGTCAGGAGGCCGAAGGATTCCGGGCGAGGTCCCGGGACGCTGATAGCGCTTATGGGGGCGGGTCATGGCGACCTCCGGCAGGGAGAGACTCCGAGAAAGGGATCCTGGGAAAGCGGGAGAAGGAGACCACAACCTTCCCAAGAATTCAATGGGGTCGCCGGACACAACGATGGAGAAACGCTAGCCAGAGGGAGGAGCGGGCTCCACCGGAAGGAACAAGTCCAGCTCCAGATAGAGGGTACCTTCGATGGGATTCTGACGGTAGGCAGGGATGGGACCAAAGCCCAGAGAGCGATAGAGTGCGACTGCCGCCTTCATGACGGAGAGTGTGTCGAGCCGCATTTTTTGATAGCCGATGCTACGAGCTTCCTGGATCAAGGAGAGGGTCAAGTGTCGACCGCGGCCTTGTCCACGGAACCCCGGACGCAAGTAAAGGCGCTTCATCTCACAGATGGCTTGGTCAATCCTTCGCAGCGCGACGCACCCCGCCAGGCTGCCTTCCACCCAGGAGAGCAGGAGCCGGCCGTTGGGCGGCGCGTAGTCGCCCGGGAGACTGGCCAGTTCCCGCTCAAAACCCTGGAAGCAGAGGTCGATGCCCAACTCCGCTTGATACTCCCGAAACAGGCCCCGGGCAAAGTCCATTTCGTTCGTGCCCTGGGCCTGCCTGGTTTCCATGAAAGGCTCCTGATCGCCAGCCTCGGGATCAGCGGGCCGGCCGAATATCCAGGTTCCCGCTGCCGGTGCTGACGTCGATCCGAATCTTCGAGTCGCCCCGACGATACCCTATCACCTCACGACCCTTATGGATTGGCTGCGCATCCTTGTAGCCCACGCGCAAGTCACCGCTTCCCTGGTCGGCCAGCGCCTCGAATGAGGCCTCCGGTGCCAATCGCAGCACCACGTCGCCGCTCCCGGTGTCGGCCTTGATTTTAACCAGGCGAGGTCCCACAGACTCCAGCAACACGTCGCCACTTCCCGTGTCCGCTTTGAAATTCTCCAGGTTGGCGTCTTCCACCCGGACGTTGCCCGAGCCGGTGTCGGCAGAAAGCAGGCGGGCCTGCAAAGATTTCAGCCGGATGTTACCGGAGCCCACGTCGCATGATAGCTCGTCCCCTTGGAAGCCGGTCAGGTTGCAGTTCCCGCTCCCGGTGTCGCACCGAAAGGTCCCCTCGAGGCCGGTAGCTTTCACATCTCCGGAGCCGGTGTCCGCCTTGATCGTGCCCTTGACCCTGTCGAGGTCGATGTTGCCGCTGGCGGAGTCGAACAGAAGCGTCCCCCGGACTCCCGCGGCGGTAATGCGCCCCACCAGATTCCTAAAAGTGCCCTGCACCGGACGAGCCGGGAGTTGAACCTCCAGGTCGGCATACATGAAAACTCCGCTGTTCCCGCTCACCTTAACGCTCCTGCCGGCATATTTGAGGGAGGAGGTGCCGCCAAAGAAATTCTCCAAAATCCCGTGGTGCTCTCCTTCGGAATCATTGGGCCGGTACCGGAGGGATTCGTGCTCCGCCAGCGGGTACTCGACCCGGAGAGTCGGCAGACCCTTCTCCCCGATGACTTGCTGGAGGCGCATTCCCTCCGCCAGCGCTTCACTCTCCGCGTGTAGGGTGGCGACTGCCACCACCTTGTTCCCTGGACCGGCCGAGATCCGCATGGTCCCCGCCAGGTTCTCCACTGCGAAGGGGCCGTTGCGATCCGCGGAGAGCTCCAGGCGCACGGTGCGGGTAGCTTCGCCGGCCGCAAGGGGAGGGGCCAGCAGTGCCATAGCGACGAGGGCGAGAGGCAGGACGATCAGGTGTCGGCACATGGTTTTCTCCTCTGCGTTGCGTTTCCACACCATCCTACGACGGGAGCCGGGAGAAAGTTCCCGGGACCGGACTCTCGGGAAAGGACCCCAGTCCCGGGATGGTTGGATGGCATGTGTTACCATGAGCTGAACGCGACAGCCACCTGAGCCAGCAGGAGTCGGCATGCAGCCCTCACACGATTTGGATCGTCTCTGCATCAATACCCTACGCACGTTGAGCATGGACGCGGTGGAAAAGGCGAAATCGGGACACCCAGGCCTTCCCATGGGAGCAGCCGCCATGGCTTATGTCCTATGGACCCGTTTTCTACGCTACAACCCGGCCCATCCTCTCTGGCCCGCCCGGGACCGCTTCGTTTTGTCAGCGGGTCACGGGTCGATGCTTCTTTATTCTCTCCTTCACCTCACGGGTTACGACTTGCCCATGGAGGAAATCCAGCGTTTCCGCCAATGGGGGAGTCGGACACCCGGGCATCCCGAGCATGGCTTGACGGCAGGAGTGGAGACCACTACGGGCCCCCTCGGACAGGGATTCGGTAACGGCGTGGGGATGGCAGTTGCGCAGAAGTATTTCGCCGCGCGGTACAATCGGAAAGACTTTCGGCTGCTGGACTATCGGATCCTCGGCCTGGTGAGCGACGGGGACTTGATGGAAGGCGTTGCCAGCGAGGCCGCCTCCCTGGCGGGGCATCTCGGGCTCGGCAATCTCATCTATCTGTACGATCAGAACTCGATATGTCTGGACGGTCCGACTAGCAAATGCTTCACCGAGAACGTCGAGAAGCGTTTCCAGGCCTACGGATGGCATACCCGCGCCATCGATGGCAACGATTTAGAGGCGGTCGAGGGGGCCCTCGACGAAGCGAGCCTGGAGGTTTCCCGCCCCTCTTTGATCCTGGCCCGAACACACATCGGCTACGGGAGTCCCCATAAGCAGGATTCGGCAGAGGCTCACGGCTCGCCCCTGGGAGCCGAAGAGGTCCGGCTGACGAAGCGGGCCCTGGGCTGGCCCGAGGAGGCCACTTTCCTGGTGCCTCCGGAGGCCCTGGCCCACTTCCGCAGGTCCTTGGAGATAGGCGCCCGGCTGGAAGGGGAATGGATGGAGATCTGGAGGGGATATCAAAGAGCTTTCCCTTCCGAGGCAAGGGAACTGGAGCGAATTTGGCGAGGAGATCTGCCGGCGGGCTGGGACGCCGAGCTTCCAGTTTTCGGTGGCGACACCAAGCCGCTCGCCACGCGGGAGGCCTCGGGAAAGGTGATCGCATCCCTCTGTGCCAAAGTCCCGGAATTCCTTGGTGGATCGGCGGACCTGGGAGGTTCCACCCAGACCTATGTGAAAGGCTTTCCCGACTTCTCGCAAGAGAACTATCAGGGACGGAGCATCTGGTTCGGCGTCCGCGAGCACTCCATGGGCTCCATGATGAACGGGATGGCCCTGTCGGGATTGATTCCCTACGGGGGGACGTTTCTGATTTTCTCCGACTACATGCGTCCCTCCATCCGGCTGGCGGCGCTCATGGAGATTCGCCCGATTTACGTGTTCACGCACGACAGCATTGGTTTGGGCGAGGACGGCCCCACCCACCAGCCTGTGGAATCCCTGGCGGCTCTTCGGGCCATCCCGCACCTGGTGCTAATCCGACCGGCCGACGCCACCGAGACGGTGGAGGCGTGGAAGATCGCCGTCCGGCACCAAGGGGGTCCGGTTGCGCTGGTCTTTTGTCGGCAAAAGCTGCCAGTCCTGGACAGGAACCGATTCCCCCCGGCGGCCATGGTGGAGAAGGGCGCCTACATCCTCTCCGAGGCCCGCAATGCGGAGCCCCAACTCATCCTGATGGCCTCCGGCTCCGAGGTTTCCGTCGCACTCGAGGCCCAGAAACTCCTGGAGAATGGGGAGCGCCCCGTCGCAGCCCGGGTGGTGAGCTTTCCCAGTTGGCAGCTCTTCGAGCGGCAGCCCCGCGAATACCGTGAGAGTGTCCTACCACCGAGAATCACGCCCCGATTGGCCGTCGAGGCGGCTGTCTCCATGGGATGGGAGCGCTACATCGGACCCGCGGGAGCGTTCGTAGGGATGACTAGATTCGGAGCGTCGGCGCCGCTTGAAGACGTGATGAAGCAGTTCGGCTTTACCGCGGAGAATGTGGCGCGCCAGGCGCGCGAAGTGATCGAAAAGAGATTGGGCCCCTAGCGGACGAAGTCGGCGGCGTCGCGCTCGAGTCAGGCCGGGAGGCTGAACAGGCTGGCGAGCGCGTCCGCTCCGACGTTACCGCCGCTGATCACGCAACAGACGCGGCTTTCAGGGTTCAGCGAGATCTTCCGCGCCAGCAATGCGCCGAGGGCAGCGGCCCCCGCCGGCTCCGCCACGGTCTTGCACCGCTCGAAGAGGAGCCGCATGGCCATCACTATCTCCGAGTCGGTGACTCGAACCAGCTCATCCACGTAACGCTCCACCAAGCAGAAATTGAGTTCCCCCGCGAATGGGGCGGCAAGGCCGTCTGCGATGGTGGTCGTCTTCTCGAGCCGCGCAGGCTTTCCCTCCCGGCGGCTCCGATGCATCGTGTCGGCTCCCTCCGGCTCCACCCCAATCACCCGTGCCCCGGGACGCAGCTCCTTCACTGCCCAGGCCACACCCGAGATGAGTCCCCCGCCACCGATGCCCACCAAAACCGCATCCAAGTCGGGTAAGTCCTCGACGATTTCCATCCCAAGAGTCGCCTGGCCGGCCACGACCCTCGGGTCATCAAAGGGATGGACGAAATGCAACCCTCGATCACGCTCCAACTCCCGCACCTTCGCGAAGGCGGCCGCCACGTCACCGTGCAGGATCACTTCGGCCCCGTAGCCGCGGGCCGCCTCCGCCTTGGTCGGGGAAGCGCTCTCGGGCATCACGACCGTGGCGCTGAGTCCCAGGACCTTCGCCGCATAAGCCACTCCCTGTGCATGATTACCAGCGGAGATGGTGATCACGCCCCGCACCTTCGCTTCGGGAGAAAGAGCAGCCATGTGATTCAGCGCGCCCCGCGGCTTGAAGGAGCCCGTTTTCTGCAGATTTTCCAGCTTGAGCTGGACCCGGTGGCCTGTGAGTCGGCTGAGCGTCTCGGACCCCACCAGCGGAGTTCGGTGCAAGGCGCGGCTGACAACTTCGCGGGCTTTCCGGGCGTCTTCCCATGAGGGTGCTTGCATCAGCGGGGCCTAAGAAAATCGCCCGATCATCGGGTCAGGGAGACCCGTAGGAGGATGGGAACGATCGGGTTATCAAGCGCATCCGGACAGATTCGATGGCCGCATCAGCATCGGGGGCGAACGTGCCAAGGATGACACAAGCCTCCATGATTGCCTGCCAAACGCGGCGCATCATAGCATACCCGGCGCATCCCTCAGCGCGTCTTGAGGGGAAATGATCTTGAAGCGATGATTCGGCGCATGATACATTAAGCCGAACTAGGGACAAAGGATCACCCACGCAGTGCGGAAAACCGGGCCGAGGCGTGAGCGTAACTTCGCCGGGAAGGAGGAAAGATGAGAAAAGCACGAATCATCCGAATGATCGCCATGACCGCCGGGTTGCTGCTGGTCTTTGGTATGGCGCCACTCTGGGCGGAGGACAGCCACGTCTTCAACAACAGCGCGGACACTCTGCAAGCTCAGGAAGTACTGGTGAGGGAAGGGTATCTGTCTCAGGGAGCTTTCACCCCTGGGATCCTCGACGGGCACACCCAGCGCGCTCTCTCGCAGTACCAATCGGCTCATTCACTGAATGACCGGGGACTCCTGGATGATGAGACCTACCAGAGTCTGACCAGCCACCATCTTGAATATCCGTGGGGAGGGGAAGGCGAGGCTCTCAGCGAGCCTTCGACCGTCGAGACCGCTTCAACGCCGAAGCCCGAAGTGGCCGAGGCCCCTCGCGTGCCGAATCCTACCCCTGCACCGGCGGAGGTGAAGGAGGTCCCGGCGCAAGAGTCGGCGACGCCCGAGCCGGCGGCGCAGGAGCCCTCCGAGGAGAAGCCATCGAGATCCATGCCAGCCACCGGGAGCTCTCTTCCGCTGCTGGCTCTTTCGGGTCTCGTTTTGACGGGAATAGGTGTGCTCTTGCTGAGGCAGAACGCCGCATAGAGCGCTTTCCCTGAGAAGCCCTAGCGCCCTGGTGGGTGCCGTACTGGTCCTGGCGGGCGCCGCCGTCCTCGCGGTGGCGCTCACAGGCTATCTTCATTCGCCGGCTTGGCAGGCCAGCCATGCTGAGGAGGTCCTACCAGCGGCCACCCGGCTTCATGGTGCGGGACCCCCTACCGGTTTTCCATTCGCCCGCCTCCGGATTCAAAAAATCGGTTTGAGTGTCACCGTCATCGAGGGGACTGAGCCGCGTGATCTGCTAAGAGCGCCGGGGCATCTTGTCGGATCGGCGCTTCCGGGGCAGCCCGAGAATTGCATCATCGCGGGCCATCGGGACCTCCACTTTCGTCACCTGGGCTCCCTTCGCCCCGGCGACAGGGTGGACCTGGAAGGGGCAAATGGAACCGCCGTTTATCAAGTGGAATCCGCCCAAGTAATCGATCCTTCGAAGACATCGGTCTTGGATCCGGGTGACCAGCCTGTCCTCACGCTGGTGACTTGCTATCCTTTCCACTACATAGGGCCCGCTCCTCGCCGTTTCGTTGTAGTCGCGAGGCTGGTGGCGATGTCGGGAAGAGGGCCACATTGAAGTCCTCGAGGTGACAATTTGACTCTGAACCGCTTCCCGCCTCCCCCGCAATCCTTCTTCGCGAACCTCTCGAGCCGCGGGAGCGAGCCGCCGCTAGGGGTGAACATCGGGGGCTGGGAATTCTCCTTGGTGGGAGCAGATTCGGTGCTGGGCGAGCTGCTGGCGGACCGCTATGACCAGTTCTCGGGGAGTGGAGCCAAGGAAGCGTTTCGAGTGCGATTGCTGAGCGTGGAGATGAACCACTTCGTCTTGCCGGACCTGGTGCCTGCGGGCGCGCCGCATCCACTGAGCCTAAGATGGGAAGGGCCAATCCTTTTGGTGCAGTCCTTCGGCTTTGCGGGCTGGATCTCCATTGAGCAGCGGCGCGGCGAGATGGCACTGGCGCGCGCGGAATTCGAGAAAGCACCCTGGTGCGTGGAGAACTACCTACGAGTCTGTACCGCATGGCTGGCTGTGGCCGAGGGGGGGGCGCTTCTCCACGCGGCGAGTCTCGCGGTGGAAGGTCGGGGATATCTCTTCGTGGGAGCGTCGGGCAGTGGAAAATCCACACTGGCCGCGACATCCAGCAAGGGGGAGGTACTCAGCGACGACTTGAGTCTGGTGCGGAGGCTGGGAGGGGCCTTTCGGGTCGTAGGCACTCCGTTTCGGGGGACCTTCCAGGGAGGCGGGCCCGTTCGGGGGAGCTTTCCTATCGCCGGCATTTACCGAATTTTCAAGGCCTTGGAGAATCGCGTGGAGCCATGTCCGCGCAGCCATGCCGTGGCCGACCTTCTGGCGGCCGCTCCGTTCGTGGTGGACCAGCTCACCTACGACGGGCGAATCCTCTCGACCCTCCAGGCCCTGGATTTCTCACACCCCCTTGCTTATCTCTACTTCAACCTCAAGGGTGATTTCTGGACTGTATTGGGACATTGAGATCCGGAACAAGCGATAACTCCCAAAACTCTCCGAAACGCGTGCTATGCTTTCGGCGGAATAAGCTAGCGGTCCCCTGATGAGCCTGCAGCCCATACGTCGAGTCGACTCCGTTCGTTGGGATGGCACCCAACGCCTGAAAGGACGAGATCCGCTCGTCGTAGAGGAGCCCCTCGAGATCCGGCTCAACGGCAAGCCGGTAGCCGTGACCATGCGGACCCCAGGACACGACTTCCAGCTGGCAGCTGGCTTCCTGTTCACCGAAGGGATTCTTACGAGCGCCTTTCAAGTGGGTGCCATCGTCCACTGTGAAGAGGAAGGTGAGGATCGGCGAGGCAACGTGGTGAACGTGCTCACAGACCCCGGGGCGCCGCCTCCCGATGAGGGGTGGCAGCGACGTTTCTATGTCTCCTCTTCCTGTGGCATCTGCGGGCGCTCCAGCATCGATGCGGTTCGGCAGGCTGCGTCTTCCTTGAACGACCCGTCTCGGTTCGATCCGGAAGTCCTTTATGCCCTTCCCGATCTGCTTCGGAGCTCCCAGGGAATCTTCTGCGAAACGGGGGCCCTTCACGCCGCGGCCCTGTTCACCCCGGAGGGCCGTCTCCGGGTGCTGATGGAAGATGTGGGGCGACACAACGCCGTGGACAAGGTGGTGGGTTCTGCGTTTCTCGACGAGGGGGTGCCGGTGAAGGCTCACCTGCTTCTTGTGAGCGGGCGACTCTCCTTCGAAATAACCCAGAAGGCCCTCATGGCCGGGATTCCAGCCCTGGCGGGCATTTCTGGCGCCTCGAGCCTTTCGGTGGACCTGGCAAGGGAAGCCGGGATGCTGCTCGCGGGATTCCTCCGGGGACGGACGATGCAGGTGTACGCGGGAGCCGAGCGACTGTACGGAGCCTGAATCAAGGTCCCCTCACCAAGCCGGGGTCGCCTCGTGCTACTGCGCGTTCTCAGCCACCCCGGGGTATCTAGGCATCCGCCCTTGGACTTTATCACCTGCGGTCTGGGATGTCGTCGATACAGGTCGGTTCCGTCGCTGCTCTTGCACGCCTGAGCAGATCGGCTTTTTTGGGGCATCCCATGGCAAGTCTGTGCACCAGGCCCGTGACCTATTTTCGTATCACCTGCATGTCAGTGCGCGGAGTCTGTGCACATCGATCTGACCTACCTGTGCTCTTGTGGCCTGCCTGGCGCTCCCCTTTGTCTTTGGAATGAAGGTACTGCCCGGACGCTGTCGAGGAGCGGCCTTAATGGTCCTAAAAAAGACCCCTCGCCGGAAGACTGTTACCGGCAAGGGGTCGCCTGTCAAGCGAAGCAGAAGCAGACCTTATGAAGTCAAGACCTTAATCTTGCGAGGCCTCGCTTCCTCCACTTTGGGGAGGAACACCTGTAGCACCCCGTCTTTGTACTCCGCCCGGATCTTTTCCGTATCCACGCTAACGGGAAGCGTGAAGGAACGGGTGAACGCGCCGAAGAAGCGCTCGGTGCGGTAGAGATTCTCGGATTTCACTTCGTTGTCGCGCTTCCTTTCGCCCCTGAGCGTCAGGACGTTGTTCTCGACCTGGACATCGATGTTGCTCTTGTCGACTCCCGGGAGTTCCGCTTTGACTACGATGTTGTCCCCCTCCTCATAAATGTCACAGAGGGGAGTCCAGGCCCCCATGGTTTCATCGCCACCGAAGCGCGAAACTGAGGTGTCCTGGAAGATCCGATTGATTCTGTCCTGGAGTGCCTGAAAGTCATCCACGAAGGGCTGGAACCTGACCAGTGCCATAATATACCTCCCTTTGAGTTAGAGACCGCTCCGGCCTCCTTTGTTCGCTGCACAAGATAGGCTATTAGTGTGAGATTGTCAAGTCTTATTAGTTAGAAAATGTATATTTTTGTAATACGTTTAAATACAAGTAATTAAGCATGTATTGACTGGGTCAATAGGTCACTTTAGCCAGAGGTCCTGATTTGTCTCAGGCTGCGGAACTCAACCAGGAATGAGGAGGCCGGTGTGCCTGCCCTGGGACTGGGCTGTCCTCGTCTACATGACGCTTTGGAGATTGAATCCTATAATGCAGCTTACCAGGAGGAGGTACACTTGCCCAGCCTACCCGGTCGCAGCCTGGAGGTGTTCCCTAACCCGCGAACGGGACGTGAGTACGAGATTAGCTTCGAGTGCCCCGAGTTCACCTGTCTTTGCCCACGAACGGGGCAGCCCGATTTCGCCACCATCCACATTACATACACCCCGTCCGAACTGTGCTTGGAGCTGAAATCCCTGAAGCTCTACCTCTGGTCCTTCCGCGATGAAGGAGCGTTCCACGAGGACGTCACCAACCGAATCCTCGAGGATCTCGTCGAGGCCTGCCGGCCCCTTCGCATGCGCGTGGTGGGAGACTTCAAGATCCGGGGTGGCATCCACACCGTAGTCACGGCTACCTATCCGGATCGATGAACTCGAAGGAAGTGGATGAGCCGGGTCGTGGTATCGTGGGGACGTTCTTGTTCGGGTCGGAACTGCAAGCCATTCACGGGGCTTTCATGGTCGCGCTTGGACCCGTGGCGCCCCTGCTTCCCGCACGCAACAAGTCCCCCTCGACCATGGAGAATGAACTGCTAATCGCAAGAACGAGGGCTCTGCATGCGTTTTCGCAGGGTGCGCGGCGCCCGACGTAAGCTCCGCCTGAATCCTACGGGAGTTTTCAGGGAGCGCAGAAACGCGCTGTTCATAGATTCAGGGGAGGAGACATGAGACACCGGCCCCCTGCTTGGCCGGCGAACCGAGATAAGTGGCGGTGGCGGGGACTGCATGGGAGGAAAGCCGATCTGCTCACCCTGCGCGCCGATTCCCTCGCCGAGATGCGGCCTCCGGTCGACGGAGCAGGGCACCGTCGCCGACTGGCTGGCGGAATGCGGCCTCTGGGCGAGGGAGGGGAAGAAG
>QHVQ01000085.1 GCA_003222305.1 Acidobacteriota bacterium | reverse complement strand
GATCGATGAACTCGAAGGAAGTGGATGAGCCGGGTCGTGGTATCGTGGGGACGTTCTTGTTCGGGTCGGAACTGCAAGCCATTCACGGGGCTTTCATGGTCGCGCTTGGACCCGTGGCGCCCCTGCTTCCCGCACGCAACAAGTCCCCCTCGACCATGGAGAATGAACTGCTAATCGCAAGAACGAGGGCTCTGCATGCGTTTTCGACAGGGTGCGCGGCGCCCGACGTAAGCTCCGCCTGGATCCTGCGGGAGTTTTCAGGGAGCACAGAAACGCGCTGTTCATAGAGGTAGGGGAGGAGACATGAGACACTGGCCCCCTGCTTGGCCGGCGAACCGAGATAAGTGGCGGCGGTGGGGACTGCATGGGAGGAAAGCCGATCTGCTCACCCTGCGCGCCGATCCCCTCGCCGAGATGCGGCCGCCGGTCGACGGAGCAGGGCACCGTCGCCGACTGGCTGGCGGAATGCGGCCTCTGGGCGAGGGAGGGGAAGAAGAGAGCAGCTATTCTACGACGATTTTGCCATTCTCCGACCAGTGCTTCACGCCCCAGAATTTCCTGCAACGCATTTCGTATTCGCCCTCGGAGCTGGCCGCAAACTCGAACGTGACGGGACGCTCGGGTGTAGCCTTTCCCTTCAGCTTCAGGATCGGAATGTAAACTGCATAAGTTCCATCCTTGGGTTGGAAGGTAAGCCGGACCAGATCACCGCGGTGAACACGGATCACGTCGGGCGTGATCTTGCCCTCCACCGCTATGATGGTGATCTTGTGAAAGCGGCGGGCCGTGGCGGGGGCCACGGACTTTGGGGGAGCGGGTTGGGTGCTGGCCAGAGCCAAACCGGAAACCATACAAGCTGTACCGGCCAGGACGAGCAGGATTCTTTTCATGCGGGTTCCTCCCCGGGAATCTTGGAAACTGAACCTCTCTTTGGACTCAAATATGACCTGCCTGCATGCCTTTGCAAGGCGCTTACAGAATCGAGATCCGATGGGTCGTATGGTTTCTGCACTTGACTCTCCCTGTCTCGCAACTAGCCGTGCAACAATTGTGATTCAGGTTTTTCTTGACGCGTGCGAGAGGAACCCCAGTGACTAATTCCTCGCGACTGACGAAACAACCCTCCCTCTCGACAAAGGCACGAGGAGCGAAGCAGAGTAGGCGAGAAATCTTCCTGCGACTTCTCCTTTTCTTCGCCCTGGTGGCGCTGGTCACTTTGGGCCTGATTTATCTGGACGTCACACGCCGCTTCGCAGCGCGCCAGGAACAGTTCCCGTCCCGTCTCTACTCGGACAGCTTTGATCTCGCCGAGGGGAAGGAAATACCCGCCTATTCACTACTGGCCAGACTGGCCCGCCTGGGCTACCGAAGAGTGGAAGCCGGGCCGGCGCGCGCGGGAGAGTACGTCCTGGCTGGCAGAGAGCTCCGGATCGCGCTCAGAGAGTTCGACTATCCCTCCGGGCGCTTTCCAGGGGATCGCGTCAGGATTCAATTCCGGGACAACCGGATCCGGCGCATCACGAGCATGGACAGTGGCAGACATCTTTCCGAGACCCGCATCGAGCCCGAGCTGGTTGCCACCTTCTACCGGGAGATTCAGGAAGAACGAACCTGGTACGCGCTGGACCAGTTTCCAAAGCCTCTGCGTACTGCGGTTCTCTCCGTGGAGGACCGAAGCTTCTACCACCATCCTGGAGTGGACCCACGTGGAATGGCCCGCGCTCTCTACGTAGATCTGACCCAGCACCGTGCCGTCCAGGGGGGGAGCACCATCACCCAGCAGCTGGCCAAGAACCTCTACGCCAATCGAAAGAGGGACCTGCTGCGAAAAGTGCTGGAGACGACGGCGGCCTTGCTGCTCGAGGCTAGGTACACCAAGAATGAGATCCTGGAGGCTTATCTCAATGAGGTCTACATGGGCCAGAAAGGGCCGGTGGCCATCAGCGGCATGGGGGAAGCGTCCCGCTTCTATTTCCGGAAGCGTCCTTCGGAGTTGAACCTGTCCGAATCGGCGCTCCTGGCGGGGATGATTAGCAGTCCCGGCCTTTACAACCCCTACCGGAACCCGACATCGGCCTTGGCCAGGCGCAATCGCGTTTTGAAATCCATGGTCGAGACCGGGGACCTGACGGAGAAGGTGTACCTGGCGGCGAAGTCGTCAGACCTCGGAGTGACCCGGCAGCGATCGGTGAACTATCGCGCCCCGTACCTGGTGGATTTTCTGGAAGAGGAGGTGCGAAGAGTTTTCCCCGATTCTCCCCCTTCGGGGACGGGGCTGAGCATCTTCAGTACAGTGGATCCCGACCTCCAGGAACAGGCGGAGGAATCTCTGGGGACAGGACTAGATCGGCTGGAGCGCTCCTTTTCGGTGCTGCGCAAGAATCCTCGTGGATCGCTTCAGGGGGCGCTGGTCGCGCTGCGAGTTTCGGACGGTACCATCCTTGCCCTGGTAGGGGGCCGGGATTATCGCGTGAGCCAGTTCAATCGAACTTACCAGGCCCGCCGCCAGCCCGGCTCCCTTTTCAAGCCCTTCGTTTACCTGGCGGGTTTCGACCGGGCCCAGTATGAGCCCGGCTTTTCCTTCACTGCCGCCACGCCCCTGGACGACTCGCCCCTCGAGCTGGTGTCAGGGGGTAAACCCTATTCCCCGCAGAATTATGACCACGAGTTCCACGGCACGGTGACAGCAAGAAGGGCTTTGGAGGAATCCATCAACGTGGCTACTATCCGGGCAGCCACGCGCGTGGGTCTGGACCATGTCATTACCGTCGCTCATCGTTGCGGTGTGGAAAGTCGCATGCCCTCGGTGCCCTCCCTGGCGCTGGGCACCGCAGAAGTGGCTCCGCTGGAGATGGCCACCGCTTACGCGACGCTTGCCTCCGGCGGGATTCGAAAATCGGTCCGGGCCATTCGGGCCGTGACCGATCGTCGTGGACGCACACTGGAACCGGAGGTGCCGCCGGAAGCGCGGGTGGTGTCCCCCCAAGCAGCCTACCTGATCACGGATCTCCTCAAAGGGGTCCTGCAGCGGGGTACCGCTTCGTCCGCGGCGGCGTTGGGCTTCTCAGGAATAGCGGCGGGAAAGACGGGAACTACCGACGACCTTCGGGACGCCTGGTTCGTAGGATACACCCCCGAGCTGCTGGCGCTGGTCTGGGTTGGATACGACGATAACCGGGCGCTGGGCCTCACGGGCGCGCAGGCCGCACTTCCCATCTGGGTGGATTTCATGATGGGCTCCGGACGAGTGGGCAAAGAGGATTTCGCCGAGCCTGAAGGCCTGGTGCGGGACAGCGTGGATCCCGAGACGGGGCAATTGGCCACCTGGAAATGTCCGCAGAAGATTGAAGAGCTGTTCATCGAGGGAACCGAGCCGCTGGAACGGTGCGAAGTACACAGCAAGCGGCATTGGTGGACGATCTTCGGAAACGACGAGTCGGACTGAGGCCGAACCGCTCAAAGCTTTCGGTAGCTGATGAGCTCGAGACCGTACTCGGAGACGGCAGTTCGAATCCCTGGATCGGTGAGAATCCTCAGCTCTTTCTCCCGATCCTCCGACGAGAAGTTTTTTGCTCCCGCCTCGCGACGCCCCGGTCGCACCATGATTTCGGTTGTTCCCTCGGGCAAGCGGGCCAGCGCATCCAAGAATCGATCGAAGTGGACTCCGGCCGAAAGGGCGATTCCCCGAAAATGGTCGGAAGTCCGGACCCCCTCGGCAAAAAGCACTTCGGCAGCCTTGGCGACGAGTCCCTGGTAGCGGACCAGTTCCCAGTAGACCTGAGGGGACACGCTGCCGGGGGCGGGCACAGGCTCCCGTGGTAGCCGCACCTTTTGTATTCCGTGCCGGCGCCCCGCCCAGCAGGCGGCCGACATCACCCCGGGATAGACATGGATGTGGTGCAGTGAGTCCAGATGAGTGGGATCGATGCCGGCGTCCTTCACTCTTCGGATCTGGAGATCGAACTCCGACCGAATCTCTTCCAGGTCGAGTCTTCCCTCCATGAGGCGGCGGCGTGTCTCGATTTTCTCGAAGAATCGGCCCTGGCGATCAGCCAATGTGCGGGGATGGGAAAGGATGGGGGATCCATCCGTGAGGTTCAGGTGAACGCCAACACCCAATCCGGGGTGCTCCCGAAGAAGGGCCGCCAGCCTCTCCAGGAAGGGGCTGTTGGCCATGATGGAAGCGCTGGTGACCACGCCCTTCTCGTGGGCCTCCAGAATTCCGTGGCTCCGGGGCTCATCGATTCCCATTTCATCGGCGTTGATGATCACACGGCGCTTCATCGTCTCAGGGCCCGTCCTCCGCGCGGTGTTCGATTCGGCGCCGGGAATTATACCCGTGCCCCGCATCGCCGCAAAGGCTTTCCTATCTGGGGAACAGGAACATCCATAAGGAATTGACGAAGGTGTGGGTCAGCGCTGGCGCCATCAGCGTGCCTCCGGCCTCGTAAACCCACCCGTAAGCCACCCCGGCCAGCGTGGCAAGCAACGCGAGCCGCCAGTCTGACCGGGAGCCGACATTCAGGTGGGCCAACCCAAAAAGCACTGCACCAACCGTTATCGAGAAAAAAGGCCGTCCCGTCCAGCGTCGGAGGAGGTTTTGCAAGAGCCCACGGAACAGAAGTTCTTCAGGAATGGCTGTCACGAGAAAGATTCCTGACATTCTAACAAGGCCGCTCAGGGGAGACGGAAGGTGAGGGGATACCCTCAGGAAGCCCGAGAGGATTCCGATGCCTAGCCCGAGGGGGACGAAGGCCAGGAATGCGGCGAGTGCCAGCCCCCAGTCACTCTTCTTCGGAAGAAGTGTAAATCCTATGCCCGGCAGGCCCCGAAGCACGTCGAAGAGATAGACTGCAAGCAGGGTAGCCAGAAGGCCATAAAGAAAATAGCCCTTCTGTCCCGGGGGCCAGGTCCAGATGGGGGCCACCCAATGCATCTCGAGGGGCAGCCAGATTAGCAGCAAGGCTGCGAAGTCAGCCAGGAGAGATTCTCCCCGACCCCGTCGGGACGCCAGGACGAGCAGGGGCAGGTTCAAATAAACGAGGAGCTCCAGAAGTCCGCCAGGAGAGAAACGATCCAGCAGCAAGGCGTAGAGGACGTAAGGAAGGGCCAGGAATTGCACGGGCAGGATGGCGCGGCATGCGGAGCGGCCCACCCACGCGGCGAGGAAGGATCGGATGCGCCTATCCGAAAGGGCGAAGTAACCGCTCAGGAGAAGGAAGACACAAGGGACGGCCTTTGACAGCTCCCAGGGATTCAGCGCACGGACCCGTCCAACGGCAAACGCCACTGTGGTGATCAGGAGAGCGAGACCGAGACACCACCAAGAGTACCCGAGGGGATGCGCCGTAAAGCTTCTACCCCGGAGGGTCCCGGTCTCGGGTCCGCTGCGCTCTCTCACTTAGGTTGAACGCTAGCCGAGTCTCGACTAGACTTTCCCGGCGAGGAGAGAATTATGGATGCGGAACCCAGCGAGCCGAAGCTCTTCACGGTCCAAGAAGCCCAGGAAGTTGTGGAGAAGATCCGCCCGATGGTGGATCGAATGCTGCGTGCCTTCTCCCAGATCCGTGAAGAGATTGAGAGCGCCACACATGAGAAGAGCCTCCAACCGGGTGACTCTGAGGTAGCCCAGCGCCTCGAGTCCCGCGGCGTGGCCCCTCGTCTCCTCAAAGAGATCAACGGAACCATCCAGGCCATCCAGTCGTACGGCTGTGTAGTCAACGGTCCGGAGGTGGGACTCATCGATTTCCCATGTCTCCTGGGAAACGAAATCGTCTTCCTTTGTTGGAAGTTTGGGGAGCCTAAAATCGGCCACTGGCATCGCATTCCCGACGGATTTGCCGGACGCCGTGCCCTGCTCGAACGAGATGACGGCGCTCAGAGCGTCACCATCGTCCATTGAATCGCGATCCGCTTCCCCCTATCCGAAGATTTCCACGCGCCTAATTCCTTCGCCGCCGCCTCTTGCGCCGGACTCCCGATCCTTCCACCCCTCTTCCGAATCCCTGTGAAGAGATAGACTGCGGTCGGACAGTTTCCTCGGGGAGTGCGTCAAGATCCACGGGGGGGAGACTGAAATGCTCCTGAAGGAGCATGGCTACGAGAGTGTCGCGATCTTGCTCTGCCGCGATGTGACGCGCCACTGGCTCGAGTTCCAGCAGATCCTCCGGCGCTGTGGAAATCGCCGCATCTCTCAATCGTTTCAGAAGGTGTTCGGACTTTCGGGCCGCCACCTCCGCTTCGGAAGGAAGCACCCGTTCGATTGCATCCAGGTTGTTCACCCTCACGAGCTTGTTGAAATTGACCAGGTCCTGGGCAGCCACCAGGGAGATGGCCTTCCCCGAGCGGCCAATGCGCCCCGTTCGGCCGGCGCGGTGGACATATTGATCGGGGGAGCTTGGCGCGGAGAAGATGAAGACGTGCGAGAGTTCCTCGATATCGATCCCCCGAGCGGCTACATCGGTGGCCACGAGGTGCCGCAATTCCTTCTTGCGGAAGCGAGCCATCACCTTTTCCCGCTTCGCCTGGCTTAGATCGCTGGAAAGCATCGCCACGGGCAAGCCCTTTCGAGCCAGGAAATTGGCCACCATTCGAGTCTCTTCGCGGGTGTTGCAGAAGATCATCGAGGACGGGGGGTCTTCGTGTTCCAGAAGGTTGTACAGGCTTCGCTCCTTCTGCATCCGGTTGGTGATGTAATACTCGTGGGCTACTTCCCGCACGTAGACGTAGTCTTCGCTCAGCAAGAGCTTTTCCGGCTCCTTCAGGTACTTGTGAGCCATGGCTTCGATGGCTCGGGGGATGGTGGCCGAGAAGAGGAGTGTCTGGCGCGCGGCGGGCAGATGATCCAAGATCTGCCGCATCTCCTTTTCGAAACCCATGTCCAGCATGAGGTCGGCCTCGTCCAGGACCAGAATCCTCAGGCGGTCGAATCGGATGGTGCCTCGCCTTAGGTGATCCAGGATTCGTCCAGGAGTTCCCACCACCGTCTGCGCCCCCAAGTGTAGCTCTTCAATTTGCTTTTCGATGGGCCTGCCCCCGTAAATCGCCACACAGCGAAGGCCGCGCCCGGCGCCGATGCGTAAAACTTCCGCCCACACCTGGAGAGTCAGCTCCCGGGCTGGTGTGAGAACCAGGGCTTGGACGGCTGGATCCGTACCATCCACTGCCTCAGCGATCCTGATGCCGAAGGCCGCCGTCTTCCCCGTTCCAGTACGGGACTGGACGATTAGGTCCTTTCCCGCCATGGCCCGTGGAACCGCGAGAGTCTGGACTTCCGTGGGTTCCCGATAGCCGATCTGCTCGAGCGAATCAAGCACTTCGATACGTAGCCCGAATCTCCGGAATCCGACCTCGGAGGCGGTCCCCTTGTCTTTTTCTACATGCTGAGAATCTTCCACGTGCTCTCCGATTGGAGATCAGAGTCGGCCGGGTTGCGGATCGTTGCTGCATAAATGAAGCAGCAAGGAAACTCCATCGTTGACCGCACCCGCCAAACGTCGAATACTTGACGGGTGGAGGGGCAAGAACCCCCCTTCACCGCCGCCCTTGATGACGGATGGGAAGGGCGGTGGGCGATCCCCCCAAAGGCCGCGCGGGTCCTCCCGCGCGGTCGCTAATTTGAGGGCCCGCCGTTCACGAGCTTCCGAAGCTCTTCCATCGCATCCACCACGCGCGGCGACGGGCGCTCGATGGCGGGGCTGACGGTACCGAGCCTTCCAAGCTTGATTGCTTCCAAATCCCTCCATCCCGGCCTGCCCGCCAGGCCCGATAGCGAGGAAGCGTTGTGGCGTGCCGCGACGATCCACTCCGGCTTGCGGAGAAGCAGGGTTTCTAGATCATAGGTAGGCCAGCCGGCAGGTGCGTCGGCCGTAACCGACTCGACCCCCGCGCGGCGCAAGGCATCGCTCAGCAGGGTTCCGGAACCAGGGACTACCGGCGGATCAATCCAGACCAGGAAGAGTACCCGTGGGTGGGGGCCCGTCGCTCCAATGAGCGCCGGAGATCGTTCCCTCGCGTAGAAGAACCCACCACAGATGCCAGGCGCACCAGAGAGTTCATAAGCCCGTTCAGATTTGGAGCGTCGGTGAAGTAAAGGGGGATGCGCAACTTTTCCGCTTGTCCGACGAGCGCTGCGTCGTTTCCGGCCGTGGTGGCCACTACTAGGTCCGGGTGGAGCCGCAACACGGATTCCCAATCGGGCTTTAACATGCCTCCCACTCGCGGAAGCGTTCTTACAGATGGAGGATCGTCGCACAAGTCGGTGACGCCGACCACCCGATCACCGACGCCAAGTGCGAACAGGGTTTCGGTCACGCTGGGAGCCAGAGAGACGATCCGGCGCGGCGTGGCTTCCAGCGCCACCCGGCGTCCTACGTCATCCTGCACGTTACGGATCGAATCCCCTTGAATTCCGGCGGCGGGAAGGCAGACGACAGCCAGGGCCAGGAAGAGAGTGCGGCATGGGGGGGAGCCGGGAACCAGCCCCCAACGGGAGAGCATTTGTTCGCCAAGGCGCAAGGGAAAGCGGCCGAGACGATCACGCACCCAGGTAACACCGAACCATTTCCGAGTCCGCGTGGATGTCGAGGCCGCATCCGGGCTCCGCCATCGTTTCGGTGATTCGGCTCAAGAGCGCCCGTGTGATCTCTCCGGGCTTGCCATTACCAACTCGATGTCCTGCGACGCTGCTGATGGGCATGACGAACGCCCCCGTCCCGGTCATGAAAACCTCTCGATTCTGGCCGACCAAGTCGAGAGGAAGGAGAGTGGGCGACTCTTCCGTGGTGTAGCCGAGCTCCCGAGCCAGCCTCAAGATAGTCAGGCGGGTGATCCCGTTCAGGCAGTAAAAGGGAGACGGAGTAAGCACCCTGACCCTGGAGGGATCCTTCTGCCACCCCTCCTCTTTGAGCACCACGAAAATGTTGTCCACGGTGGCTTCAGCTACGAATCCCTCCTGATTCAGCATCACGCACTCCACATTCGAGCTGCCGTCGCAACCCTCTTGGAGGGCCAACACGTTATTCAAGTAGTTGTTGCTCTTGATGCGGGGATCCAGGACGGTGGCTCCCGGGCGCCGGATCGTGCGGGCGACTCCCAGGGGAATTCCGTTCTCATAGGCTTCCCGGGGGTAGAGCCGGATGGTGGACACAAGGGCAAAAAGGGTGGAGCCGACGCATTTCTTGGGATTAATCCCCAAGTCCCCAAGTCCCCGGCTCACGACCAGCCGGATATAAGGGTTGTCCTTTGGCTCGAACGCCACTTGTCGGATGGTTTCCAGAAGGTGCAGGGTCAAAGAGAGCCGGTCGTACGGGATGGCAATGCTCAGCTCAAGGGCGGAGCGCCACATCCGATCGAGGTGCTCACGCAAGAGAAAGACTCGACCATGCTTGATTAGGATTCCTTCGAAGCAGGCATCCCCGTAAAGAGCGTCATGATCCAGCAGGGGCAGGCCGATCTCGTCCAGCTGAAAGATACCGTGTCGCCTCGGGATGTCTCCTGAGGTGGTACAGGCGCTCGAACGAGCAGGATCCAGCAAGACCCGGGGGGTAAGGCCCTCAACCACCGGCATGGAAACGAAAGCCCGGGCCTTGCGTCCCACCTCCAGAAGCGTGTCAAGAGCACTTTCCACGGTCGAATACCCGGCAGGCATCAGGGCCCCCAAACGGTAACGGCCAAGGCTTCGGGAACTGAGACTTTATAGCCGATCCGATCACCTAGGGTCAACGTCGAACCACGTCAAAAATCGTCACGCCCTGGGTGTCAAAAGATGGCCACTCCTGGGATCGCGCCGAAAGGCCGCATTCCAAGGAGGCGCGGATTCGTCGACGTCCACAAGACTCCTTCTCCATCCAACCTTTTGAGTTTGAAGAAGATGGTAACCGCTCTCAGAACTCGGAGTCAGTGGAATCTTAGGAGGTCTACTCCCTTTCCAAAGGGGTCTCCGTGGCCCGGATCTTGCTCGTTGGGAGTCGACTCCCTGCACGCGCCCGAGCCGCGTGGAATCACTCGGGGGTTAGCTGACAAGGAGTCCCGTGAGCGACGTACCATCCATTCTGCGCGAGGTCACGGTCTGGCCCCTGACGGGAGTCGGAGTTTTTGCCTTCCTTTTGGGCTTCCTCATCGCCCGAATGGGGCGAAGGGAGAAACTCCAGCGGCGTGCGGTGACTTCCGAGTCGGGAACTTTCGTCGATATGGATGCTTATCGGGAGTCGCAGCGATCCAAGGCTCGATTGGAGCAGGAGAATCAGACTTTCTCAGAATTCTTTCAGATTCTCACCGATTTCACCAAGGAGTTGGACGGCAAGATGGATATCTCCCTGCTGCCCAAGCGCCTCTTGGAGATCGTGGACAAGATTTTTCTCCCCAGCCAGATTCTCATTTTTCTCAGCGACCCCAACGTACCCCAAAGTCTCATCCTGAAGGAGTCTAAGAATACCCCGAAGGACCTGGGACCGTTCCGCGAGATCCGCTTCGGAGAAGGGAAGGTCGGCTGGGTAGCCCTGGCGCGGACCACCATGGACCAGGAGGATTTCGTGCGGGAGATGCGCACGGGCGGCGCCAACCTGGTTGCCCGAGGCCACTTCCTGTTCAAGGTCGACCTGTGTTCCCCCATGCTGGGGAACAATCAGGAGACGCAAGGAGTGATCTCCGTGGGCGGCATCACGCGACATCCGAAATTCGAAAAGCGTCTGCTGTCCATGATCGCGGATCTGGGGGCCATGTCGCTCATTAACAGGCGCCTGATGGAGGACCAGAGGAAGAAGGCCAATTCCGACGGGTTGACGCAGCTGATCACCAAGCGATATCTCCAGGAGCTGTTGGGCGAAGCCATCCACAAAGCGGAAATCCAGCATTCACCCATTTCTCTTTTTATTTTCGACCTAGATCATTTCAAGAAGCTCAACGATACACACGGTCATCTCAGCGGTGACCGGGTGCTGAAGGAAACGGCTGAACTGGTCCGGAAGACGGTGCGAGAGGGCGACATCGCCGCGAGGTGGGGAGGCGAGGAGTTCTTAATCGTCCTACCCAACACACCGAAGGACGGCGCCTGGCGAGCCGCCGAAAAAGTGCGGGAGGCCTTGGCCCGACACACCTTTCACGACGACGAAGGCGAGGCTCTCGGAAAGGTGACTCTGAGCGGCGGAGTGGCCACCTTTCCTTCCGACGGCCGTACGCAGTCCGAACTCGTGGGTGCGGCGGATGAGGCGCTTTACCGTGCTAAGCGCGCCGGCCGCGACCAGGTTTTGAAAGCCGAGCCGAAGTTTCTCTCCGATGTGAGCGAAGAGAACTTCCTCGGAGAGGAAAGCGGCGGGGCCGCCTGAGCCGGAAGGGAGCCTGCATGCCCGCTCGTGTCAAAAGGGTTCCGGTTTCGGAGTCTCGAAAGTTCCGACAGCAAGAGAGGGGGCCCCACCTCCTCTCCCAGCTCCTCTACGATCAGGTCACCGATCTTCCGACCTTGCCTCTCTTCCTCGGACGGATCCGGCGGGAGCTGAAGCGCCGCAGCGTCCTGGGTCTCATCACCCTCAACATCATTCAGAACCAGCAGATCGAGCAAATCTTGGGCTGGGAGGCTTTTGACGCCCTGATCCGGGATCTAGCCCGCTTCCTCCAACAAATGAAATCTGTCGTGCTGCGCGATGAAGATGTGGTATCGGAATTGATGATCAGCGGCAATGCCTTCGTGATTCTGCTCGCGCCGCCCCGGGATAGTATCGCCATCGATTACGCCAACCTGGACAAAGTCCGCCGAAGGCTGAGAAAACACCTCCGACCGTTTCTCAGTGAACGCCTTCCTGCGATGGGCGTCCAACGACTGGAGTTCTCCATGGGATGCGCCATCCTGCAAGGGGGAGAGGAGAAGCGCATCGAGCGAACGGTTTATCAGACCTTGGACGCGGCTCTTATGGATGCATTCCGGCAGCAGCGGCGTGAAGCCAAGAAGGAGACGCGGCAGCTGAGGGAGCTTCTGCGCTTGGGAAAGATTTCGACCGTCTATCAGCCGGTGGTGGACCTGGAAGTGAAATCCGTTTTGGGTTATGAAGCCCTTTCGCGGTCCGAAATGACGACCTTTCAAAACCCGGAGCACCTGTTCCGCGTGGCCTACGCCTGCGATTCGGTATGGGCGCTGGAGCGGCTCTGCCGCCGGAAGGCACTCTCGAACCTGAGGTCACTGGGGAGTGAACAGTTGCTTTTTCTCAATATCGAGCCCGAGTCTGTCTATGACCCGGAAATGCGGGGTGAGATGGGAGGCGCACTGTTGCAGAAGACGGGAGTGACTCCCGATCGCATTGTCCTCGAGATTACCGAACACGCTGCGGTGAAGGATTTTCCTCTCTTCAGACAGGCGTTGAGGCACTTCCAAAATCTGGGATTTCGCCTGGCCATGGACGATGTCGGTTCCGCCTATTCGGGCTTAAAAACCATCGCGGAGATCCGGCCGGATTTCATGAAGATTGACATGAGTCTTACGCGGGGCATTCACGCCAATGACATTAAGCGGGAGCTTCTCTCCACGATATGCAAATTCTCGCGAAACACCGGGATCGATGTCATCGCTGAAGGAATCGAGGAGGCCGGGGAATTGAGGGTGGTCCGGGACATAGGGGTTCGATACGCTCAGGGATTCCTCCTTGCCAGACCAGACAAGCCCTTCCCTGAAGTGGACTTCGCGAAAATTCTCGGATAACTGAGCGAATCCGGCGTCCGTATTGTGGGAAGCCGCCTCAGATTGCGCAAGCGGCTTGTTGGCGGGTAGGGCATATCGTCGCCAGCCTTGCGCACAGGCTTGTGAACAGCTCGGGCTCCGGAGGCTTAGGATGGGTACGATGGGGCCGAGCGCTCAGACAACCTTCTTGACATTCAGCGCGGACCAGGCGCTCATAATGAGATAGGTGCGGGCGCTTTCCACCTCGATCCACTTTCGATACACTTTGCGGTGCTGCGTGTCGATCTGATAGCTGGTGTTGTCGTAGGCGAAATCGACGATGCTGGCGGCAACCGCAGAGCGCTTCGGGGTGCCCTTCTTCATGACGCCTCCTTAATAGACAGTCCTTAGGAGAAGGTGAGCAAACCTCCTGCCAGTACTCCTTGAAAATGCCACGGGCGCTACATCTGTGCGGATCCTTAGACCATATCTGACTAGAAATAGTAGGGTTTCTAGCATTGAGCTGCGAGAAGCGTGGGTGATTGTCTTCGACGAAGGTTCGTAGAGCTCGGCCATTATGGCCGGGGAAATCGATTGCCGGACTCGGCCAATATTGCGCGGTTTCCGTTGCGGTTCTCCTTCCGACGCCGTTATACTTACTCTCCCATGAATCCGGAGACTTTGCGCATTCTGGTCCTGGATCCCGACGAAAGCTCGGCGTCCCTGGCCCTCCGTTCGCTGGGTGGGGACGGGTTCAGAGTCACCGCGGTGCTGACAATGAAGCGAGCGCTATCTCTCATGTCGCGACAGGAATACGACCTGGCGGTGGTGGCTCTGGGAGTGGCGGGACTGGGTCCACGAACACTGCTGGCCCGTCTCCATCAAGTGGCTCCCGGGGTACCGATCCTCGCCCTGGTCCCGGAGGGCCGGATGGACCATGCGGTGCGTGCTTTGAAAGGGGGCGCCGAAGACTATCTCACCCGACCGGTGGATCCCTATGATTTGAATAGCCGGATCCGACGAATTCTGGAACGCAGGGATCTCAACGATCGATTGGCCCATCTGCAGAGTGCCCTTTCCCAACGGTATTCGCTCTCCAGCATTGTCCAGAATTCACCTGCCATGAAAGGCGTGATCCAGCGCATCGCCCAGGTTGCGTCCACCAACAGCACCGTCCTGATTCTGGGAGAGAGTGGTGTGGGCAAGGAGTTGGTGGCCAAAGCCATCCACTTCAACAGCCCGCGCCGCCACCGACCCTTTCTGGCCATCAATTGCTCCGCCATCCCTTCCGATCTGATTGAGAGCGAGCTCTTCGGCCACGAACGGGGAGCCTTCACTGGCGCAGTGGAACGCGCTCACGGAAAGTTCGAGATGGCGGAGGGCGGAACCATTTTTCTGGACGAGATCGGGGAGATGGCTCTGCAGACTCAGGTCAAGTTGCTGCGGGTACTTGAGGAGCGGGAGCTCATGCGGGTGGGCGGGACCCGAAACATTCGGATTGACGTGCGAGTCCTGGCGGCCACCAATGCCCCCCTCCAACAGAGGATTCGGCAGGGACAGTTTCGAGAGGATCTCTATTTCCGTCTGCAGGTGATCACGCTTCAGGTGCCTCCGCTGCGGGCCCGCGCCGCGGACCTTTCGGACCTGGTGCGCGTTTTTCTCGATTCCCTCTGCCGGAGCCTTGGCGTTCCTCACCGCGAGATTTCTCCCGAGGCGCTCTTCCTGCTCCAGAATTATCCCTGGCCAGGAAATGTCCGGGAACTGAAAAACCTCCTCGAGAGCCTCCTGGTGACCCGCCCGGGGCTCCGGATCGAGCCTACGGATCTTCCTCCAGCGATCCGGGGCGAACGGGCGCTGGAGGAGTCTCTTCCTCGCGTGGAAGCGGGCATGACCATGCGCGAGGTGGAGCGAGAGCTGATCCAGAAAACCTTGATAAGAACCGAAGGAAACCGGACTCGCGCGGCCCGTATGCTGGCAATCGGGGTGCGAACCCTCCAGCGGAAGATTCGGGAGTACGGTCTGCACTAATTCAGGGCCAGGACGACCCCCTTCGACCCTCCTGAACCCTCCACCGCCAGGGCCACAACCACCTCGCCGGGAAAAGGGGTCTGCCGGCCCGTGGCTTTCTCCTCCAGAGCCTGGCATTCAGGTGACCTGATCTATCTGGGCTTCGTGGACCATTTTACCCGTGATGTCTCCTCCGCGTGTGCCCATCTCGAGGCGGCCCGCCGACTGCATCTCGGCGGTAAGGTAGCGGCGGCGGTGCGCAAGGGGATGGCGCTGGCCGGAGGTTGCGCTGAGGAAAAGGCAACGACGATCTGAGCCCCGGGAGATTCAGCGGAAAGCGAAGATCGTGCTATTCTTCGCCGGAAGGGGAGAACCGTATGATCACCGGCTACAACACCGACGTGGAATACAATGCTCGAATCTATCATGTTCAGACTGAGGACAAGGGCACCAGTAATCCCGTCATAGAATCCCTGATCTACTTGGGAGGCGAGATCCTGGCGGCGCGGCGGACTTCCTACGAGGACCTCCTGCCCGCGGGTCTCGATCCCAAGGCGCTGGCAGGGCGGTTGGAGTCCCAGCACCAAAGGATGGTCCTGAACGTCCGCCAGGGCCGCTGCGATCCCGAAGGTATGAAGTCCTTCGGATCTGGCATCGTCTCCGACCGAGGATTCGAGGAAGTGGTGCTGGACTATCTGGCAAATGAGTTCGGTCCCGAGAGTCTTCAAATCACGCTGGAGTCGCCTCCTCGTTTTGAAGAGGGGATGCACCACGAGTTCGAAATCCGGGCACGCGGGGAGCTCTCCGCCCTGCCGGTGAAAAACGTCAAGGTCTCCTTGCGCTTGATCACGCCAGTGGATAAGCCGCAGACCCTGGTCGAAGGGAAAACCGATGCCGAAGGGCTGTTCCGTGAGGTCTTGACCCTTCCGACTCTGGAGGAGGGCGGCGCCGCACTGGTCCTCCAGGCCTCGCTGGATGAAGACAGAGTGGAGCTGAAATGGCTCGTGGGCCCTGGCTCGGTGGAGGGCTGAAACCATGAGAGTTCTGGTGAACGGAGAGGCGCGGGAGGTTCCGGAGGGAACCACCGTGGCTGCCCTCCTCCGATGGCTGGACCTTCCGGAGGGGAGGGTTGCTGTGGAGCGAAACCGGGAGGTGATTCCCCGAAGCCAACACGGCGAGACAAAGCTGTCAGCAGGGGATCGGATTGAGCTAGTCCGGTTTGTGGGGGGAGGATGAGCAGCGAAATGATCTCCGCCAAGACCGCCAGTTCGGGTGGGCTCTGCCTGGGTGGGGTCACCTATGAATCCCGCCTCATCCTGGGAACGGGCAAGTACGCCTCACCGACGCTGATGCAGCAAGCTCTGGAGGGTTCGGGCACCCAAATTGTCACCGTGGCAGTGCGGCGAGTCGATCTGTCGGCTCGAGGTAGGGGGTCCCTGCTGGATTTCATCGATCCGAAGCGCTACACACTCCTCCCCAACACCGCCGGATGCCATTCCGCCGAGGAAGCGGTGCGAACGGCGAGGCTGGCAAGGGAAGCAGGACTCTCGTCCCTCATCAAGCTGGAAGTGATTGGCGACGCCAAGATGCTGTTCCCCGACGTGGAAGGACTCCTCCAGGCCACGCGAATGCTCGTGGCGGAAGGGTTTACTGTCCTCCCGTATACTTCCGACGATCTGGTCATCGCGAAGAAGCTTCGGGACGCAGGAGCCGCCGCCATCATGCCCCTAGGCGCGCCCATCGGCTCGGGGCTCGGGATCCAGAACCGGTGCCAACTGGAAATCCTGCTCCAAGAAATCCGGGAGATCCCGGTCATCGTTGACGCGGGAGTTGGAACCGCATCCGACGCGGCCATCGCCATGGAAATGGGGTGTGCCGCAGTGCTGCTAAATACCGGTGTCGCGGGGGCGAAAAATCCGGTGCAGATGGCTCGTGCCATGCGCCTGGCCGTTGAAGCGGGAAGGCTGGCCTTCGAGGCGGGTAGGATTCCGAAAAAGCTCTATGCTTCGGCCAGCAGTCCCACGGAGAGGATGATCGAGTGAAGTCGTGAAGGCGGAGTGCCGCAGAGCCGGCCGATGGCGTAGAGACTCCTAAGCGTTTTCAGAAGCATGGGAGGCGATGCAGTTCGCTATTCTTCCCTCTCCTCGGGTCGAGGACCGGCCACCTTCTTCCGGCTCGTGTTAGAAGTGAAACTCCGCCCCTACCTGGAAGATTCTCCCATAGTCCACCTCCACTGGCTGCCCCGCCGACGCGCCGAAGGTGTCCACCGATACCACGTTTAGGTTGTTCATCAGGTTGAAAACCTGGCCCGTGACTCGGATCTGGCTCCGCCCCACGGGGAAGCTCCGACTGAGGGAAAGATCTAAGCTGCGAACGGGCGCCTGCCGCTTTGAGTTCTTTCCCTGGGCGGGATCGATGACGATCCCGATTCCGGGGGAGAAGACCGTCGGGCTATACAGGGCTCCGGACATGTAGCGGTCGATCACCGTCAGATCCAGTTGGCCGGGCAGCTTCCAGAATCCTGAAAAATTCACCACGTTGGGCCGGTCGTAGCGGAGGCGCGTGAAGTCCAGGGATCGTGCATCCTGCCGCTTCTCGAATCCGAAGTCGGTGGAGGTATCCCCTTCAACCCTGGATCGAGTATAGGAGGCGAGCAACTCAAAGCGGCGGCTGAACGCCTTTCGCACCACCAACTCCGTCCCGTGATAGCGGGAACTGCCATGGCTGTCGAATACCACCGCGCCGGTGGCGCCCGGAGATACGTTGAGTCCAGTAAGGTCGGTGGTGACAGTAGTTCGAAGCTGATCATGTCCCTTCCAGGATGTGTAGGAGGCTCCCACCGCCATGTCCCACGGGAGTGCCTGCTCGAATCCGACGGTGCTGGAGTTTCGATAGGGAGACTTCAAGGAGCCATCCACCACATAGTCGTAGATATAGAAGGGCGCCGACTCATAGTAGGAGGTCGGATTGTTCACATTATCGGTGATGACCAGAGTGGTCTGGTAGCCGTCGGAACGGGCGAAATCCACGAAATCGGCGAAAACATTGTCATAGTAGCGACCCCAGTTGCCGTAGATTTTCGTTTTCCCTTTCCCTTGGGGGTCGTAGGAGATGCCCACCCGCGGAGCGAGGTTCTTGTCACCGACAAGGGACTGGTAGTCTACACGTAAACCGGCGTCGGCGGTCCAATGAGCGTTGGGGGTCCAGGTGTCTTGGGCGAAGACCGACACTTCGCGGTTCTGCTCATTCGTTTTCTCCGGCGATAGGTAGTCGTACTTCAAGAACTCCCGGTAGCCGAAATTGGGCCCCCCCGACTCAAAATTGGGATCGTAGTCGGTGATATCCAGAAAGGTGGGCCGAGAACGGTTAGTACCCGTGAAATCCACGAAGGAATAGTCGAGTCCGGTCTTCACGGTGTGGGTGGAAGCGACTTTTAGCGTGACCGCTTCACTCATTCTCGCCCGAAGGGTGGAACGATCCTGATCGTTCGGGTACGCTCCGGCGAAGGCTTGCGCCGAATTACTGGTCCCGATGCCGTCGGAGGGATCCCCATCCGAGAGCGTGACGGTGAACGCCCCGAGGGTGGGATCCACCGGCCGGACGGTCAGGTACTGATGATGAAGGAAGAGTTGGCTCTCCAGGAAGGCCGCAGGGCTGAAGATATGCGTATCCCTGGCCTGGAAAAAATAGCCGCCCTGGGTCTGATCGAAGTTCGTCCCAGGTGCGTAGCGTGCGTCGGTGATGACATCCGAGAACCGGGCCGGGTCCGTGGCAAGGTTGAACACCAGGGAGTTATCGGGACTTACCTGCCAGGTCGTCTTGAATTGGAAATTATAGCGGTCTCCCTGACTGAGGCCGTCGTTGAAGATGGAGCCCACGTCCTCCTGCCAATACTGAAATGAAGAGAAGAACCAGAGGCGATCCTTTGCCAGCGGGCCGCCGACCGCCATTTCCTGCCACTGCTGCGTCTCGGGCCGAGGATTGTGATTATTCGTCGAGATGCCATCTGAGTCCCCCGCGGCGATGACCTGATCGAAGTCCTTCAGATGGCTTGCGAAATCGGTGTTCCGGTAGAAGCCGGAATAGAAAAACTGGAATTGGTTAGTCCCCGACTTCGTCACGATGTTCGCAATGCCACCCGACTGCTCCCCGTACTCAGCCTGGAAGCCGCCCCTCTCCAACTCGAAGCGCTCGATGGAATTCTGATTCACGTTCAGACCGAAGGTGCCGGTCACGGGGTCGTTAATGGTAGCGCCGTCCAGGCGAAACCCGTTCTGAGTGACGCGGCTGCCCCGGATGTGGTATTGAGCCAGACTGAACCCGGCATCGTTGCTCACACCGGGGAAGAGGGTCAGGATCTGTTGATACCGGCGGGCGATGAGAGGCACGTTGTTGATGTAGTTAGAATCCAGGATGCTTCGGTCCGAAGTGACGTCAGTCTCAACTAGACTTCGCTCAGCGACCACCACCACCTTCTCCTGCATCCCGTGCTTGAGCACCACGTCGAATCCGCGGCTTTCTCCCGGGTTGAGCTTGATCTCCTGCATCTCGTAAGGGGGGTACCCGATGAGGTTCACACTCAGGGTATAGGTGCCCACCGGTAGCGCTGAAAAGGCAAAACGTCCCTCACTGCTGCTGATCAACTCCCTGCGGGTGTTCATGTCTGGACTGGCGAGGACCACGCTCGCACCGGGGATGAAGTTGCCGGCGTCATCAAGGACATATCCCTCGATGGATGCTGTGATATTGGCCTGGGCCCACGCTCCTGTGGCAATCCCACCCAAGAGCGCTGCTGTGGTGAGAAGGGCTCCTGCGATCCGGTTCTTAGAAACCATGGCGTCCTCACTCCCCTGGGTACGTGTCGTCTCTCCCCGCTGAAGGGCGAATCCTTCACCGCAATGACAACAATATAAATAGTCATATATAGATATGTGTCAAGTAGACATTCTAATATCCACCATAACTACTGATGTATTTACCGATGGCGGCTGTAAATCAAACCTAACAAGAATGTAGTAATAGAATTATCGATCAGTTGCTTATCCGTCAATTTAACTTATTAATCAACAAGTAGTTACATATACATTGCTGAATTTAAAATTATAGATATAATTACACACGTAGTTCGTATACATAACTTCACGGATGGCACTCAAAAATGTCTTTTCTGAGAGGAAGGGTCTTCCTGCTCTTCGTGCTGGTTCTGCTGACGGCAGGAAGCCAGGTCCAAACTCTTCCACCGAAAATCGTCGTGGTGGTGAAAAGCCGAGCGCTGGCGCCCTATAACCAGGCGGTCGAAGGACTGCGAAGGACCCTGCTAGCCCGCCGCGCATCCGTTCAGGTTCGAGAGATGGAGCTTCCCGCCGAATCGGGGAAAGAAGCTCTCTTCTTTCAATTCTTGGAGCAAATGCAACCGGA
>QHVQ01000084.1 GCA_003222305.1 Acidobacteriota bacterium | reverse complement strand
AGGTACTCTCCGGGGAGCGCTGGTTTTTACCCTTGCGCTTAATCGCCAAACGGAACTGAACCCTTCTGGCGCGGGAATGGTCGGTGGGCTAGAGGGAGCTAGGGATGGCATTGCGCCGCTGTCGCCATCGGGCGACGCGGACCGGATCCAGCCGGGCTTTGTAAAGGATCCAGCACAGGAGGCTCTGGCGGCCAAGATGAAGTCAGGAACCTTCCAACTTTTCCTGAATTTCGGGGAACCCTTGAAGGATTCCAACGGGGATGGTATCCCGGACCTTTCCATCGCCAATGCCACGCAGGAGCCTGGTCTCTCGGGTTTCGCTCTGGCGGACGTGACACTCACGCTTCACCTGGGTGCGAAGGGTCCCTTCTTCACAGGAATCCACGATATCAATCTCTTCTCTCGAGTCGATGCTGACCGTGGCCTGGCGACGTTCGTGGTCCCATTCGAGCAGCTGCTCTCCTCTCTTACGCCCGCCGAACGCTCCGCAATGGACCAGGGGGATGGGACAGGCCGCCTCTTCCTGTGGGCCGTTTCCAGACTCTATGGCGACCGCGACCGTGTCCCTGACACGAATGACGGAGGGGAGCCCAGCGTTCGCACCGAAGTGCGAGAGTTCGGCTTCCCCCTGGCCGACCTTTCTACGACGCCTTCGCTGGATTACGGTGATGTTCGGATCGGCAGACATGTCGATGGTCCCCTGACGCTCTGCAACCATGGCGCCCGACCCGTGGAAATCACACAGATCCGGCTCCCCGATTCAACCCTCACCGTTCCCCTGCAATCTCCATTTACGGTTCCTGCCCTGGGACAGTTCCAGCTCCCGCTCCGTTATTCACCCACTGCGCACGCCCGCATCTCCGGAAACCTCACGGTTGAGACGGCGTTGTCCGAACTGAACGCCAAGATCTCAATCACCGGCCGTGGAGTGGCCCCCATTCTTCAGGTGACGCCCACCAGCCTCGACTTCGGATCCGTGCCGGTGGGTTTTTCATCGGAAGGCCGCCAGTTTGCAATCGGGAACGTCGGAGACGCCTATCTTGACGCAACCTGGGAGCTGATCGACCCGACACTTCAGTTCAGTTTCGGCGGGTACATTCCGCCCTCAGGTCCGCACCCCTTCGAGTTGTACCCTGGGGAAAGTGACGAGGTCAGACTGACCTTCACCCCGGCTGGGATAGGTCCGATGGAGGGAACATTCCGTATCGTGAGCGACGATGACCGCGCGCCGCAGGTTGACGTGCGATTGTCGGGGCAGGGCACTCCGGCCGAGCCTCGCATTTACGTAACCTTCGTCGATCCCATTCAGAACGTCCCCATCGGTGGAGAGGGAAGCTCCGTACTCCACATTCAAAACTGGGGAAGCGCGCTTCTGGAAGTTGGGTCGGTCGTGAGCAGCAGCCCGTTGTTTTCGACAAGCCTGAGTCGCAGTTCCATCCCCTCGAAGGAGTGGGCGGATCTTGTCGTCACCTACCATCCCGTCGTCTGGGGGCTGGAGACCACGACGCTCACCATCCCGAGCAACGATCCGACGAACCCGACCGTCACGCGCATGGTAAGCGGCCAGGCCTTCGAGCCGCCTCCCGAGATCCATGTTTCGCCGGTCCTCCTCGATTTCGGCACCCTGCACCAGGGGAGTTCTGCCACGCTGAGCTTCGACGTCTCGAACACAGGCGCCGGACCTCTGCGGCTGACGGCGAATTCTCCGCTGCTGACCTCTGCCTGCAACGCCCAGACCGACCTCAGTCTGCCTGCGACGCTCCTCCCTGGCGGCACCCTGACGGCACAGGTCACACTGACTGCGGACATCGATAAGAGCTTCTGTTTCATCTTGTTTTACACGAACGCTCCCGGAACCCCGTACGTTACCATGGAGCTTAGAGCGACGATCCTGTCTCCTGTGCTCTATCTCACTACGGACTCGCTGAGCTTTCCGGAAACACGCATCGGGAGCAGCTCGACCGTTCTCTTGAAGGTTTACAATGACGGCCAGGAACCGCTCATCATCAGCCGCGCGACGTATTTGAACAGCCCATTCTCGCTTGCGACTGCTTTGCCCTTTACCGTCTCGCCCTATACTTCCGGCGATCTCCCGTTCAAGTTCTCGCCGACGGCGGAAGGTGGCTGGGGAGCTGCGGTCATCCTCCGGACAAACGATCTGAGGCAACGGGACGTGCCCTTGTACCTCTATGGTTTCGCCTTCAGCCCACCCCCCTCGGTGAAGCCCTTAATACTGGGTAACTAGGGTACTATCGGTTGAGAGGGTCACCCGCCGTCCTGTGTCTGATGAAGGGTGGGGAAGTCTCCCGCTAAGAAAAAGCCGAGTGACCTGCTGCCCTCAGCGCCCTAGCAGCCGAGGAAGGAAGGTCGTGAGCGCCGGCACGTAGGTGATCAGCAACACTCCCGCCAGCAGCACCAGAAGCATGGGAACCACCGAGCGGTAGACTTCCGAGAGAGGCTTGTTGAAACGGTAGGAAGCCAGGAACAGGTTCATCCCCACGGGCGGAGTCAGGTATCCCAGCTCCATGTTGGCGAGGAAGATGATGCCGAGGTGGATGGGATCGATTCCGAACGCTGCCCCCATGGGGGCGATGAGGGGGACCACTACCACGATGGCTGAGAAGATATCCATCAGGCATCCCACCACGAGCAGGAAAAGATTCAGCAGGAGAAGGAACACGAGGGGGGAGTGGATGGCCTCTTTCACCCAAGTCACCGCGTGGGAGGGGACCTGAGCGTCCACCAGGTAGTTGGTGAATCCCAGAGCTACGCCCAGGATGATCAGGACACCTCCCACGAGCACAGCGCACTGGCTGATCACCCGCGGGGCGTCGCGCACGGCCTTGAGATCTTTGTAGACGAAGGCTTCCACCACGAAGGCATAGAGGGCGGTGAGGGCGGCAGCCTCCACCAGCGTAGCAAACCCGCCGTAGATTCCCACCAGGACCACCACCGGCAGCAGCAGCTCCCACTTGGCCGCGATGACGGCACGCAGCGCTTCCCGCGGGTCGAATGGCCGTGAGGGTGCCGCGCCCTGCCCCAGACGGCTCCCCCACCAGGCGGTGAGCAGCAACATGAGGATGCCCGGGAAAAAACCTCCCAGGAACATCCGATCGATAGGCTGGCGCGCCACGATTCCGTAGAGGATGACCGGGAGGCTGGGAGGAAAGAGCAGTCCCAGCGAGCCCGCCGCGGTGAGCAACCCGAGCGAGCTTTTCTCTGGATAGCGGGCGGCGAGGAGCACCGGCATCAGGAGGCCGCCCAGCGCCAGGATGGTCACCCCCGAGGCCCCCGTGAAGGAGGTGAAGAAGGCGCACACCAGAGCGGTCGCCAGGGCCGGCCCGCCCCGGAACCATCCCGCCAGAGCCTGAAAGACCCGCACCAGGCGCCGGGAGGCGCCTCCTTCCGCCAGAAAATAGCCCGCCAGCGCGAACAGGGGGATGGTGGGAAGCGTCAAGCGATGGGGACAGACTCCCCCCAGAAGAGAATGAGCGCCGCTCCGCCCAGCGCGGTGAAGACCGGGGCGCCCAGGGCGGTGGCGAGGAGCAGGATGAGCAGCGCGGGAAGCACGAGCTGATCCCGAGGCATCGGGGGATGGGCGCCCAGGGCGATGATCAGTACGGTGAGCGCCGTGGCTACGGCGCGGCCTCGCCAGGTCGGCGAAGAGCTCTTCAACAGCCTGATCGCCACCAGGGCGAAGCCCAAGGGCAACATGAGCTGGGCCACCCAGACAGGAATGGAGCCGGTCAGGATCGCTCCCGCCTGGCGCTCCGTCCGTACGAACTGGATGCTGGCGACGCATAGCAGGAGGGTGACGGCCGCCGCCACCGCCTGGCTGAAAAGTGTGGCGAGACTCTGAGAGCGCCCGGAAAGCAGCGACGCACCGGTGGAGAGGGCAAGGAGCCGCCCTTCCCGGGCGGCCACGGCAGCCCCGAGCATGCCCACGAAGAGAGTCAGGTGTTGCACCAGCGTAGCCGATGCGGGGATGGTCCAGCCGGCCGCGGCCCGCAGCGGAATGTCCACCAGAGGCAGCAGGGCCATTCCCCCCAGGGCCAGAGTGACCAGCAGGTCTTCCCCGGCATGGAAGGTGCGCAAGAATCCCGAGGCGGCGCGCTCGCCCGCCACCCCGAAGGCGGTGCCGGAAAGCAGCCGCCGCTTCATCGGCTGGGACGGAACTCGTCCCGCAGGCGCTTCACCTCGTCGAACATGTCGGCGGGGACCAGCGAGCCGCGGATCTTCGGGTAGATCGCTTCTGCCGCCTTCTGCCACTCGACCTGCAGATCGGGGCCCACCGGATGGACCGTCAGTCCGCGCTTGGCCATCGCCTCGATGGCTTTGTCGCTGGTGGCCCGGATTTCCCCCTTCAGGCGATCGCCGGCGGCCTCGGCCGCCTGGCGCACGCCCTCCCGGCTCCCCTGGGGAAGGGAGTCCCAAGACTTGCGGGTCATGATGGTCGCGCCCACGAGCGGGGCCCACTTGAGGTCCAGCAGGTGAGGGGCGAGGCCGAACCACTGGTTGGTCAGCGCGGCCAGCGGCGTGGTGTCGAAAGCGTTGATGAGCCCGGTTTGGAGTCCCGGAAGAATGTCGGTGGCGGCCAGAGGCACGGGACGGAACCCGGCGGCCTTCCACAGGTCCACCGAATGCGGGTCGCCGGCCCAAACGAAAAGCTTCAGCTTCTTCAGATCTTCGGGGGAGGCGAAGGGTTCCTTGGCGAAAAACATGACCCATCCGGCGTCGCCCCAGTTCAGCACCACGAATCCTTTGGACTGGAGCCGCTTTTCCAGGGTGGGGCGCAGGCGGTCGCGCACATGATCCAGCTCCTCGTAGGAGCGGAACATCATGGGGATCTGCAGGGCGGCCACGGCGTCGTCGATCTCCGCGAGCCCCACCGCCGTCACGGCCGCCGCCTGGAGCTGTCCCACCCGCATTTTTCGGATCAGGTCCGGCTCGTCGCCCAGCATCCCGCCGGGATAGATGCGCAGTTCCACCGCGCCGCCGGAAGAGCGCCGCCACTGGTCTCCCATCGATTTCAGGATCTCGTGCCAGGGCGAACCCTCGGGCGCCCCGGTCCCCATCTTGATCACCGACTTTTCGGCAGCCGGAGTGGGGGATCCGGAAACCGGTCTCACCGCCATCGCCACCAGAGTTCCACAAGCAACGGCTCTGCAGATTCTCACGACCGGCCTCCTGCTGACCCCTCGGTCTCAATCCACGAACAGGTAATCCGCCCGTCCCAGAAGCCAGCGGGCCCGGCGTTGCATGACAAGATTGGAGAGTCGCCATTCCGGGCGCGCGTTCACGTCCACGGCCAGGGCTTTCTTGAGGAGGGTCTCGAATTCCGCGCGATCCTGGAGGCGCACCGAGACACTCTCCGCCAGGGCGACGTAGGGCGCGGCGCGCCTTCCTTCGGAGAGCTGGGTGGCCCGCTGGAAATGTTGCCGAGCCCGCGCTGTGGATCCCCCCATGGTGTCGGAGCGGCTCCCCTCGAAGGTGATCATGAACTCGTGCAAGGCGCCGAAATCGAAGGCCTCGTCGAGCTGCAGCGCCCGCCGGACGAGGGACTCCATGAGGGGAAGATCCGCCAGCCGATCGGGATCGTCCTTGGAGAGGGAAATGGCTGCCCCCCACGAAACGGCGGTCCAGTAAAGGAAGGGAACATCGGAGGCCTGGGTGCCTCCCAAGGCTGCGGCCGCATCGGCATGCAGCGACCTCCCGAAATCGGGATGGGCGGCTTCCAGGCCCCGCATCCCGTAGTCCCGAGCGCGCAGGTAGAGGTTGCGCGCCCGGAGACGAAGGGCTGCCGCGCCCTCCGCGTCGAGGGAGTCGGTTTCTTCGGACGGCTGCTGAACAAATGCGTAAGCATATTGGGTAAATCCACCCGCGGCGGCCAGCAGGAGCCCGCGGTGCTCGGGTCTCTGTTCCAGCAGCCCCTCGATCAGCTTGAGGGCGAAAGGGAGCGCATCCTTGACCAATTCCGGATCGTCGTCCGAGGCGTAGGTGCTGCCGGACTGCGCCAGGGCGTCGCCCAGCTTGCCGATGGCGAACTTGCGGAGGGAGCAATTCAACTGAAGAAGCGCGCCGAGGAGCAGGAACCCCAGGGTGGCCCAGGGCCGGAGCCGGAGACGGGCGTCAGGCATGAAAAAATTCTCCAGGCAATCGACTCTCAAGCGTAACAAAATCGCCCGCCAAGATGCCAATGTCGTAATCCGGCAAGAAAGTTTCGCGGCAGGGTTGACGCTCGCGCCATCGAAACCTAAATTCAGGCACGGTTAAAAAAACAGTCGTGCTCCTCCACGGTCACCCTAAGCGAATTTCAACCCGATCCAGCGCAAAGGGATCATCGCCACATGAGAGCCCCCCTCAAAATCCTGGCGATTCTCCTTTTCATAGCGACCGTTCTTCATCCGACTCGGATTCTCGCCTCGGAGAGCACCGGGGGATCGCCGGCCCTCTCCCCTCTGAAGTTCGACCGTGTGTTGTTGCGCGAGGTGCTCCGAGCCTCCGGAGTCTCGGACTTGGAGAAGCGGCAGGCCTATGAAGCGGCCTTTCAGACCCTGCTGCAAGACGTGACCGGTCGCATCGGGACAATCCGCTCCCGCTACCGCATGGCGAGAAAGCTTCACGAGCTGCTTCACCAGCAGGTCTTGAGGCGGTATCAATCCAGCGCCGACGGCCTCGATGTGGTGCTGGACCATGGGGACTATAACTGTCTTTCCGCCAGTCTGCTCTACGGCCTGCTGGGACGCGCCCTCGGCCTGCAGGTGCAGGTGGTGGAGATCCCAAGCCATGTCTACGTCCGAATTCTCGTGAATCAGCGCAAGGTGGAAGTGGAGACCACTTCCCGCAACGGCTTCGACCTGAGGCAGGAGCCTCTGCCGGGTCCGGGCACTCCCGGGTCTCCCAGCTATGGTGCCAATGCCGGCGCGGCGGTGCCACCGGGGATGGAAGAGGTCCCCGATTCCGTGGAGCTGGAACGGGCGGTGGGCTTTCTGTGGCACAACACCGGGCGGCGGGCCCTGGAGCGCGGCGAGGCCCTGCGGGCCGCCGAAAGCTTCCTCGAGGAGTCGAAGCTGGAGCCTCTGGAAGCCTCCCGAACCGAGACGGTGGGAATGTTTCTGGCCCGGGCGTTCAGGCTCGACTACGAAGCAGGCAATTTCGGCGAGGCCTACCGCATCGCGGAGATCGGCATGGAGGTTTTTCCGGGGCAAACCACGGCCCGGGACCGCATGCTGGCAGCGACCCTCAAGCGGATTGAAGGGGCCTGCGATGCGGGACAGGCCGATGCGGCCGAAGAGATTCTCAATCAGGCGGCGGCCTCGGTGAAAAGCCCCGTTGACATTCGGCGGCTGGAGCGGGGGTCCTGTCCGACGATTGCGGCCGCGGCGGTGCGGGCGGAGGATTGGGAGCGGGCGGGGCGGATGGCGTTGCGCTTCAATGCGGCGGAGCTGGACGGCGTGGAATCCAGGCGTTTGTCCCGCTGGGTGGCCCGACGCCAGCGAGAGGCCCAGGAAAGGGAGCGGGAGAACGCCTGCAGCGAAGTGCCCGCGAATTCCTACGAAAGCCCCCTCCTTTCGGTGGTGGATCTGCCGACGCCGGCCGCCTCCTCGCCGGGAAGCGCGGACTAAAACCGCTTCTCCCCCTTCGACTTCCTTTCCACCTTCCCGATGAATTCCACAATCTTCGCCGCCAGAGTCGCGTAATCGCCTCCAAAGTGGTGCGAGCCGGGGAGACGAACGCGGTGGAGATTGGGCCGTTTCCCTTTGGGACAGCCCGACGGTCCGGAGGCGGAGGACTCGATGCACAGGATGGGGCGCTGGCGCTCCTTCTCCAGCGCGGTCGCGACCGGAAACCGGGTGGGGGTAGAGTTCGTGAAGATCCAGTCCAGCGGACTCACCTCGAAATCGGCATAGGGCCCCGGCCCCACCAGGATGAGACCCACCAGTCGGGTGAGGGATCCGCCGCCGGAGCGATCCGCCGCCAGACAGACCGGCACTACCTCGGCCCCGAAGGAATATCCGCCGGCGAAGACGCGGAGGGGGTCGGGAAGGGCCTCGACCACGCGCCCCAGATCGGCGCTAAACTCTGCCGGCTTCTTGGCCTCCCAAAAGTATCGCAAGGTGCTCCAGCCCACGACCGCCACGCCGGCCGTGTGGAGCCTGGATGCCACCTCTCTATCCAATTCCATCCAGCCCCCGTCTCCCGAGACGAAGATCAGCACGTCCCCTGCGTCACGCGGCCAGCTCACCACCAGCGGGAGATCGAGCGATGCCAGGCGCTTGCGAATCTCGTCCGGGGCGAGGTTGGGCGCCGACGGCGGTTCGGTGCGCCGTGGCGGGCTCCAGGCCGTCTCGGGCTCCAGATAGGTGGCGACGGCCCGGTCGAACGCCTCGCCCCAGTTCTTCAGCACTCCAAAACCATGTCCCACCTTCGGAAGACGCACCACCTTGGCGGAAGGGACGGTCGCGACGAATTGATCCACCTCTTGGGGACTGCAGACCTGGTCCACCTGCCCCTGGAGCGCGATCCAGGAGGGGGCCCCTCCCAGCCCCGGCTTGAGCTCCGCGTGGTCGGGCAGCAGAGAGAGCTTTTTCTTCGGGTCGTAGGAAGGCTTCCAGCTCCCGCGCGAGCAGATTGGACGCTTCACCCCCAGATCGGGGCAGAAGCCGAGGCTCACCCCTCCGGCGAAGGTTCCGGCGGGCGCCTGGGCCAGAGCGCCGTAGACGACGGTGGCGCCCGAGGAATACCCCACCAGAATGGGAGGCAGGTAATGGGGAAACTTGTAAACCTTTTCCACGGCCTGGGCCATGGCTTCCAGCTCCCCCGCGGGATACCAGCAGGATTCGGCATGCTTTTCGGTCTGCTCGCGCCAGCTGGTCATGGGAATGCCGACCACCAGCGCCTTGCCCGCCAGACGCTGCGCCATGGGCACGACTCCCAGCTTCCACCCCCCGTCCCCCGAGATGAACAGGATCAAGCCGCGCGATAGGGAAACCGGCTCGGGGTGGTACACCGGGACGTTTCCCAGCAGCGGAATGCGTGTCGTCTCCTCCACGAACGAAGCGGCTGGCTCGACTTTTCTGGAACGGGCCTGCAGGACCCCGGCGGGAACCAGGAGGAAGGCCAGCCCGAGCAGCCACGGCGCCCTTTTCATGCGGTGCGTCTCCGCGGGAACAGCAGGGCGGTCCAGCCTCCCGCGATGAGCAAAGCCGTGCTGGTGACGGCGGCCGGCCAGTCCCAGGGGCGCGGGTAGGCCATGTAGCGGGGCTCCCAGGTCGGCTCGAACTTCTCCTTGAAGCGGCGGAGTCCTTGGAAATTGAACCAGTGCTCGCCGTGACGGAAGAAGAGGTGGGCCAGCCGCTCGAAGGGGCGCGCCCAGGGAAGCTCCCCGACCGAGGAGAGGGGCGCCATACCCAGGTTGAACCGGGCGAAGCCCCTGGCCTTCCCGTAGAGCATGAGCTGGATGAAGAGATACTCGATGACGTCTCCGTCCTCCTGTTCGATCCCATCGGGGCGGTACCGCATCAGGTCCACGGAAAGCTCTTCGCCCCTTCCCCCCTCCAGAAGGTTGGCGAATCCGACCACCAGGCCCGAGAGGTCCCGCACGACCGCGCAGGGGAACCGCGAGAGGTAGGCTTCGTCGAAGCGGCCGATGGAGAACCCCTTCTCCGCCCCTTGCTTCTTCTCCAGCCAGGAATCGGACACCCGCCTCAGATCCGGCAGCAGTGCCCGCAACGCCTCCCCCTGCAAGATCTCGAAGCGTCCGCCCGCCTTCTCGACCCGGTTGAGGGCGTTGCGCCACTTCTTGGCCTTGTTCCCCTTCAGGTCGAAGCGGGCCAGGTCCACGATCCCCTCCTCGCCGAGCTTGAAGAAAGAGAAGCCGAAATCGTGGGCCACCGGCAGGAGCGCCGGGGAAATCTGGTAGAGGACCACGTCACGGTCCTGGTTGGCGGCCTCCTTCAGAAAAGCCGCCAGAAGAGCTCGTTCCGTTCCCGGGGGGCAGACGGGATCGGAATAAGCGATCACGAAGCGCCCGAAGGTGCGGTAGGCGATGAACCCTTCTTCCGGGGTCGCCGGAGGCGCCTCGCCATTCTTTGGAGGGGGAAGCCAGAACAGTGCCTTGTCCCCCTCGGCTACGAGGAGAGGGTTGGTGCTGCGCGCGGTGCGCCGGCAGACCTCCAGGGCACGCTCGATCTCCGGGATGTCGGGGAGTCGGTCGTGGGGACGGGAGCGCTGCGCATAATGGAATGCTCCCGCCAGCGCCACGGTGACCAGCACGATGAGCCCCCGCAGAAAACGGGCGGCCTGTGCCGCCGGGCCGAAGTGGCCGAAAGCGGCTTCGATCCCCGGCACGTTGAAAGACCCGAAACCCAGGGCAACGAAGAGGACTACGGCGAAGAGTCCCACCGAGACCATGAACTCCAGCGTCGGCTGCATCCTCCCCGCATGCTCGAACGATCGGTGGAAGATCAGGAGAAAGGCGACTGCGCCAAGGGCAAGAAGCGCTTCCTCGAAGTCCAGCCCCTTGAGAAAGGTGGTCAGCGCCCCGGCGAGGAAGAGGGAAAGGGCGACTCGGTGGCTGCTTCGGTAGCCGCGCCGCAGGCCGCGGGACACCACCAGGAGCATGAATCCCAGCAGCACCGAGGCCCAGTGGGAGATCTCCACCACGGCCAGCGGAACGCTGCGATTCAGGGAAGCCATTCGGTCCGAGAGTGCCGGGGTCGCCGCGCTTGCCAGGAGGACCACACCGCAGAGGAAGGCGTAGGAAGCCGAGGCCAGGCGCACCAGCATGCGTGTCCGGCGCCCGGCCCGCACCGTCCGTCCCACGAGCAGGAGGGTCGCGAGGACCCAGGGGATGAAGTAATAGACGGCGCGGTAGAGGAGCAGGGAGGCGAAGAGCCGATCGTGACCTCCCGCACTCCGCCCCAGGGAGAAGATCCAGTAGGCGTCCGCCGAGCCCAGCCCTCCCGGGATTAGGCTGGCCAGTCCCACGAGCTGGCCCAGGAAAAAGGCGCGCAGCGAAAGACCGACGTCCACGGAGCTATCGATCCCGAAGAGCGCCAGGTGAAAGACCACCCAGGCGAGGATCCAGTCGGCAGCCGCCACCAGGGCCAGAAGGAAAGGATTCCCCTCCCATTCCCGGAAGCTCCGGGGGAGCAGGCGCAGCCGGGGGAGAAATCGCAACACCAGGCCGATGAGGACCGCGGCCAGGCCTCCCAGCATCAGGCGGCTAGCCAGGGAATCGACCTGCGCCGGAAGAGGGAGCAGCACGGCGGCGCACCAGCCCAGAAGTCCCAAAGAAAATGCCGCCAGGACGGAGCTCAAGGCCGAGCGCGAGCGCTTCCCGTCCACTCCTAGGGGCCGGTAGAGCCACAGCCTGAGGGCCGGACCCGCCAGGGGGCCGAGGGTCAGAAAGTTGCTCCAGGCAAAGGTGACGATCCCCACGCCCCACCGGTCCCTCCAGCGCGGCGCCTGGTGCGGCCGGCCCAGGGCCACCACGTCGTAGAAACCGGCCAGCGCCAGATTGAGGCCCGTGAAGAGCAGCATCGTCAAGGTGAGCGAAGCCGGAGTGGCCTTGAGGATGCGGCGGACCTCCAGGAGGTCCACACGCTGGACTTCCCTCCAGCCGAGCCACGCCACCACGACGACCACGAGCCAGGGCCAGAGAGGACGCAGCCGCAGCAGCAGAGCGGAATAGAGGAGTGAGGCGCGTTCAGACCGGGAGGTGATAGGCGGGCCCGACTCGGGCAACGGTTCCTCGCCGAGCCCCGATGGTGGAGGGAATTCCGCTTCGGTCAAGGCCGCCTCTCGGAGGCGGGAGTGGGGGAGGCTGCTTCACCCAGAAGCCAGTTGAGGCCCTCCGCGAGAGTGGCTCGGAGCAGGGCTTCCCGGCCCGAGAAGTGGTGATCCGCCCCGGGCACGGTGAGCAGTTTTCTGGGCTCCGAGGCGCTCTTGAGAAGGAGGGGAGCCGCGGAGTGAGCATCCCCTCCGCCGTGGATGAAAAGCGCGGGAATTCCGCGGGCGGACTCCAGCGCCTCGGAGACGGCAAAAATATGATCCTTCTCGGAGAAGCCGAACACTTCCAGCACACGGAACTGCAGGCTCCCCACCTCATCGGGGCCGAGCATGACCATTCCCGCGATGCGTCGATCCCAGCCTTCCCCTCCCGCCACCCACGGGGCCAGATCGGCGCCGAAGGAGAAGCCGGCGAGAATGATCGGTGCGTCGGCGGGACGTCCGGCGGTGCGGGCAAGAGCCGCGGCGTAGGACCTGACGTCGGAGGCCAACGCTTTCCGATCGTCCTGGGCCTTCCAAAAGTATTTCAGGCAATCGAGCCCCCCCACCCAGAACCCCTCGTCCCGGAAGTAGGAGGCGAGGGTGGAGTCGAACTTACGCCAGCCTCCTTCGCCGGAGAGGAGGAGGACGGGCGGTGCCTGCCGGTCCTTTTCGGGGGCGTACACCGGAAGCGAGTAGAGGCCCCTCGAGGTCCTGACCGGGGCCGTGAAAGTGGGAGGGACGATGGCGAGCGACAGCGAAGGTATCGCGACAGCGGCGGTGAGGCACAAAGGGGTGGAGAGAATTCGCAGCCAGCGTCGGATCAAAGCTACTCCCGGGTCCGGCCGGCGGGAAGGGGCGCGGGCGCCTCCTGGGGCGCCGGCTCGCTCCAGCGGCCGTGCTCCTTGATGAGTCCGACCAAGCGCTCGTCGGCCTCGGCATACGGAATGTCCTTCGCTACCAGCTCCTTGCCGAAGAAGAGGCTCACCTTTCCAGGGCCCCACCCCACAAAGCCGAAATCGGCGTCGGCCATCTCGCCGGGCCCGTTCACGATGCATCCCATGATGGCGATCTTCACCCCCTTCAGGTGGGCGGTCCGCGACTTGATGCGGCGAGTGGTTTCCTCCAGGTCGAACTGGGTTCTGCCACAGGAGGGACAGGAGATGAATTCGGTCTTGAAAAGTCGCAGACGTGTGCCTTGAAGAATGTTGAAGGCGAGGCGCAGGGAATCGGCAGGCGCACCGAAGTGTTCTACCCGGACCGCGTCCCCGATGCCGTCGCACAGCAGAGATCCGAGATAGACCGGAGGGAACAGCAGGGGATCTTCCCTTCGTCCGGTCATATCGGAAACCAGGAGAAGCGGGCAGGGAATGCCGGCGCCCAGAAGCGCTTCGGCCAGGAGGCGGTAGGGACCCACCGGCGACAGGCCCGGAGGTGTGGCGAGCGACAGAAGAGGTAACCTGCCCGTCACCGTGCGACACCTTTCGGCGAGAGCCGTCAGGTGAGTGCAGATTTCTACAGGGGATGGGCCCACGAAGACCTCGAGACCCAGGGCGGGTCCGCTCAACGCGCCAGAGTCGAGAGCGCGATCCAGGGCGCGGTGCGCCTCCGACGCCGACGGATCCAGGCGGAGCGTCAGGCGATGGCAGCTTCGTTGGAGGCGCGCCAGCTCCGACTCCTGAAAGTCGGACAGAAGAGTCGCCGTCATCCTGGCCGAGAGGGCGGGGCCGTCGCCCGAGGAGCCGATGCGCCGCGCCACAGCCTCCAGCAGGAGGATATCCTGTCTATCTCTCAAGTCCACTTCGAGGATTTCCCCCCGGGCGTCGGGGGTGGCGGGCGTGCTTTGCAGTGATTTCAGCTCATCCAGCACGGCGGCGAGGTCTCCCAAGGGGGAGCGCAGCAGGCATTCCACGCGGACCGGCTCCTGGCCGCCCAGAGAGATCTTCCCCACGTCAAGGCGCGCGGAGACTCGCCGGGAGTAGGTGGAGACGATCGGTCGAGGAGGCGCAGCAATGGCCGCCGACTCCTCCGCTGCATCGTCACGCATGAGGGCGTTGTACTTTTCCGCCAGCGCGAAAGCCACCGGAATCTCGGCCACCGGATCCTCGGTGAGCGAGACCCGGATCGTATCGCCGATACCTTCCTCCAGAAGGGAGCCGATGCCGACGGCCGATTTGATCCGCCCGTCCTCGCCGTCCCCCGCCTCGGTGACCCCCAAGTGAAACGGGTAGTCCATCCCCTCGGCGGCCATCCGCTCCGCCAACAGCCGATAGGCCTGGATCATCACCATGGGATTGCTGGATTTCATGGAAAGGATCAGGTCGTGATGGGAATACCGCTCGCAGATCCGCACGAACTCCAGCGCCGATTCCACCATGCCCAGGGGCGTGTCGCCGTAGCGGTTCAGGATACGGTCGGAAAGCGAGCCGTGATTGGTGCCGATGCGCAGGGAGACGCCCCGCTCTTTCGCCCGGAGAACCAGCGGCCTGAAGCGCTGCTCGATTCGTTCGAGCTCCGCCTGGTACTCGGCGTCGGTGTATTCCCACACTTTGAATCGCTTGGTGTCGGCGTAGTTGCCGGGATTGATGCGGACCTTCTCCACGTGCTCCACCGCCATCATGGCGGCGGCGGGGGAGAAGTGGATGTCCGCCACCAGCGGAACGTGGCTGCCGTCGGCGGCGAGCCTGCGCCGGATCTGGGGCAACGCCTCGGCGTCCCGGGTGCTGGGAACGGTGACCCGGACGATCTCACACCCCGCCTCGACGAGCCTGTGGATCTGCCCCACCGTCGCCTCGACGTCGTGCGTCGCCGGGGTGGTCATCGACTGGACGCGGATCGGATTCCTTCCACCCACCGCGACGTCTCCGATTTGGACGACGCGCGTCGGCCGGCGGTGGTATTTGAGGGGCCTCGAAAACGATTTCATGGGCGGAATTCTATGCCACCGGAACGAACCGGGGCAACAGGGACTCGTCGCCCCCCGGGGCCGCGGCTCGGGGATTCCTTGCGGGAAACCGTGATCTGCGATATACAGAGTGCACCAGCCCCCAACCACCAAGCTTCAGGGAGAAGGCCCGTTGTCCACAAGGTCAGGATTTCTCGCGGTTCTGTCTGCGCAGATCTTGCTCACCGGGGGCGCCGTCCTGGCTGCGACCACCTGGAACGGGGGCTTCGACGAGGAGCAGCTGGTCGGAGGGCTCGACCTCCCGACCGCCTTCGCCTGCTCCGGCGACGGGCGCATCTTCATTGCGGAGAAGGATGGTCGCGTCCGGGTGGTGACCGCCGCGGGGCAGCTTTTGGCCACCCCCTTCGCCACGGTCAGCGTCAACAACCTGAGTGACCGCGGGCTCCTCGGCGTCGCCCTGCACCCGGATTTCCCCAATACCCCCTACGTCTACCTGGCGTACACCACCGACATCATTCCACCCAGTCCCTTGAACTCCTATTCGCGAATCCATCGAATTACGCGGATGACGGCGAACGGCAACGTCGCGGTGCCGGGCAGCGAAGTCATCCTGGTGGACAACATTCCCTCGGATATCGACTCGCACACCGGCGGCTCCCTGCGTTTCGGCTCCGACGGCAAGCTCTACGTCTCCACCGGCGACGGTTCCGACTACGACACCGTGAACTCGTTGGCATTGCGGTCCATGGACATCGATCAGCTGGTCGGCAAGATCCTGCGCATCAACCCCGACGGGACCGTACCCTCGGACAATCCCTTCTATTCCACTCCCGGCGCCATCCGCTCCAAGGTCTGGCAGTACGGGCTGCGCAATCCTTTCAAGACCGCCTTTCGGCCGACCACCGGCGCGCTCTACGTGGAGGACGTGGGATGGGCCCACTGGGAGGAGGTCAACGTGAGTCCCGCAGGCTCCTTCTTCGGTTGGCCCTGTTACGAGGGGAATGCTCCGCAGCCTCAGTACCAATCCACCTTTCCCGCCCAGTGCGGTGCCGTCACCGGGACCCCGCCCCTCTATACCTACGCGCACAATTCTCGGGGCGGTGCCATCACGGGCATTTCATTCTTCGAGGGG
>QHVQ01000175.1:1594-4691 GCA_003222305.1 Acidobacteriota bacterium | reverse complement strand
GAAAGGAGTGGATCTGCTCCTGAAAAGCGACTTGGCTCGCCAAACCCGGATGCAGCTCTTCAACAATTATCGAAAGCCCGATCCAGGCCGACCTCTCCTGCAGAGGATCCGCTATCAAGCGGGAATGGTCCGAGCTTTTCGAAAGATGGTGCATAGGATGCGGCCGGATCTGGTCCACGTGAAGACCAGCATCGGTATTAATTTCCATCAGAACGCGGTTTATGCCCGCACGGCCCTCTGGAAGGGCCTTCCCGTGGTCCTGCAGATCCACGATGGCCGATTTGAAGCCTTTTACCAGAGGAGCTCGTCTCCGGTGAGACTTTGGGTACGCTCCACCCTCGAGCAGGTGGACCGAGTTGCGGTCCTCTCGGAGTATTGGCGGCGCAGTCTCGGCAGGATCGCCCCGCGAGCCCGGTTCGAAATCGTCCCCAACGGGCTGGATCATTCCGAAATTCAGGCGCTTCTCGCAAATAAGGGACGGCGGATGGGCCAGGTGCTTTTCGTGGGAACTGGAGAGGAAGAGACCACCCGGGGCAAAGGCCTCGAGGAACTCCTCGAGGCGCTCTTCGCTTTGGTCCCCGACTACCCAGATTCGCGCTGGGTCCTGGCCGGGCTTCCATTGCCGGAAGCGGTGCTCAGGCAGATAAGAACGCACGGCCTGCAGCAGTCGTGCGATGCGGGCCGCATCCAGTTGTTGGGTGTGGTCGACGAAGAAGTCCGGCTCCGACTCTTGGAGGAAAGCTCCATCCTCGCCATGCCCTCCTACTACGAGAACATGCCGAACCTGCTGCTGGAGGCCATGGCCGCGGGGATGGCTGTTGCGGCTACCCGAGTGGGAGCCATCCCCGAGATGTTGGGTGAGGAAGGCGGATGTCTATTCCGGCCCGGGGAGCGACAGGAGATGAGGGATTCGCTTGCACGACTCCTGGCCGTCCCCGGTTTGGTAGAAGCTCAGGGGAGGAGGAACCGGGCGGTGGTCCAGAGGGAGTACTCGATGTCCGTGGTGCAAGAGAGGACCGCATCCCTCTACCAGCAGGTCATGCAGGAGAGGTCCCAAAGAAACAGGAGAAGCCTTCCCTGGGTCACCTCTCCGGGACGCAGCGAGGAGAGCTCATGAGATCGGCGACCTCGGCTGCCAGGGACGAAGCCTCAAGCTCGGCGTTGACGCCCGGGAGATCGAGAATCGCATCTCGTGTCTTCATTACGTGGTACCCCTACTGCCGGAGGAGCGATGCGCTGGCGGAGCAGCTCGATGCACGCTCCTACCTCATCCACTACCTCCGGTTCAAAGTGCCCTACTTGGCACCCATCAAGTACGTATTGCAAAGCCTCAAGACGGTCTGGGTTCTGTTACAGGAGCGTCCCTCGGTGGTACTGGTAGCCAACCCGCCGGTTGTAGCTCCGTTCATAGTTTGGCTCGGCTCATTCATTCTGCGGTATCGATTCATCATCGATGCTCACTCAGGGGCCTTCCAGCATTCACGGTGGAGTTGGTCGTTGCCCCTCCAGAGGTTCCTAGCCAGGCGGGCGTTGACCAGCGTCGTCACCAATTCCCACATGGCTGACGCGGTCCGCTCCTGGGGAGGGAGAGTAGAACTTGTGCAGGACCTGTCGTTGAATTTGAATCTTGAAGGAGCCGCGACGAGGCACGGCGGTTTTCACGTGGTTTTCGTCTGCACTTTCTCTGTGGATGAGCCGGTAGAAACGGTGGCGGAGGTCGCCCGAAGGCTCCCGGAGGTGACGCTCTCTTTCACGGGCGATCCCTACTACGCGCCTCGCGGATTCGCGATGAGCCTGCCTCCCAACGCGCGGCTCACGGGATTCGTCCCGGATTCTGAGTACCTGGCACTTCTGCGGGGGGCCGATGCGATTTTGGTCCTGACCCAGGAAGACCACACGATGCAGAGAGGGGGATACGAAGCAGTCGCGCTCGAGAAGCCGCTCATTACCTCCCGCTGGTCGCTCCTCGAGCAGGTCTTCAGCCGGGGGACGGTCCACGTCAATAATTCAGCGGAGGAGATCGTAAGGGCCATTCAGACGATCCGGGCCAACCCTGCGCACTTCCAGCGGGAAATGGCGGAGCTGCGGCGCGAACGCGGGAGGGTCTCTGCCGCCCAAGTCGCGGCCCTGGCAGGCCTGTGCCGCGCCGCCCAGTCGGGAGAAGGTTCATGAAGACGGTGGTGCTGGGTCTGGGCTACGTCGGCTCAGTTTGCGCCGCGTGTCTATCCCGAGATGGGTTCGAGGTTGTGGGAGTGGATGTAAACGAAGCCAAAGTCCGGGCTATCCAGGATGGGAGGAGCCCGGTCCTAGAGCCCGGCGTGGAAGAGCTGATCCGCCAGGGGAGGGCGAGTGGGCGGCTCAGAGCGTCCACCAGCTTAGACGGGGGTGCCCGCGAAGCCGATGTTTTCCTGATCTCCGTGGGGACTCCTTCCGTCGGAAGTGGAGCTGCTGATCTCTCCCATCTATTACGGGCCCTTTCCCAGTTGGGAGATGCCCTTCGAGGTACGGAGAAGTACCAGGTGATAAACGTCAGGAGCACGGTACCTCCCGGCACGATCCGGAGCAAAGTGCTTCCCCTGGTCGAGGAGCGGAGCGGCCGCAAGGTGGGGAAAGACCTGGGACTGACGATGAATCCTGAATTCCTTCGGGAAGGCACTTCCATCAAAGACTACGATTCCGCACCCTTCGATCTCTGCGGGGCCACGGACCCAAAGAGCGCCGGGATGGTCGAACGCCTCTATGCCTCACGGGGACGACCATTTCACACTACTTCCCTAGAAACCGCCGAGATGGTGAAGTACGTCTGCAACGCATTCCATGCTCTGAAAGTAGGATTTGCGAACGAAGTCGGACGCCTTTCCCTGGCACTTGGGGTGGACAGCCTGGAAGTGATGCACCTGCTGTGTGAAGACCGGCGGCTCAACATCTCTCCCGCCTACCTAAGACCGGGGATGGCCTTCGGCGGCTCCTGCCTTCCCAAGGATCTGCGGGCACTGATCTACGAAGCACGCAAGGTGGACGTCGCTGTCCCTCTCCTGGAAGCTTTGATTTTCACGAACGAGGTTCATCTCAAGACAGCCATCGAGAGGGTCTTGTC
>QHVQ01000175.1:0-1585 GCA_003222305.1 Acidobacteriota bacterium | reverse complement strand
AAGTCCGGGACCGATGACCTGAGGGAAAGTCCCATGGTCCGGCTGGTGGAGGCGCTGCTGGGGAAGGGAATCCCGGTGAAGATCTACGATCGAAACGTCAGAATGGCAGCGCTGGTGGGCTCCAACAGGGAATACGTCCAAAACGAGATTCCCCACCTCAGTGCCCTGCTCGTCGAGACTTTGCCGGGTGCTCTTGAAGGAAGTGAGGTCGTCATCGTAGCTTCCGACGACCCAGAAGTTGACCAGGTGCCCTCCCTCCTCAAGGACGGCCAAGTCTTCATCGACCTATTCGGGCGGCTGGCTTCCCGAGGACCGGTCAGGCCGGGAGGGATTTGCTGGTGAGAATCGAGACGTTCCGGCAAGGTCTGACGAGTCGCTTCCGCTTGCCCACCGTTCGGATCTCCACAGCTACGCTGGTTACGACGCTGGCGGCATTCGGGCTGCTCTGGACCGCGTACATGGCTGTCCTGCGCCTCCGCTCCCTGAAGTACCTCCTAGCCCTTATTGTCATCGGGATTGCTGGGGTTTGCTTTCTTGCTCTGCCCAAAAAATTTACATTCCTGTTGTTTATGTTGGCATTCTCTTTCCCGTTCTACGTCGAGTTCATCTTGATTCAGCGAGACTCGGCGGTCCTCTCCGTAACTGGAACTCTTTTCATCACGATACTCCTCGGCATTGTGGGGTGGACGACTGGGGCAATACCGGGACGCTCCGTCATCCTAGAACCACGGATTACCATTTTTGCCCTCGCGTTTCTCTGCTCAGGGTTCCTCTCCCTCGCGAACAGCACAGACAGGACCATGACCTTCATAGCCATTGCCAAGGAGGCCGAGATGGTTCTGCTGTTTCTGCTCATTATAAACGCCCTGCGTGATAGGGTATCGCTTGAATGGTTCTTGCTTGCCCTTTATCAGGCATTCTGGGTTGAGTGTGTCATCTACTATCTCCAGAATGTTCTCGGTTTTTCGTTCGACATCGTCGGTAATGCGCGATACACGGGCGCTACAGATCTGGATTCGGGGTACATCGGCAGCCAGCGTGGGACCTTCGGCACCTCACCCACGATGGCCGCACTGTACTTTTCGACCGTCTCTCTTACGCTGATTGGTCATTACCTCTGTCGTCGGAAACTGCCGATCCGGCTTCAACCCCTGCTGGGGGCAGCCCTTGGCGTCGGGTGTTTGGTCCTCTCCACGAAGCGGGCCCCTCTTGGGGGCTTCGTCCTGGGTCTCCTGACTATCGTCATCCTGATTTGGTATTCCGCGCCAGAAGCCAAGACGAAATTGTTTCGAGTCTTGGCCAGCATGACCCTGCCGATCTTGTTGTTTCTTCCAGTATTGCTTCTTCGAGCGCAGGCTGACCATGAAGGCGACTATGAGGAGAGAGTGAATCTGACTCGCGTGGCCTGGAACATGTACCACGAGCATCCGGTGATTGGGGTAGGGTTCGGAACGTACGATACTGTCAAACGCGATTATCTCCCACCGGATTGGTCAGGGTGGCTTAACACTGTTCATAACCGCTACCTATGTATCCTCGCGGAAACAGGGACCGTCGGGCTGACTATCTTTGTCTTTCTACTGGG
>QHVQ01000171.1 GCA_003222305.1 Acidobacteriota bacterium | reverse complement strand
GGTGCTTCGACTGGCGGAGGTCGAGCGACCCACGCCGCGCAGGAACCAGATCTGCATTCAAATCTTCGCGACGGTCGTGACGGTGAGCGACTGCATCATGACCGGCGCAAGTGGACCGAAGAGTTCGTTCACTCGAAATACTTGTTCAGGAAACCGCAGCCCGAGGAGTATTTGCAGCGGCTGACGCAGGCCTTGCTNNNCAGCCACAGAACAACCTGCGCACGGTCCGCGATCCTCAGAGTTTGATAGGATGTCAGATATCGGACCTCGAATTGCGGCTTGTGGTTCTTATGCACGGACGGCACTCCCAGAGGTGGTCGCAGACGCGGTATCGCTGGGGCGGACCGCTCCAGGTACACGCGAGGTGAGGAGGGGAACATGACGCAGAGAATCGAGACCGCCACGCTGGCCGGCGGATGTTTCTGGTGCCTCGAGGCTGTATTCGAGCGCCTGAACGGTGTTCAGAAGGTCGTGTCAGGTTACATCGGCGGGAGGCATCCCAACCCATCATATGAAGCCGTGTGCACAGGCGTCACCGGACATGCCGAGGCGGTGCGCGTGACCTTCGACTCGCAAGTGCTGTCGTATCGCGACCTGCTCGAATTGTATTTCGCGTTCCACGATCCGACGACGCTCAACCGTCAGGGCGCCGATACGGGCACGCAGTATCGTTCGGCGATCTTCCCGAATAGTCCCGAGCAGCGAGCGACCGCCGAGGCACTAATTGCCGAGCTGACGCAGGCAAAGGTGTTCGACCGTCCTATCGTCACTTCGATCGAGCCGGAAGCGCCCTTCTGCGAGGCGGAGGCGTATCATCAGGGCTACTATCGGGAGCACCCCAGCCAGCCGTACTGTGCCGCAGTCATTTCGCCCAAGGTATCGAAGCTAAGGGCCAAGTTCCGCGACCGCCTGAAGCCAGAGGAGGACGCGGCGAAGCGATAGTGTGGCCGACCCAACTGTTGTGAACGACGGTGCGGTGGTCGGGGATCGAAATTGGTCCCGGACCCGCGCGTGCCTTTGTTTTCGAGGGTGCACTCCGACTCGAGTGCGTCACGATTCGTCCCTGAGCAACGGCCGTCATGGGCGGCCTCTTTGAGGGTGCCCAACGCATACGACGCCGGCGAAGAACGCCCCTAGCGCATTGGTGGACCGCTACAGCTCGGTCGCAAACCAGGAGACCCACACACATGGACCCGATTGCACAATTCAAGGAAGGCGCCAAGCAAGGCTGGTCGATATTTGCACCGTTGGAGATGATCACCGGATCGGTCGCGCCCCGTCTCGTGAAATACGCTGGCGTGGAGCGAGGGAGGGAAGTGCTCGACGTCGGTTGCGGCACCGGGGTAGTGGCCCTCACGGCCGCACGCTTCGGAGCCAAGGTCACCGGCGTCGATTTGACTCCCGAGCTGCTCGTGCGTGCCAGGGAGAACGGGGCGATTATGGGTCTCGACATCGCATGGCAGGAGGGGGATGCCGAGGCGCTGCCCTTCGCCGATGCGAAGTTCGACATCGTGGTCAGCCAGTTTGGGCACATGTTCGCGCCACGCCCGGAAATCGCGGTAAAAGAAATGCTCCGCGTGCTCAAGCCGGGTGGAACGATAGCGTTCTCGACGTGGCCCCCCGAGCTGATGGTGGGCAGAATGTTCGCAGTGACCGGCAAGTACGCTCCACCTCCGCCCCCTGGCGTATCGCCGCCCCAGCAGTGGGGCGATCCGAGCATCGTGCGAGAGCGTCTCGGCGGCGCAATCAAAGATCTCTGCTTCGCGCGCGACGCGATGGTCTTCCAGATTCTCAGCGTGCCGCACTACCGGGCCTTCATGGAGAGCAATGTCGGACCGATCGCCAAGCTCGTCCAATCGCTCCATGCCGACCAGCAGAAGCTCGCCGCGTTCCGTCGCGAGATCGATGATCTGGCGTCCCTCTACTTTGAGGACAACCTTCTCAGGCAGGACTTCCTCTTGAGCCGCGCGGTAAAGGCTTAGCGGCCGAACTGTCGAAGCTCGAGCGCGTGGAGGTGTTCCCTATCGGGCTGATTGGCGCGAAGACCTAAGGGTCGTCGCATATGTCCCATCCCTGGGACGAGGGATTCTCATTCAGGCAGGTTACGAGTGAAGTGGCCGTTGTACGAAGAATCGCCTCTTGTTCGCTGTGGGTCAGGGTTGGTGGGCTGAGGTGGGGCATCGGGAGGTGCATTGGCATAATGCCGCTTGTCGCGCGGAAGTCAAGGCGGATTTCGACAGCCACTGACTGAGAGGGACCCGGATGGACCAGTATCACGTGCTCTCGCCCGATGGGAAACAATACGGCCCAGTCGATTTGCTGGGTTTGCTGCAGTGGATCAGGGAAGGCCGGGTGCTGCAGAACACGCGCGTTCGAAAGAACGAAGACGTGCCAATCCTCGCCGAAAGCCTCCCGGAGCTGAGCGAGGCATTTGCGCCTGCGCCGACACATGCGGGTTCGCCTCCAATCGCAACGGCAGTCGCCCTCCCTCAGGAGTTCAAGTCGTGGGAATTTATCGGGCTGGCGTGGACGCTCGTCAAGCCCCACTGGCTTCCGCTGGGCTTGATGTTCCTAATCCTGACGTTGTCAGGCGCAGTGCCGTACATAGGTCCGTGTATTTCGCTGCTGTTGTCGGGCACCCTCATGGTCGGCATTTATCGAGCGATCCTCGGGTTGCTGGCAGGGCGTGCCCCCACGGTCGAAATGATGTTCAACGGGTTCGATCGGTTTGGTCAAGCGTTTCTAGCAAGTCTTGTGTACACCGTGCTCGTGGGGCTTGGATTAATGGCTTGCATCGTGCCGGGGGTGATTCTGGCGATCATGTGGACGTTCGTTAGTCCAATTCTCGCCGAAACCGATTTGGAATTCTGGCCGGCTATGAAGGCGAGTGCGGATCTCACCAAGGGCTATCGATGGGAACTCTTCTGCCTGATCCTCGCGTCGATTCCCGTGTTGCTTCTGGGCTTGCTCTGCTGCTGCATCGGAGTTGTGGTCGCGCAAGCGGTGGTGCATACAGCGTTTAGTCTCGTGTTCCGCTTCCTGCAGGCGCGGCAGCGGATGGTGGCGACTACGTGAACGCGGTAGCCCCGCCACTACTGCTGACGGCTGCGGCACGATGGAACCGCGCGCGCCAAGCGTTGCTGGTAGCAATCCTCATGCTTATCGCGACGGTCATCGATCCCGATCGACCTCTGCCGATAGAGGTCTGCCTCTGGAACCGGGTCACAGGATGGCCGTGCCCGACCTGTGGCCTGACAAGAGCCCTCTGTCACGCGATGCGCGGAGAGTGGGCAGCCAGCCTCAAATCCCACCCGGCGGGGGTACTGGTAGTCGTGGGACTTGCGGGCTGGGCGCTGTGGTCGGCCTGCGAAGCTTGGCGAGGTCAACCGATTCTGCAGACCGCTCGGCGAAGCTCCTTCCGGATCCTGTTGAGCATCGGTGCGGCAGTTTCGCTTGTTTCGTGGATCGCCCGAATTGTGATGAGGACGTCTCTGTTACCTGGGAGCGCGAGTGGGCTGGCGACTAACGCTGCTTGGTTCGTAGACGGCGGGCAGGAGGGTGCGGGCAGTGCAGGTTGAATGGGACAGGGTATTTGGGGATACCAGTACACCGATCGGATTGCATTGGGCTGTGGAAGGGATGCAGGCGGTCAAGTCCGGCGATCAGCCTTCCAATCACCTCGAATGCGTTGTGTTGAATGGAAGTATATGAAGGTCGTCTCTTCCTCGCGCTCCGGAGCCCAAACGGAAAGCTCAGATGTGATCATCGCTGCTCCGAAGCGTGCGAGCCCGGCTTATCAGCAGGGGAGGATCTACGCTTACCTGGGAGCGCGAGTGGGCTGGCGACTAACGCTGCTTGGTTCGTAGACGGCGGGCAGGAGGGTGCGGGCAGTGCAGGTTGAATGGGACAGGGTATTTGGGGATACCAGTACACCGATCGGATTGCATTGGGCTGTGGAAGGGATGCAGGCGGCCAAGTCCGGTGATCAGCCTTCCAATCACCTCGATTTGATGGAGAATTCCGTTGTGTTCAATGGAAGCGACCAGAAAGACCAACGCCCTCGAATGGCTCCGTCGCGAATGTCGAGTCCTGACCGGCATTGAGGAGAAGATCGCGTGGGGCCATCCCACATTTCATGTCGGCGGCCGCACCATCGCCGCATTCGAGGTCTTTCATGGCCGACCCTCAATCGCGGTCTTGGCCGATCCCGACCGCCAGGAGTTCCTGGTCGAACACTTCGGCCTCTTCAAGACTCCCTATTCTGGCCGCCACGGGTGGGTCAGTGCCTGGGTCGATGTTCCTGCACCGTGGGCGCTCATTCAGAGCCTGCTCGCCGAGGCTCACAAGTGTGCAGCGGCGAGGCCTCGCCGTGCTATTCCGTCGGCCTCCGAGAAGAGTTCGCGCTCGGTGAAGAGCTCACGCGGGAGGCGATTGCCCTGAACCAGCGTTCGCCACGACCGTTGGGTTGACTCAATAATCCCTATCGGACCTTGGATGTGCGCTTATACCTCCTAAGCTAAGAGGACAGACTTAGGATGAAGAGGCCGTGCACCGTAATTTGTCTGATGGCCCTCCTGGCGGGAATGATGGGTGGAGGGATGGGCTGCCGGGCGCGGAGCGCCGCCCTCCGGGAGTCTCCGGGCTCCGCGGGGGGGGTGAAAAAGGCAGTCAAGGCCCCTCAACTTCCAGCCGGCTGGTTCCTCCGGCAGCGGCGTGGGAGGAGGGGCTCCCTCCCCCTGATGGCTCGGGGCAGGGCTCTTCAGGAGGCGCGCGCCCGGGGAGAGTTGAGCGTTGCCCCCGGCTCCTGGATCGTCGCGGGACCCGCCAACATCGGTGGAAGGATCACCGCCCTCGGCGTCGATCCCGCCAATGCCGACCATCTCTGGCTCGGGAGCGCCGAGGGAGGAGTCTTCACCTCCACCGACGCCGGCGCGACCTGGAGCCCTGTCTTCGAGGACCAGACGGCCCTCTCCATCGGCTCCATCGCCGTCGACCCCACCGATTCGAATACGGTCATCGTCGGGACTGGCGAGGACAACGGTGGAGGCTTCTCTTACGACGGTGAGGGGGTCCTTAAGACCACCGACGGGGGACTGACATGGACGAACCTGGGTCTCGCCGAAGTGCGTCGCATCGGCCGGGTTGCGGTCGATCCCTTCAATCCCGCGCGCGTCTTCGTGGCGGCTGGCGGGGACTGGTTCAACCGGGACGCCAATCGCGGGATCTACCGCTCCACCGACAGCGGCGCCAGTTGGGAGAAGGTCCTGTTTGTCGCCGATGACGCCGGCGGGATCGACGTCGCCATCGATCCGGGTATGCCGAACCGGATCTAGGCGGCCATCTGGCAGCGGCAGAGCCTGGGTTCGACCTGGTACATCGGAGGGGTGAACAGTGGCATTTACCGCTCCCTCGACGGCGGCTCCACTTGGAGCCGACTGACCAATGGTCTCCCCGGCGGCTCCGGGGTCGGCCGCATTGGCCTCGCCATCGCCCCTTCGAGCCCCAGCACCGTCTATGCCCTCGTCATCAATGGCCAGGGAAACCTGCTCGGCGTCGCCAAGACGGTCAACGCCGGCGACTCGTGGATCCTCACGAATGCCACGCTGCCTTTGGGCGGCTTCAGCTACTACTTCGGAAACATACGGGTGGATCCCGGCGACCCGAACGTCGTCTACGTCCTCGACTCGTACCTCTGGAAGTCCAATGATGGCGGAGCGAACTTCACCATCATCGGGGCAGGGCTTCACTTGGACTGGCACGATCTGATTATCGTGGGGCGGAGGATGATGGCGGGAAACGACGCCGGCTTCTTCGAGAGCAAGAACCGGGGCTCCAGCTGGAGCCACAACGAAACGCTTCCCATCACCCAGATCTACGATCTTGGAATCGACCGACTCCAGCCCCAGCGGCGCTTCGCGGGCGCGCAGGACAACGGGACCCTCCGCACCCAGAGCGGTGGAACGTCCGACTGGCAGGGCGTGCTGTACGGAGACGGGCTCCAGTGCGAAGTGGACTATGCGGACTCCAATGTCGTCTACGCCGAATACCAGTACGGCGCCATCCACCGGTCCACCGACGGGGGCAACACGCTCACATCCGCCACCGCCGGCATCGATCCAACCGTGCGGACCAACTGGAACACGCCCATCACCCTGGATCCGAACGTTCCCACTACCCTCTACACCGGGGCCCAGCGCGTCTACCGATCGACCGACTCCGCCCTCTTCTGGATCCCGATCAGCCCCGACCTCACCAACGGTCCGGGCACGGGCCCCGACGTGTCCCATGACCCCCGATGGCGGGAGCGTCCCGACCACCTGCAGAATCTCATCGAGGGAACTATCACGGTTGTGAGCGTCTCGCCGGTGGACCGCCGGATCCTCTGGGCCGGGACCGATGACGGCAATGTCTGGGTCAGTGACGATTCCGGGGCCGCGTGGACCAGGGTGAACCCGCCCGGCCCCGCCTACTGGGTCACCGACCTCGCCGGCGATCCCTTCGATGCGCGCACGGCGTACCTGAGCGTGACCGGTTACCGGCAGGGCGACAAGCTTCCTTACGTCCGCGGCACCACGGACCTCGGAGCGACCTGGCATGACATCAGCGCGACCCTACCCCAGGTTCCGATCAATTCCATTCTTCCCGATCCCCGGTGGCGGGGA
>QHVQ01000169.1 GCA_003222305.1 Acidobacteriota bacterium | reverse complement strand
CTCGCGGAGTGGCCCACGACTCTCTTCGTCGGAACAGCGGGTGCGCTCGGAGTCCTGGAGGCGATGAGCCTCGCCCTGGCCCTCGCCGCCATCCCGAGCTCCCGCCGGCCTTCTCCGTCGAGCACGGACCCCGCGGACTCGGCAGCTTGAGAGGGGCCTCGCTCTCCCGGCCCTGAAGTCCCGATCAATAGTCGGCGGGGATCGAACGCGCGACCGCTTCGACCCGGACGAGGACGCTTTGCAGCGGCATGAGTTTCGACAAGGAACCCCGGAACTTGATCTTCCCCTGGAGGACGAGGGAGTTCAGGTCCTTCCTCTCCTTCCCGAGGCGGGCCCATTGCTCGTACGGCCCCTCGAACTTGAAGTCCGCCGGCTCATCCGGTCGGGCCGCGCGAGCGCTCACGATCCCGCCCTGGACATCGAGCAGGTGCGCCTCGCTCCGGTCCGTGACCGTCATCATGAGCCTCGCAGTGACCTTCGCGGCGCCCTTCACCCAGTCCGGATCCCTCTGCAATCGGGAAGCCAGCTCGACAAAATACGCGTCGGAGAAGAACACGACCATCGGCGTGACGAACGGTGGCCCTCCATAAAGACTTCCCCACCTCGACACGGACCGCGCAAGGATTATAGAGGGCCGACCCTCTTCGACGGCCCTGCGTGGGTAGCCAAGCACGGTCAACGGCGGCAGACTCAAGATCTGTTCCTGAAGGGGTTCCCAGGTTCGAATCCTGGCCCACGCATCGAACCCTTCACAGGGTCTGCTGGCCCATGGAGATGCTGGAAGCAGAGAGGACTTCGCGACCTCATAATCCTTATTTTCGCGACTCGAATTTCCCGAGGAGGGTGAGGGGGGTTGACGAAGACGAGGGTGAGCGGCTCGAGGGAGAGTGAAAATTGTTTTTCCCTCGTCTCGCTCATTATCCTGCCCTGCGTGCCTGCCTGCTTTCTGCTCTGCGTCGTCGTGTCCTGAGCTCAACCGGCGCCAGGGGGCGCATCCTGCCTAGGTTCCGGGTTTTCCAAGCGTAGGAAAAGTACTCCCAAATCCCAGCCGGGCTGATGGCGAAGAGTTGGACCAGGGCATAGACCGGGTAGACCAGCATCCAGCGGGACCTCACCTTCCAGTTCCCCACGAAAGTTATCGGGATGTACAGGCCGAGTGCCAGGAGGACAGTCAACGGCCATTCAACCAGGATCAGGATCTTAACCGGAAGAAGGACCCAAACCACGATGAGGTTGTATAACAGCCACACGGGCGAATGGAGGTTCTTGTCGGCGTTGGTGACGGCCCCCCGGAAGCTCCCCGCCCACCAGCCGATGCGCTGCCGTGCCCACTTAAGGAATGTCGGGGGCACGTCGGTCAGGACCCTAAAGTCCAGGTGGCCTATCCTGGCTTTCATGTTCATGGCAATCATCCCGATCTCGACGTCCCCTCCATAGTAATAGAGGGAATGCTTGGCCATCATGACTCTCATGACCTCAGTTCGGGCAATCATGCAGGCCCCGCTGGTCAGCCACGGGCGGTAGTTCCTGGAGAGCATGGCGATATCGTATTCCACCCCCTGGAGCTTCTCCATAATCGTCCTCCTGCGGTTTGGGTAGACCTTAACGCTGGCCAGGTCGAGTTCCGACCTCGCCATAGCCCCGCAGGCCAAGGCCAGATCGTCCTGAGGGACCGAGTCGGCGTCGAGAAAAACAACGTAGCTGGTGGACACAAGATCCGATGCCTCGGGTAAGACTGTATCGTGGTAATCCAGGGGCTCGGCCAGGGCGTGCTTCAGAATCTCCCACTTCTTAGAGAGGGCCCTCTGGCTCGCCTTTAGTCGCGCGACCCTGATACCTTCCCTTTCCAGTTTGGCCAGCATCCACTCCATCTCGCGCGAGTTACTCTCAGGCACGCAGACCAAGACGTGCTCCCGCTGGGACTTCAGGTAATCCGTATTCGTCAGGGCGTCGGGGCTTCCGAAGAGAGGAATGAGGATGGTATAGTCTTCCAGACGGTCACGGCCTAGGGGGATTGGCTTTCTTACCTGTCCCCGGATGTTCTGGAGGTCAAGCAGGCTCAGGATGGGTACGAACGCCGCCATCGGCTAGCCCCCCGCGTCCGATATGCCTCGTCCACAGACCGCGCCCCGTCCAGGATGTGGCAAAGTCCTGGGGCCGCCGCCTTCAGGTAAAGAATGTCCTTGGGTAGGCAAGATCCGCCAATGCCCTGCCTGGCCTCCAGCACCTCTACATTCCACTTGGAGTTCATGGCTCGCCGCAGGTCCTCTAGATCGAGGTCGTGCTCGTCGCAAATCATCTTCAACAATTCTACGAAGGCAATCTTGAGGTAGCGGTCCGTATTCTCGGCGATTTTGCAAAGCTCGGCGATGCGGATGTCGGCCACCGGCAGCAACGGGATGCCCGCCCGGCCATAGAAATCCAAGGCCAAGGCGAACGCCTCGCGATTGATGGACCCGATCACCCTCGGCTGAGCCACACCATGATGCGCAATATCGCCAGCCCACCATCGGTGGGGTACGTGGACCAAGTCGCCTTGACCCTCGAAGATCTCGGCATACAGGCGGCGACAGGTTCCCACTGGGACGGTGCTCTCAATAGACACCAGTTGGGGATGTCCGCGAGCCGCGATTGCAGCGCAGGCCTTGAATACATTCTCGACGAGCGGGACTTCTCCTTGAAAGCCGGTATCCACCGTGACAACATAGAGGTCGGCCAACGGTAGTTCAGAAAGGGATGTAGAAACACCATTCAGCTTTGAGGCTGCGGACTTTACCGCCCGAGGATTGATGTCATAACCATAGGTGCTGATGCCTCGACTTGCAAAATGCTCGGCTGTTGGTTCGCCGACGCTTCCAAGGCCGACGACGCACACCGAACGAATCGGGGCTGACTGGAATCCGCTCATCATCCCAGGAGCGCCTAGTCTCTCCAGAACTTTTTCCCCCTACGAGAAGCCGATTCTTGGAGGCTAGATAGATTTGTCGGCATGAGTCCGCCGACCGATATCAACCGCATTTCTGAACTCTACGGGGTGGCTGTTTTCGGAGGCCGATGAGTCTAGGCGCCCCGGGCACTAACACACATCCCGCGCGCGGAGTGGTGTTGAGACCTTTCGTCGATCCTTTGAGGCCGGAGACAAGCGGCCGAGCACCCGTCCACTCCTAGTGGGCCGGAACTAACAGACGTTTGTATTTTGCGGACCTGGACTCGCCCCTAGATGTGGTCGAATCCTGGCCCCCGCACTTGTCTAAGGGTGAAACGTCGTCGGCGTCAAACGATTCGCTCTTCCTAAGAGTCCGATCTCCGGTACGTCGCGTTCTCCGCGCGCCCCTTGGGAGATCCCTCGGAGGAGGCTCGAGCCCATCGTAAGTAAACTTTGTAATCACCAGCGTT
>QHVQ01000167.1 GCA_003222305.1 Acidobacteriota bacterium | reverse complement strand
CGGCGGTGGTGCCTCCCACGGTCGGCGCAGGCACCAGGACCCCCTCGCACGGAAAGTAGGTTCCCGCCATCGTATTGTTCCAGGTCTGCAGCGCATAAGCCGGACCGGTGTCGGTCGTCGTCGTGCCGAGGAGGTATCCGGAGGCACTCGGAGGGACGCGCATGCGATAGGTTCCATCGGCACAAACGATGCTGAAGGCTGCTGGATGGCCGCCGGAGGTTGCCAAGATCTGGAGCGTCCTGATGCCGTTGAGAAAGGTGAGGTCGGTGGCGGTGCCGGTGATGAAGGCGGCTTCCACCGCCGACAGGTTCAAGACGACATTGCTCGTTCCGATCGCCTGGTTTCCGCCTGTGACGTCGGCGATGACGGACTGGTCGTCGAAGACAACCAATGGCTCGATGGTGGTGTTCTGCGGAACGATCAGGGAATAGCTCCCGTCCCCCGTCGAATATTTCTTGTCCAGCTTGCCGCAGCAGAAGTCGGCCCCGAAGGCGTTCACCTCCGCGCCGGCCAAGGGAGTGCCGTCCGACTGTCGGGTGAGGAGGCCGCTCACGCGGACGCCGGTGCTCAGGGGGACGTTTCCGAAGTTCTGGCTGGTGCCACTGACCGTCACGAAAACTTTGTAGAAGGCGTGGGAGTCGCCTGGGGGAGGCTGGATCTCCACTTTCCAGCTCCCGGCGAGCAGGCGCCCCGAGAAGTTGCCGGAGGTGTCCGCCAGTGTCTCCTCGGCGGCAGGGCCGTTGAAGCTCACGCGGGCGCCGGCGATCCCTTGCGTCGGTGTGGCGGCGTCGACGACCCGCCCGGTGACGCTAGTCCCCGCCGTCAGCGGCAGGTTGAGCGTCGTGGGGGAGGCCGTGAGGCTGGCGGTCGGTGCCAGTGCAGACAGGCCGGACCCCGCCGGTGGAAAGGCATAAAGAACATAAGCGCCATCGATGCCGTGCAGGGTGTAATGGCCGGTGGCGTCGGTGAGCCCGAAGTCCTGGACCGCCGGCAGCGCGCAGCCTGTGTCGCGCACCAACAGGGCCAGGACGTTGGCGATCGGCGTGGCGCCGCTGGTCGCCTGTCCGCTCACGGCGTCGGTGCCTTGCGTGAAGGTTCCGGGCAGGATGCGGAAATAGTAGAGTGGCGAGTCGACGCCGGCCGCGCTGATTTTCATGTTGCCCGTCACCGCCCCTGCCGGCACGTGCACCAGGATCGTGCCTCGGCTGGCGTCGATCAGTACGGGGGTGGCTTCGACGGTCGGGGTCGTGCCGTTGGAAAAGAAAACGCGCACCGGGGCCGCCAGCCCATCCGCGAGCAGCAACAGCGGGTCGCCTGCGTGGGCCTGGGCCGGGAAGGAGTAAGCATTGCGCAGGAGCCTGGGCGCCGCGAGCAGAGGTCCCGAACAGAAAAACAGCATCAGGAGGGCGAGTCGGGCCGTAGATCCGCGCTTCATGCTGGCTCCGGGCGTCTTGGTGGGGCGATGGCTCTACATATACCGGCCCTTCCCCGCCCGGTCAAGGGGAGTTTAGGGGGAGAAGGAGACCCCTGCCGAAATGCCCCAGTCTTCAGCGGTGCTCGAGAGACCGTAGTAGTACGACCCTCGGAAGACGATTCCCGACGGGAATCGACGAGCGAGACCAAGACCGACGTCGCGGATGTCCGGTCGCCCCGCCAGCACGGACTGCCGATCTTCATAAACCGTGTTGATGGAGGTCGCCGGCGTCACCTTGAGCTGGCCTCCCGCCGACATCCACCGAGTGTTCCGGAAATCCTCACCGGGCGGGCTGCCGCGCAGCACGTAGCGGGCCTCTCCGAATAGACTCAACCGGCTGCCCAGCGGTTGCGTGATCGACGCCCCGGGTCCGTAATCCACCTCACCGGTCCCCAGCCCTTTTGCTTCATCCGCCGTCGGGAGCTTTACCATCAGGAGTCCTGAGATCCACGGGCGCAGCGTGCTTCCCCGAAGAAAGAAGTATTCCTCCTGGAGGATGACGTCTCCCAATCCCGATTCCGTGCTGGGCCCGGCCGCTCCCTTGCGACCAATGACGTCTCCCCCCACGAAGGTGACCGGTTGCTCCGTGTGGATGCTTACGAACGGCAGGGTCGCCCTGAATTCTTGCCGATCCGTTGTGAGTACCAAGGTAAAGGGTAGGTAGGTGATGTCGGTCGTGACATCGCTCCCGAAATCGCCGCGAAAGAAGGTGGGAAGGAACCGGAAGTCGGTCTTGAAATCTGCTCGAGCCTGGGAGAAAGGAGAGAGGGCCAGGAGAAAGACGGAAAGTGTCCTTCTCCTGACCCTCAGGATCTTACAGCTCCGTGCTACGGCAGCGAACAAGGGACCTCAAGGCTTTGCAGGCTTCTCCGGTTTTTCGGGCCTTTCGGGCTTTTCCGGCTTCTCCGGTCGGCTGGCGCGCTCGGGCTTTTCGATCCCCTCGTGGGATCCCTTCGCGACCTCGTTGACTTTGCTGATCACGGCTCCCAGCTTCTCTCCAAGACTACGAGCGATTTCGCCCCAACCCATGTGGGGTGGACCTGTCCTCATGGCCAGAATGCTGTTCACGTTGTCGTCGGTGATTCCACCCGACATGTTCTGGGCCAGAGCCAAAACCGTCGCGATCTCTCCGTAGCCGAGCTTTTGAGATCGCAGGCTGTCAATCCGGGCAGCGTCGACGTTGAAGGTGGTCTCCAGGCGGCTGAGCACCATTTTCTGGCCCTCACCCTGGCTGCCGGCCTGGTCCACCGAGGCTGCGGCGGTTCCCAGATCCTTCTCGTTTTGGGACGCTTCCTCGGCTGCAGCCAAGTGGCCGAACCCCAGACAGATGGCGAAAATCGATCCAAGCACCAGACTTTTCTTCATCGTGTCCTCCTCTCTCCAGAAATCCATTCTGCCCTCTCGAGGGGCGCACCTATCTCCACATCCTTGCGCGCATTGCCCCGCCGCTTGCTGGGCCCCGGCAGATGGCAGGTGGACCTCGTTCCAGGTCCATGATGCAACTGCAGTCATGATGCCTCATTTTGTCCCCATCGACCAACTAATCCCATAGGATTCGATTTTGACGGGGATTCAGGAATTAGGCGGGGAGGTGAAGAGACTTGCATCGTTCGCAGAGTTCCTCCTGATGCATTACTCTTCGCCGCGATGACCGCCCAAACCGATCCAAGAGAGAGTCTCTGGGTCCGGATCCTCCTCGTCCTGCTGGCGGCGGGAGCGCTGGTGCCGATCTGGGTGGCGCCGGTCCCCCCGCTGCAGGATTTGCCGAATCATCTCCTCAAGGTAGACATTTTTCAGCGCTGGATGCGGGGTGAGAAGTGGGTCCGGGAGATTTACTCCCTCAACCTCCGGCTGCTGGCGAATTACACTCTCTACGCCGCCATCCTGGTCCTCTCGCCGCTCTTCAGCCTGCTAACCGCCGCCCGGCTCTTCCTCTCGATGATCGTGGTGGGACTGCCGCTGTCGGCGTATGCCTTTTTGCGGCGCGTCAATCCGGAGAATACGCTGTTCGCGCTGGCCGTCCCGGCGATCAATTTCAATCTGTTCCTGATGCAGGGCAACTTGAACTTCTGT
>QHVQ01000008.1:45237-66722 GCA_003222305.1 Acidobacteriota bacterium | reverse complement strand
CCGCTAGCGGTCTATTTGACCCGAACGGCGACATCTTGGCCGATTACGTCCAGGACAAATAGACCGCTAGCGGTAGCCCTGCGCCATCTCGAAGATCTTTTCGGTACCCACCGACAGGTCCAGGACCTTCCATCCGGTCTCGCTCCGGTAGACCGTGGCCTCCCAGAAGGCCGGTCCGCCGGCGCCATACGTGAGGTAGGCAAGCCGGTAGAGCCGCTCCCCTCTCGGGAGCGAGCGCACGCCGACCAGGTCGAAGGCCTTGAGGGGGCCGGTGGCGCGCAACGTCTCGTCGATCTGCTTGGCCAGAGCATCCCGCGACGGTTCGGACATCCCTAGATTCTCCCGGATGGTCTTCAGCGCCTTCCTTCCCGAGGGCTCGGCCTCCGGCAGCAGTGAGCTGAACAGGCGCGGCAGGATGGCCCGAAGAGGCTCCCACTGCGCCGCCGAGATCACCGGCCTGCCATCGATGCCGGCAGGGGGAGCAAAGTTTTCCTCCTGGGCCAGGGCGGAGCCATTCACGATCAACAAGGACAGCGCCAACAGGATCGGTTTCATCGCGTTACCTCCTAGGCCTTTAGCTTAATCCAGAATCCGCTGGAATCCAGACAGGAAGCTCGACACCCAGACGGCAGGGGTGATCCACGGAAATGAGCGACATTTCCCTTGACGGCCACTTTGGGATCTGGATATAGTGCGGTCATGAATTCAGGCTTGCGGCTTCTACTCCTCGACGGTGTGATGTGTTGTCCCCGCCCAGAGCGGGGAGGGAGTGTTCCGAGCCTGAACCACTGAACTGAACGGCTTCGAAAACTTTCAGACCCGCTGACGGCCAGTCCGGAAGCGGGTTTTCCGTTTTGGGGCCGGCCGCAGGCGGGACGGAGGAACGTCCCATGAGTCGCCTGAGGCCCATCGCCGTCTATTACGAGCATCCCCACTGGTTCAACCCCCTCTTCTCGGAGCTGGAGCACCGAGGCCTGCCCCACTTCAGGATCGACGCAGCGACCCACCGCTTCGACCCTGCGGCCTTGCCCCCGGGGAACGGCGGTCCGCCTCTCCTGTTCAACCGGATGAGTCCCTCGGCCTGGAAGCGTGGGCGGGGCCCCGCCATTTTCTACACGCTCCAGTACCTCGCCTACCTCGAAGGCCTGAATGTGCCGGTAGTGAACGGCCTCCCGACCTTCGCCTACGAAGTGAGCAAGGCGCTCCAGGTGGCGCTGCTCCGGCGCCTGGACCTGCCGGTCCCGCGCACGCGCGTGGTCAGCGACACTGCGCTGCTCCCGTCCGCCGCGAAGGAACTCGAGTTCCCTCTGCTGGTCAAGCCCAACGTCGGTGGAAGCGGCGCCGGAATCGTCCGCTTCGACGATCCGGCGGCTCTCGTGGCCGCCGTGGAGTCCGGCCGGTTGGATCCCGGGCTGGACGGCACGGTCCTCTTGCAGGAGTATCATCCGCCGCGCGGTCGCAGCATCGTCCGCGTGGAGACGCTGAACGGGCTCACCCTCTACGGCATCCGCGTCCACCTGGCGCCCGACGCCGGGTTCGATCTCTGCCCCGCGGACATCTGCAGCACCCCCGACGGCCGGGCCCTCACGAGCAGCGCCTGCCCGGTGGGAGCCGAGAAGGCCGGGCTCACCGTGGAGCGCTTCGATCCGCCTCCCGAGATTCTCGAGGCCGTGGAGCGGATTGCGGCGGCCGCCCACCTGGACGTGGGAGGGATCGAGTACCTGGAGAGCGAGCGGGACGGTCGTCTCTACTTCTACGACATCAACGCCCTCTCCAACTTCGTGGCGGACCCGCTGCGGGTGGTGGGCTTCGATCCCACCGCCAAGCTGGTGGATTTTCTGGCGGCGCGCGCCGCGGGGAGGCGGTCATGAGCCTGCGATTCGGCTACTGGCTGCCGGTCTTCGGCGGATGGCTGCGCAACGTCGAAGACGAGGGGATGCCCGCCAGCTGGGAGTATGTGCGGGACCTTGCGGTTCGCAGCGAGGTCATCGGCTTCGATCTGACCCTGATCGCCGAGCTGAACCTGAACGACATCAAGGGACCTGAGGCACCGGCGCTGGATGCCTGGAGCACGGCGGCGGCCCTGGCCTCGGTGACGCGGCGGCTGGAACTGATGGTGGCGGTCCGTCCCAACTTCCATCACCCGGGCCTTCTCGCCAAGCAGGCGGCCAATATCGACCGAATCGCCTCGGGGCGCCTGTCGCTCAACGTGGTCTCCTCATGGTGGAAGGACGAGGCGGTCCAATTCGGTCTGCCGTTCGACGAGCACGAAGCGCGCTACGAGCGGACCGCGGAGTGGCTCCGGGTGATCAAGGGGCTCTGGAGCCAACCCCGGTTCAGCTTCTCGGGAAAACATTACCGGATGGACGGGGCGGTTCTGGAGCCCAAGCCGCTGCGCCGTCCCCGGCCGACGCTCTACGCCGGCGGCGAGTCGGAGGCGGCCAAGAGCCTGATCGCCCGCGAGGGGGATGCTTACCTGATGCACGGCGACCCGCCGGAGCGCCTCGCGGAGAAGATCGCCGATATGAAGCGGCGCCGTGAGGAGCTCGCTCCGGAGGCCACGCCTTTGATCTTCGGCGTGGCGGGATTCGTCGTCTGCCGGGAGACGGAGGAGGCGGCGCGGCGGGAGGTGGAGAGGATCACCGACGTGAGGGCCAGCGCCCGGGGGTACGCCAACTACACTCAGTGGCTCGCCGGGACGCGGTTGGAGCAGAAGGTAAGCCTGGCGGATTACTCGGTCTCCAACCGGGGTCTGCGATCGGGATTGGTGGGCACGCCGGAGCAGATCGCCGAGCGGATTCAGGAGTTCGAATCGGCCGGCGTGGACCTGCTGCTCCTGCAGTTCAGCCCGCAGGCCGAGGAGATGGAGCGGTTCGCGAAGGAGGTCATTCCCCTGGCGTGGCACCGGAGGCCGGGGATGTCGGTGGGCTCGGGGAGGTAGCGCTCAGGCCGGCCGGGCGGCCGCGCCGCCCGCCGCCTGCACGAACGCCCGGACGAGGGGATGAGGGGCCGTGCCCCGCAGGGCCGAGAGCTCCGGCTGAAACAGAGTGGCCATGAAATAGGGATGCCCCGCAAGCTCCACGATGCGGGCCTCTCCGGCCTCGTCCTCGCCGGTGACCCGAAGCTTTCCCGCTTCGAGCCTCGACCGGTAAGCGGGGTTGAGACCGAAGTTGCAGTGGTACTCCTCGGTAGCCGTGTCGGCACCGTACAGATCCCGAGCCCGTGAGCCGGGCGCTAGTCGAATCATCCCCCGGGCACCGACCAGCGAGCAGGCGAGCCGGTGGATGAACGGAACGGCAGCGCCAGGTCGGCTCTCGGCGTGATCGGCTTCCCTCATTCCCAGCACGCTACGAGCATACTCCAGCAAGGCATGCTGAAATCCGCCGCAGGTTCCAAGAAAGGGACGCTCCTTTTCTCGGGCGTAGCGGATGGCGGCAAGCGCCCCCTCCAGGCTCTCGTAGGGGCTGTTGGGGACGCACCAGAGCGCCTGGCACGCCCCCACCTTCCCCCCGGTGTCCTCGGCCAGAAGTGCGGTGGGCAGCCAGACCGGCTCCGTCGCGATTCCCAGGGAGGACCCGGCCAGCTCCAGCGCCTTCGGAATGGCCCGGTGGGCCCTCACCTCCAAGTTCTGCTCGCCGATCAATCCGATCCGGATCCGTCGCATCGAAGCGATCCTCTACCAGACGCGGCAGGCATTGGCTCGGATCATGGGAGAACCCTCCTGGCAGGCGAACGCCTGCGCAAACTCCGGCATGTTCGCCACCACGCCGTTCACCCGGTACCTGGGGAGCGAATGGGGATCGGTTTGCGCCCGCAGTCGGGCCTCCTCATCCGAGGTGTTGGCGCACCAGACCTGGGCCTGTCCCAGGAAGAAGCGCTGGGCCGGCGTGAAGCCGTCGATCGACTCCGGCTTCGCGTCCTTGAGAGTATCCATGAGGGCCATGTAGGCGATGCGCATGCCTCCATTGTCCGCCGTGTTTTCTCCCAGAGTCAGCTTCCCGTTGAGCTTCAGATCGCCCACGGCAGTGAAATTCCCATACTCGTCCACGATGCAGGCGGCGCGCTTCTCGAACTCCTTGGCATCCACCTCGGTCCACCAATCCTTCAGATTTCCGTCGGCATCGAACTGCCGCCCCTGGTCGTCGAAACCGTGGGTCAGCTCGTGTCCAATCACCATGCCGATGGCGCCGTAGTTCACGGCATCGTCCATGCTCCGATCGAAGTACGGGGGCTGCAGGATTCCGGCGGGGAAGTTGATGTTGTTCATCTGCGGGTTGTAGTAGGCGTTCACCGTGGGTGGCGACATCTCCCATTCGCTCTTGTCCAGGGGCTTTCCGATCTTGTTCAGGTCCCGGGCCATTTCGAAGTTCCGAGCGCGCTGCAGGTTGCCCACCAGATCGTCCCGTGTCGTCTTCACGCTGGAGTAGTCCCGCCACTTGTCCGGGTAGCCGATCTTGTTGCTGATGGCGGCCAGCTTCACCAGGGCCTGCTTGCGCGTCGCGTCGGTCATCCAGTCGAGCGTCTGGATGTCTTTCTCCAGCGCCTTCTCCAGGGCCTGGACCAGCTTCAGCATGCGATCCTTCCCATCGGCCCCGAAGGTGGCCTCCACGTAGGGCTGACCCAGTGCCTCGCCCAGGCTCTGGTCGACCGTCTCTACGCACCGCTTCCAGCGTGCGGGCAGCTCCTTGGCGCCGCCGAGGGCCTTGCCGTAGAAATCAAAGGCCTCGTTGGCGAACGGCGCGCTCAGGTACGGCGACCAGGCGCCGGCCACGTGCCAGCGCAGGTAGTCTTTCCAGGCATTCAGGGAAGACGTCCGGAGCTGCGTCTCCATCCCCTTGAAGAAATCGGGCACGGCCACGTTGAGGCTCTGAATGTCGGGGGCGCCGATCCCCTTGAAGTACTGGTTCCAATCGAAGGAGGGGGCCAGACCCATGAACTCCTTCCGGCTCATTTTGTGATCCAGGTTCTTGGGCTCGCGGCGCTTCACCCTTTCCAGCGAGACTTTGGCCAGGGCCGTCTCGATCTCCATGACGTTTTTCGCCGCGGCGGTGGCCCGGTCGGAGGAATCACCGAGCAGCTGGAAGGTCTTCGTCACGTGTTCCAGGTACTGCTTGCGAGTCTCCTTGGATTTGTCGTCCTCCTTCAGGTAGTAGTCCCGATCGGGCAGTCCCAACCCGCCCTGGTCGGCATCGGCGACCACCATGCTGGCGTCCTTGTAATCCCCCTGGGAGTGGAAGCCGAAGGCGGTCGCAGCCCCGGAGCGCCCCATCACGAAAAAGGCTCCCTGACTGTGGAGCCGCGCCACCTCCGACGCCAGCTCCGTCTTGGTCTTCAGCTTCGCGATGCGATCCAGCTCCGGCTTCAACGGCGCGACGCCTTTCCCTTCCGCTCCCTTCTCGTCGATGCAGGAGGCGTACAGGTCGCCGATCTTCTGCATCACCGGGGACCGGCCGGGGTCCGCCGCGGAGGCTTTCTCCAGGATCCCCTTCAGCACCGTCAGGTTGTACTCCTGCAGCTCGCGACCGCGCCCGTAGGAGCCGCGATCCGGCGGGATCGGATTGTTTTTCATCCAGCTGCCGCAGGCGAATTGGTAGAAGTCCACACAGGGATCCACGCTGCGATCCAGGCTGTCGAGATCGAAGGCGGGCGCTTTCCCCGGCTCCGCCGACCGGGAAACGGCGGCCGCCAGGGGGAGGGTCAGCAAGGTACAGGTCAATGCTAGGCGGATGAGGATTCGCTTGGTCTCGGACATGGTCTTCGGCTCCAGAAGTTGTTTTGAGCGGGCGTAAATCTTACACCAGGTGGGGCGGTGGATTGTAAGCCTGTACCGGGAACGCCGAGAGCAGGGGAGCCTCAACGCTTCGGGAGGGCAGGTTGCCGGCGCTCAGGACGGCAGGAAGGTGCGGCCCGATCGTGCCAGATCGCGCAGGAGCGGGACGGGGCGAAAGCGCGGGTCGAGCAGGGTGGACAAACGGTCCATGCGCTGCACGACTTCCACGAGCCCCAGCGTGTCGGCGTAGCGCAGCAGTCCGCCGCGGAAAGGGGGGAATCCCGTCCCCAGGACCATGGCCAGATCCACGTCGGCGGGGGTGCGGGCGATCCCTTCCAGAAGGCAGAGAGCCGCCTCGTTGATCATGGGGAGCACCATGCGGTCCATCGCTTCTCCTTCGGGCGCAACGCGCCCGCCCCGATCGTTGACCAGGGCGTAGACCGTGGGATCCGGACGACCGCGCCTCTCGCCGTTCCATCGGTAAAAGCCGCGGCCGCTCTTCTTCCCCAGCCGGTGCTGGCTGGTGGCCCCGTCCAATATCCGAGGCGGGCGGACCCGATCGCCGAACGCCTCCCCGAGGATGAGAGAGACCTTGTGGGCCACATCGATCCCCACCTGGTCCAGCAGCTCGAAGGGGCCCAGGGGCATTCCAAAGCGCTGCATCGCCCGATCCACCGCCTCGATTGGTGTGCCCTCCTTCAATAGGAAGAGGGCCTCGTTCAAGTAGGCCATCAGGATCCGGTTCACCAGGAATCCGGGGCCATCGTTCACCACCACCGGGGTTTTTTTCAGCTTTCGGGTGAGCGCCACCACGGTCACCACGGCCTCGTCGGAAGTGGCGCTGCCGCGGATCACCTCCACCAGCGGCATGCGGTCGACCGGATTGAAAAAATGCATGCCCACGACATTCTCGGGATGGCGGCAGCCCTGGGCGATGAGGTCAATGCGCAGCGACGAGGTGTTGGAGGCGAAGAGGCATCGCCCGCGGCTGACGGCTTCCACCTCCGAGAGGACCTTCCGTTTCACTTCCAGGTTTTCCACCACCGCTTCCACCGTCACGGGAAGCGTCTCGAATCCGGCGTAGCTGGTGGTGGGGAGGATGTGGGCCATCCACGCTTCCACTTCGCGGGGGGACTGCCGGCGGCGCCGGGCCTCCTTCTCGAACACCTCCCGGGCGTGGCGCAACCCCGCGCCCAAAGGCTTCAGGTCCACATCCTTCATGCGCACGACGATCCCCGTAGCTGCGGCAACTTGGGCAATGCCCCCGCCCATCAGGCCGGCTCCCAGCAACCCCATCCGGGCGATCTTGCGCGGCTTCACCGCGGGATCCGACACCGAGACCACTTTCTTCGAATCGCGCTGCTGGAGGAAGAGCCGCGTGAGGTTTTTCCGAGCCTCGGAGGCCACCGCTTCTCCCAGGAGCTGCGTCTCGCGCGCGAGACCGTGGGCCAGGTCGGAGGCGAGGCCGCATTCGATGGCTTCCAGCGCCTTGAACGGGGCCGGATAGTGCTCGGGGCTCGCCTTCGCCGCCGTCCGCTGGCGTGCCAGGGCGAAGAAGGCCCTGCGAACCGGCGGCAGCATGCGCACCAGGCGACCGAGAAACCCGCCACCCGTCCGGTGCTGAGGCCGGCGGTACGGCTTCGACGAGGCGTTCTGAATCCAGGCCAGAGCCTCGCGAATGACGTAATCAGGAGGGACGCACCGATCCGCCAGCTGTGTCCGCTCCACGGCCCGCCCGCGCTGCGATTTTCCGGTCAGGATCATGTCCACCGCCACCGGGAGAGGCACCCGGCGAGGGAGACGCTGGGTGCCGCCCCAGCCCGGGATCAGCCCCAGGCGCACCTCGGGAAGTCCCATCTCGGTCTGCGAATCGTCTCCGGCAATAATGCAGTGGCAGGCCAGCGCCAGCTCCGTGCCGCCGCCCAGGCAGGTGCCGCGCACCGCCGCCACCACGGGAAATGGAAGAGCCTCCAGCCTGCCGAATATGGCCTGACCGTAGGCCGACTTCTGCTCCGCCTCAGTGGCGGAGCCGAGCCGCGCGATCTCCTCCACGTCGGCTCCCACGATAAAGGAATCGGGGCGCGCGCTGCGGACCACCACCCCCTTCGGCGGGTCTTGGCGCGATTCCAGTTCCTTCACGAGCGCCTCCAGCTTCTCCATGATCGAGGCATTGAGGATGTTGAGCCCTTCCTCCCCCCGATCAAAAATGAGGTGCGCAACCCCTGACGGGTCCATGCTCAGCGAGAGTCCGGCCGAGGAGGCGCTCATGAGGCTTTCTCGATGAGGATGGCTGCGCCCTGCCCGCCTCCCACGCACAGGGTGGCCAGGCCCAGATCCTTACCTCGCCGGTTCATCTCCAGGCAGAGGGTCAGCACGAGCCGCGCGCCGGTGCATCCCACGGGGTGTCCCAGGGCGATGGCCCCGCCGTTCACGTTGGTGACGGCCCGGTCCATCTCTCCGATGGGATGGGACCATCCGACCTCCTTCTGCGCGAACTCCCTGGAGGCGAAGGCCCGCTCACAGGCGATCACCTGCGCCGCGAATGCTTCATTGATCTCGATGAGCTTCACATCGCGAAATTCCGCGCCGCCCCGCCGCAGCGCCAGAGGGGTGGCATAGGCCGGCCCCATGCCCATGGCCGCCGGGTCGCAGCCGGCGAAAGCCCAGGAACGGACGCGCCCCAGAATCGGATATCCCTCCGACCGCGCGCGCTCCTCGGAAGCGAGCACCAGGGCCGCCGCGCCATCGGTGATCTGGCTGCTGTTCCCGGCAGTCACGGTCCCGTACCGCCGGTCGAAGACCGGCTTGAGCTTTGCCAGGGCCTCCAGGGTCTGCTCGGCGCGATACCCGATGTCGTCGCCCACCGACTCTTCATAGCGCGGCGGCAGGAACACCGGAGCGATTTCCTCCCGGAACCGACCCGACGCCGTGGCCTTGGCCACGCGGCGGTGGCTTTCCAGCGCCCAGCTGTCCTGCTCATCCCGGGTAACCTGGTAGCGCTTGGCGAGCACCTCCGCCGTTTCGCCCATGTTCAGCCCCGCCACCGGGTCCGTGAGCCCCACCTCGAGCGCCACCACCGGCTTGAAGTGCCGCGGCCGGAGCTTGAGGAATGCGCCGACACGCTGCGAGAAGCTCCGGGCGCGCATCGCTTTCAAGAAGAGATCCTGGGTTTCCGGCAGATAGAGGAGCGGGATCTGGGACATGGACTCCACCCCCCCCGCCAGGATGAGATCCGCTTGACCCGATTCGATGCGCAGCGAGGCATCCACGACCGCCTGGATCCCGGAGGCGCAGTTCCGGTTCACCGTGTAGGCGGGAACCGACCGGGGGATGTTGGATCGGAGCGCCACGACGCGAGCGATATTGGTGGCGTCCGCAGGCTGGGCGATGTTGCCGAAGATTACCTCGTCGATCTCGGCGGGATCCACGGTGGAGCGGGCCAGGGCCTCGGAGGCCGCCATGCGGCCCAGCTCCCTGGCGGGAATTCGGCGAAAGGCGCCCCAGGCTTTGACAAACGGCGTACGGGCACCCGCCAAGATGACGGCCGCGCTGGGCATGGGGCCTGGCCTCCTATTCGGGAGTCACGTCCGCGGCGTCGTCCGTCCCGGATCCGACAGCGTGCTTGCTCAGGCCGTACTGCTCCAGCTTCTTGTAAAGGTTGCTGCGAGGGGTATCGATCGCTTTCGCGGTGGCGGAGATGTTCCAGTCGTATTGCTTGAGCTTCTCCACCAGAAACTGCCGCTCGGTGGAGTCCTTGAACTCCTGGAGCGTCCGGTATTGGGAGAGGGCGGGCGCCGGCGGCGCCGTCCGGGCCCCCCGCAGCGCCGCGAGATCGTCCGGGGTGATCTCGTCGCCCTCCGCCATGATCAGCAGGCGCTCCACCGCACTCTTGAGCTCCCGGACGTTGCCCCGCCATGGCAGGGCGCTCAGCTCCTTGATGGCTTCGGCGCTGAACTTCAGAGGGTGGCGGTTGTTTTCCTGGGAGAAGCCGCGCGCGAAATGCTCGATGAGCAGAGGGATGTCTCCTCGCCGCTCCCGCAGCGGGGGGACCTGGATGATGATGGTGTTGATACGGAAGTAGAGATCCTCCCGGAATCGTCCGGCCCGGATCTCCGCTTCCAGATCCTTGTTGGTGGCGGCGATGATCCGCACGTCCACATGGAGGGTTTTCGGAAGGCCCACGGGCTCCACCTCCCCGTCTTGCAGCACTCGCAGCACCTTGGCTTGAGTGCGGGCGCTCATGTCCCCGATCTCGTCCAGCAAGATGGTGCCTCCGTCGGCCTGGACGAACTTCCCCACCTGTCGGGTCACGGCGCCCGTGAAGGCCCCTTTCTCGTGACCGAAGAGCTCGCTCTCGATGAGCTCCTCGGGGATGGCGGCGCAGTTCACTTTCACGAAAGGGTGGTCCTGCCGCACGCTCTGCTGATAGATCTGCCAAGCTACCATCTCCTTCCCCGTGCCGCTCTCGCCGCGCAGCAGGACCGTGGCCTGGGTGGGCGCCGCCTTGGTCATGGCGGCCCGGACGGCCTCGAGAGAGGCCGACTCGCCAATGAGCTCGTGCCGGCTCCCCCGCTCCTCCTTGAGGGTCCGGTTCTCCTCCGAAAGGCGTCGCTGCTTCAGGGCGTTCCGCACCGAGGTGAGGACTCGCCCCTCTTCCAGCGGCTTCTCCAGGAAATCGAATGCCCCCTTCTTGGTGGCCTCCACCGCCGTGGCGATGGTCCCGTGCCCCGAAATCATCACCACCTCGGCCGGCGTGTTGCGCTCCTTCAGCCGTTGAAGGACCTCCAGACCGTCGATCTGCGGCATCTTGATGTCCAGAAGGATCACGTCGGGATCCTCCCGACGGGCCAGCTCCAAGCCTTCGTGGGGAGTGGGGGCCAGGACGCACTGGTAGCCTTCATAATCCAGGATCATCCGGAGTGATCTCCGGATGTCCTCTTCGTCGTCGATGACCAGGATCTTCGGCTTCATGGCGGAAGGATTTTATCCTAAAAAAACCCAGGGACGGGGAGGTCTTCCCTCGCCCGTCCCTGGGATACTGCCGCGATGCGGAATCGGGGCCTATTCTTCGTTCTTCACCACGACGAAGCGCCAGCCTCTGCCGTTAGTGGTGGGATCATAAATCCGGAAGAGAACCTTGGCTCCGGGGCGGACCTTCGTCATCTCCCTGCGGTACTCGGAGAGACTGGTCACCGGCACTCGGTTCACCGAGGTGATGATCGACCCTCGGACGATTCCTTGCTCGTAGGCGTCGCTGGCCTGGGAGACGTCGGTGACCACCACGCCGTCGATTTTCTCGTCCCTCTCATCCAATTCCAGCTCGCGGCGGACCTCCGGCGTCAAGTTGTCCACGGTGATGCCCAGCCGGCGCTCCCCTTCCTGCTCGCCTTCGCCTTCCGGTTCGTTCTGGGCGCGGCGGCTTGCGTTCATATGCTGACCCCGGTCTTCCAGGCGGGCGGTAACCGCCATCGGGCGCCCATCCCTCAGGACGCTCAGCCGGACCCGGCTCCCGGGCTCGCGGGAGGAAATGATCTTGACGAGCTCATCCATGGTATTCACGTTCTTGCCGTCCACACCCAGGATCACGTCGCCGGCGCGCAATCCCGCCCGATCCCCGGGCAACCCCTTCGTTACGCTTTCCACCAGGGCGCCGTGCGTGTCCCTCAAACCGAAAGCATCCTTGAGGTCCGTGGTCACATTGCGCAGGCTGATCCCCAGGAAGCCGCGCTGGACGTGTCCGGTGGCTTTCAGCTGGGAAAGGATGTTCTTGGCGGTATTGATCGGGACCGCGAAACCGATTCCCTGCCCCACGCTGGAAATGGCGCTGTTCACGCCCACCACTTCGCCGTCCACGTTGAGCAGCGGGCCGCCGCTGTTGCCGAAGTTGATGGCGGCATCGGTCTGGATGAACTCATCCAGGGAAGGGTCCTTGGAGAGCTGATCCAGCTTGCGCCCCTTGGCGGAAACGACGCCCACCGTCACAGTGTGCTCGTAGTAGTAGGGATTCCCCACCGCGATGACCCATTCCCCCACCCGCAGGCTGTCCGAGTCTCCCAGAGGCACGGTGGGCAGCTTGTGGTCGGAGCTGATCTTGATGAGGGCCAAGTCCGTGCTGGGATCGGCGCCGACCACCTCCGCCTTGTAATCGGTGTCGTCCCCTTCCAGATTGACCCGGATCTTGTCGGCACCTTCGATGACGTGGTTATTGGTGAGAATATAGCCATCTTCGCTGATGATGAAGCCTGAGCCGCCCGAGTCTTCACGCCGCGGCTCCGGCTTTCCCGGGCGCCGGCGATCCTGCCCCGGCCCGAAGAAAAACTCGAAGGGGCCGTGGAAGTTTTGGCCGCCTTTGTTGGGATCCACCAGTTCCGTGGAAATGATGCTCACGACCGCGGGGTTCACCTTCTCTACGATGTCGGCGAAGGAGGGGTAGCTCAGCCTGCCGGGAGAGGCGACGCCGCCCGCCGGTTGAACGGGCGGCCGGAGGGAAGCGCCCTGCATTCCGGAGTCCGCCAGGGAGGCGGGGGTAAGCTTCACGCCCGAGGCCAGCACCATCCCGAAGAGAATGGAAGCCGCGGCGATCAGGGCCAGGGTTAGTAGTTGTGCGTGCTTTTTCATGGAGAAACCGGCTCCTAGGGATTTGCCCCCTCGGACAGGGAACGATGCAAGTATAGGTTCCATCATGGCTTAGGTCAAGGCGATCCGGTCGAAAAATCGCCGGGTCGTCCCTCCTGAAATTGGGTGAATGCCTCCGCCACCGACATGAGCAGCGCAGCGCTTTCTACCGGTTTGTGAAAGATCCGACTTATTCCTAACCTCCCGGCCTCGGCGGACATTTCCGAACTGACATGGGCGCTGATGAGCAGGGCAATGGCGCGAAATCCGCTGCTTCGCAAGCGCCTCAGAAGCTGGAGGCCGGTCAATCCCGGCATTCGGTGGTCCAAGAGAATCACCTGAATGTCCCTGAGGCTGGCGAGGTTGCTCTCCACCCAGGTCCCGCTGGGCGCCAGACAGGGCTCGTAGCCGTGGCGGCGGAAGAGTCTCCCGTAGCATTCCCTGGCACCCGAGTCATCGTCCACTATCAGAATCCGCCTGGGGGTCACGACTTGCTCCTCGGGCCGGGGAGGCAGCAATCAACGTGCCATGGGAAGCACCTCGGCGTAGGAAGCTAACTGTCTTGAAGTCGATGGCTTATAGAAAGTCCATGGGCGGGCAATTCCCCATGGCGCCATTTTGACTTGTATGAGGAAGCTAATCGCCCGGCTCTCCGTACTCTTTGAGCTTGCGCTGTAGCGTACGTAATCCGATTCCTAGAATCTCCGCGGCCTTGGTCCGGTTCCCTTCCGTCTCTTTGAGGGTTCGAAGGATGGCCTCCCTCTCGATCTCCCCCATGGTTCGCGGCGCAGGGGCCTGGCCGGCCTCAGCACTCGCCTCCAACTCCTGGAGTGGAGTCTGACGGTAGGCTTCGGGAAGGTCCCACACGTCGATGACCGGACGCGTCGCCATCACGACCAGCGATTCCAACAGGTTTCTCAGCTCGCGGACGTTTCCTTCCCAGCGCGCTTGAGTGAGGCAGCGCATCGCCGCAGGAGAAAGAATGAGGCTATCCCGCGCGTTTTCCTTCTTGAATTGGGCCAAGAAGTGGTCCACCAAGAGAGGAATGTCCTCCCGGCGGTCGCGCAGCGGCGGGATGTGCAGGGTCACCACTTTGAGTCGATAATACAGGTCCGACCGGAACTTCCCGTCGGCCACCCGTTGCTCCAACGAGGCGTTGGTGGCAGCCAGAATTCGAACGTCCACATCGATGGTTTCGGTGCCCCCGACCCGCATGAAGCTCTGCTCCTCCAGGATACGCAGGAGCTTCACCTGGATGTCCGGGGCGATCTCTCCCACCTCGTCGAGGAACAGAGTCCCGCGGTGGGCCAGCTCGAATTTTCCGATTTTCCGCCCCGTGGCTCCGGTGAAGGAGCCCTTCTCGTGGCCGAACATCTCGCTCTCCAGGATGTCGGCGGGAATGGCGGCGCAGTTCACCGGAAGGAAGCGCTCGCCGCGCCGCGGTGAGTTTTGGTGGATGGCGTTGGCGATGAGCTCCTTGCCGGTGCCGCTTTCACCCGTGATGAGCACGCTGCTGCGCGTGGGGGCCACGAGCTGAAGCTGGTTGAAGAGCTGTTGCAACGCCTTGGATTTTCCCAGAATGCTCCCGAAACGGTATTTCTCGTCCAAGCGCCCGCGCAGCTCGGCCACCTCCCGAATCAGGCTGCGTCTCTGGATGGCCACCTCCACCCGGCGTCTCAGCTCCACGGTGTTCACCGGTTTTTGAACATAGTCGTCGGCTCCGGCTTTCATGGCCTCCACCGCCGATTCCACCGTCCCGTGGCCGGTCACCAGGATCACTCCGAGCGTCGGATCCAATTCCTTCACCGCCTTGAGCAGTTGCATGCCGTCCATCCCGGGCATCATCAGGTCCGTCACCACGACGTCCGTTTCCAGGCCACCGCGGAGCTGATCGACGGCCTCCCGTCCCGAGCCCACGTCCAACACGGAGTGCCCTACCTTCTCCAGGGCCTTCTTCATGATCTCCCGGGAAGGGGCGTGGTCCTCCACGAGGAGGATGCGGCCGACGGCAGTCATGAATGTTCGACCTGCTCGCGGTAGAACATCCTGGCCGTTTCCAAAACCATCGCAAACAGGAGCGGGCCCACCACGATGCCGATGAACCCGAACAGCGAGAGTCCCGCGAAGACTCCCAAGAGGGTGATGACCGGGTGCACCCCGGCCATGTTCTTCATGATGAGGGGCCGGATCAAATTGTCCGCCAGGCTCACCACCAGAGTCCCCCACACCAGAATCCCCACGCCGGAGCTGGTAGCCCCGCCGGCGATTTGCATCACCCCGGCGGGGATCCAGATGAGAAAGGCGCCCAGCACGGGGATGAGAGACAGGACCGCCATCACCAGCCCCCACAGCAGCGCACCGGGAAAGCCGAAGATCAGGAACCCTACGGCTCCGAGCGCTCCCTGGAGCATCGCCGTGACCCCCTGCCCGAGCACGAAGCCGCGGGAGATCCGATAAAAATCGTCCATGAGCTTCTGCGAATTGTCGTCGCCGAACGGGAGCAGCTCCTTCATCACACCTTCCAGCGCCTCCTGCTCCCGGAGCAGGTAATAGATCAGGTAGAACATCACGAAAAATCCCAGCAATACCCTGAGCGCGCCGGAGGCAATGTCCCCCAGCCTCGACTGGAGCCAGGTGAGAAAGGTTCCCGCCTCCTCTCGGACCAAGTCGGGAATGTTCCGGCCGAAGAGCTCCAGGTGGATCCGCTCGGGGGAGATTGCCCGGTACTGCTCCGCCACGGTCTGGACCTCCTGGAAGGCAAGCACGCCGAGAGTGACCAGGGGCCCCACCGCCACCACCAGGATCACCAGGAGCGTCGCCCAGGCGGCCAGCGCCGGGCGCTTCAGTCGCCTCAGAAACGTGCGATAGACGGGTCGAAAGATCGGGGCGAAGACCAGGGCAGAGAGGATGGCACTGAGGTACGACTTGAGCCCCACCAGCAGCAGTGCCGTCAGCAGGAGGACGAAACCCAAGGAGAGGAGAGTCGTGAGCCGTGACTTCATTATTCCTCCCGCGAAATCATCCTGAGAAACGCCGCCTCAGTCAGCGCCGGAACCCCCAACACCCTCGCCTTCTCAAGCTTGGAGCCCGACTCCTCTCCTGCTAGAACGTACGACGTCTTGCGCGACACCGAGGCAGTGACCTTCCCGCCGTGCCCATGGATCAATCGCGCGACTTCGTCCCGGGTCAGGGTGGGAAGCCTCCCCGTCAAGACGAAAGTCTTGCCGGCCAGGATCGCGCCGCCGGGAGCCCCACGCGGCGCTGTGTGCTCCATCTTCACTCCCGCGTTCCGCAGCCTCCGGATCACTTCGCGATTTCGAGGCTGGTGGAAGAATTGCCGGATGGCCGAGGCCACTCTCGGCCCCACCTCGGGCACACGCTGCAGGTCTTCCTCAGTGGCGTCCATGAGATCGTCCATAGCGGGAAAGGCATCGGCCAAAAGCTCCGCCGTTTTCTCCCCGACGAAGCGGATGCCCAGGGCGTACAGGACTCGCGAAAGGTCCCGCTCCTTGGAGCGCTCGATTTGCTCCAACAGATTTCCGGCCGACTTCTCGGCCATCCGATCCAGCGCCGACACCTCCGCGTGTTTCAGGCGGTAGAGGGAGGACACGTCCTCGATCAGCCTCTTCTCCAGGACCTGGTCCACCAGGGCCTCGCCCAGCCCTTCGATGTCCATGGCCCGGCGGGACGCAAAGTGTAACAGGGACTCCCTCAGTCTTGCCGGGCAGGAAAGATTGGTGCAGCGGGAGATGACTTCTTCCTCTTCCTTGAGCAGCTCTCCGCCGCACACCGGACAGGACTCGGGCCATGGGAACGGGACCGCCTCCGCCGGCCTCGCATCGGGGATGACTTTGACGATCTTGGGGATCACGTCGCCTCCCCGCTCGATGAGGACCCGATCCCCTACTCGGACATCCTTGCGCCGGAGTTCCTCCTCGTTGTGGAGGGTGCAGCGGGAGATGGTAGTCCCGGCCAGGGAGACCGGTTCCAGGATTGCCACCGGAGTCAGCGCGCCTGTTCGCCCCACCTGGACACGGATGTCCCGGACGGTGGTGGTCGCCTGGCGGGGCGGGAACTTGTAGGCCACCGCCCAGCGGGGCGCCCTCGCGGTCTGCCAAGCCTGTCGCTGTAGCGCCAGGGTGTCCAGCTTAATCACGCAGCCATCCACTTCGTAGGGGAGGGTGTCTCGGTGTGATTGCATCTCTAGACAGTAGGACTCCACTTCTTTCATCCCTTGGACACGGCGCGCGAGCGGGTTGACCTTGAAGCCCAAATCTTTCGCCAGAGCCAGGGAGTCCCAGTGGGTTCGGGGCATGCTTACGCCGCGGATGTCCACCAATTGCCAGACGTAGAAATCCAGGGGGCGCTGGGCCGTCAGCCGTGGATCCAGGAGCCTCAGGGTCCCGGCGGCGGCGTTCCGCGGATTGGCGAAGGCCGGCTCGCCGGCTGCTTCCCGCTGTCGATTCAGCTCCTGAAACGCTTTGAGCGGGAAGAAGACCTCTCCCCGCACTTCGGCGTATTCCACATCGTGCGGGAGGCGCGAGAGCAAGCTGCGAATGGTGCGCGCATTGGCGGTGACCTCTTCCCCCTGAAACCCATCCCCTCGGGTGACCGCCCGGGCCAACGCGCCCCCTTCGTAAATCATCGAGAGGCTAACCCCGTCTATCTTCAACTCGCAGCAAAAGCGCATCTCCTCGGATCCCTCCTCCCCCAAGACCCGGCGCAGGCGATCCTGCCACTCCCCCAGTTCCTCGAGGGAGTAGGTATTGTCGAGGCTGAGCATAGGGGTGGTGTGGCGCAGCGTGGCCAGGGATTGCAATGGTTCGGCCCCCACCCGGCGGGTAGGCGAGTCGGGAGTGATCAGGTCCGGGTGGGACCGCTCCAGATCCAGCAGTTCCCGTTCCAGGGCGTCGTATTCCGCGTCGCTAATTTCCGGCTCGTTGTCGACGTAATAGCGCCGCCGGTGGTGCCAGAGGAGCCGCCGCAACTCCTCGGCTCGGCGCCGGACGTGGGATTTATCGAGCGGGACGGAGGACATCGGCTCCCTTGGCCGTAGTGATTCGCTGGGCCGAGTCCTCGCTCTTCGAGGCGGGAGGTCGGCGGCGAGGGAGAAGGATATGGAAGGTGGAGCCCCGCCCCGGCTCGCTTTCCACTTCGACGCGTCCGCCGTGAGCCGCCACGGCGCGACGGGCGATGGGCAATCCTAATCCCGTGCCGCCCTCCCGGTGAGAATAGAAGGGCTGAAAGATGTGTTCCCGGACTTCGGGGTTCATCCCGGGCCCGGTATCCTGGATGGAAACTCGAACCTCGCCCTTCGGATCGATGCGGCTTCTCACCCAGATGGTGCCGCCCTCGGGGACGACCTCCTGAGCATTGCTCAGAATGTTGAGCACCGCCTGCCTCAGCTGGGCTGAATCGAACTCCACCGAGGGGAGAAGGGGATCAAGATCCCGTTCCAAGCGGATGCGCCGCGCGTCCGCTTCCGGCTGGACAAAAACGCAGAGTTCTTCCAGAAACCGGTTCAGGTCTCGGGCGTCCATGCTCAGCTGCGGGGGCCGGGCGTAGGAGAGGAAGTTTTCAGTCAGGTCTTTCAGGCGACGGATTTCTCCCTTGATGCCTCGCAGGAAGACCCTGACCTCTTCCTGGCTCCCCGACCCCTTGCCTTCCAGCTCCTCTTCCAACATTTCCAGATTGAGGGACATGGCATTGAGGGGATTGCGGATCTCATGGGCCATTTCGCGAGCGAGCGTAGCCACATGGGCCTGCCGCTCAGACATCTGAGCCTCCATTTCCAACCGGCGGGTCCGCTGGACCAACCGCAGGACGTAGGCGAATGCGCCACCGAGGATCAGAAGGGTTATGCCCGCTCCCACCAGCGTCCGCGTGATCAGCGACCGGCGGAGAGGACTGACATACTCCTCTAATTGGTCCATGGGGATGCCCACCTCCGCGATAGCCTTCCCCGTGGGATCTACGGGCTCCCGGATGCTGAGAACCTTCTTTTTCTGGTTGTTCCCCAGGTCCCAGACCTCTTCCACGGGGCGATCCGTGAGCGTCTTTTCGTCCTGGGCGGGCACGACCCACATTCGGGTATGTACGCCGTGGCCGACGATGTTTCCCTCGCTGTCCCGAACTGCAAAGAACTCCCGAATCCCCCGAATGATCACACGGCGCGACGGTAGCCTCGGCGGAACGGCGGTCTGGGGAGCCGGGAGGGGCAGCTCCCGAGAGAGCTCGGGACTATTGACCACCCCGGCGTTGTCTCCCTGCTTGCTCTCTTCTTCGGACCATCGCTTCTTCACCTCCGAGAGGCTGCTCAAAAGGTTTCGCGTAATTACCTGGTGGCTGAGGTCTTTGAAGATGAGGTGCGTGACAACCGCCAGGGTGGCGAGAACCAGAAAGACGAAGACCGCCGCCGAGATGAGAAAACTGCGGCGGAAGGTCGGCGGATTAGTCTTCAAGGGTAGGTTGGACATGGGGGAGTCTTTTCTCGCTGGATATGATAGCAGACGGCCTCCGGACCGTCAAAGGCTCCGCTGGGCGAACCCCTTTTATGACAGGGGGATAGATGGACCCGAAACAGGCAAGACCGGCGTTGTCCCGGCGCCGGGGCGTGTGCTAAGTTAGGCGCCGCTTCCCGCACAGTCTACTTCCTTGGAGATGACGCATGCCTTACAAATCCTGGAAGGCTTCTCTGCGCTTCCTCCCCCTGGTATTCCTCGTGGCCGGCGTCGCCAGGGCGGAGCGACTTCCCGAGCCCGTGCCTCAGGGCGAGTACGCGGCTCGGCGCAAGGCGCTGGCTGGAAGGCTCCGCCTTGATCTTTCAGCCGGGAGCATGGGGGTGCTGCTCTTGCGCTCCCTCCCCGAGCCAGAGAATGCTACCTTCCGCCAGGACAGCAACCTCTATTACCTGACCGGGACGGAGATCCCGAACACGGCGTTGGTCCTGATCTTCGACCGTCCTGCCGGAACGGCGGAGGACTCCGGCCAGCCTGCCAGGCCGCACTACGCAGAATACTTCTATCTTCCAGAACGGGATCCTCGGCAGGAAAGGTGGACCGGACCGAAGGCGGGCGCGGGGGCGCTGGAGAACGACTCCCGCAAACCGGACGCCGAGCGGCTGGCCACCATGCAGCTCTTGGGCTTCGACAAGATCCCCGAGGGAGACTTCCCGCCTCCGCGCTTCCCCAAGGGACCCGTGGAAAGGCTGAGTGATCTGCCACGCCACCTGCACCGCTTTCTCACCGAATCGGAGGTTCTTTTCTTCGGCGTAGACCCGGGCATACTGGGAGAGCCGCTCTCGCCGGAGCTGGTCTTCCTGGGGGAAGTCCGCGCTCGTTACCCCGAGCTGCAGGTGAAGGATCCCCGGCTTGCGCTGGGCAAGCTTCGGATGGTGAAGTCCCCGGCGGAAATAGGACAGATTCGCAGGGCCGTGGAGATCACCTGCCTGGCACAGCTGGACGCTCTTCGGGCCGCGCGAAGCGGCATGACCGAGTATCAGATACAGGCCGAGCTGGAGCACCGCTTCACCTATGAGGGGGCGCGCCGGCCGGGCTACCCCTCCATCGTCGGATCGGGACCCAATTCGTGCATCCTTCACTACGATGCCAACGGGCGGACTCTGAAGGAAGGGGACCTCCTGCTGATGGACGTCGGCGCCGAGTACCGTCGCTACAGCGCCGATGTAACCCGGACGTTTCCCGTGGGGGGGTGGTTCAGTGAGGAACAGCGGAAGATTTACGACCTGGTGCTGAAGGCCCAAGAGGAGGTTTTGGCCCTGATCAAGCCCGGCGTCCCCTTCTCGGAGCTGGATCGGACCGCCCGTAAGGTGATCAGCGACGCAGGTTACGGCCGGTACTTCATTCACGCCACCAGTCATTTCCTCGGACTGGACGTGCACGACGCCGGGGACGCCTCGTCTCGCATCCAGACCGGAATGGTCTTCACCGTAGAGCCAGGAGTTTATATTCCAGGCAAGGAATTGGGAATCCGCATTGAGGATGACGTGCTGGTGACCGAGACCGGGGCGGAAATCCTCAGCGTCTGCCTGCCGCGCACGGCGCATGCGGTGGAGATGCAGACCCGGAATGCTCTAAAGTCGGGAACTCGTTGACTTAGCCAAATCCCCTGTGCTAGATTTCGCGCTCCACGAAGCAGCTCATCTGTCGTTTCTGGCCATAGTTTTTGCGCGCGGCGCCGGTCGGTTTGTTGCGTCCGGCATGGGTCTCAGAATAGGAGTGCCCGATGATCCGCAAGGCGTTCTCGTGGGCCGGGATTTCGCTTCTGTTTTCGTCCGTGGCACCGCTCGCGTTTGCCCAGGCCCGTGACAACTCCTGGGAGGTGGGTTATTTTGGTGGCACCAATTTCTACGCCAACGAGCTGAAAATAGAAAATGCGTTTGTCTACGGCATTCGCATCGGCTACAACTGGAAGCCGTCCCTGGAGCTGGAGGCCACCTACGGCGCCGCCGACGAGAGTAACCTCCAAGAGCCCACGTCCACGCTGATCGCGGAGCATCCCCCCTCAAGCTTCGTTTTCAAGACCGATTACACCGCGAAGGTGACCTCCTACAACGTCCGGGTTGTCGGCAACGTGGTCACCGCTTGGCGTCGCTGGAAACCTCTCGTCTTCTTCCAGGTGGGGCACCACGACCTGAAGCTTCAGCAGTCCTTCGTTCCTGCAGGGAACGAGACCGCCACCACCGTAGGCTTCGGTGGGGGAACGCGATTCTTTTTCACCGACTACCTCGCCGCCCGACTGGAAGGCTCCATCGAATACGCCATCAAGGACATTTACTGGAACAAGGTGCTCACGGTGGGGCTGGTGGGGGTCTTCGGCGGGGCGGCTCCCTCCGACAAAGACGGCGACGGCATCAGCGACACCCACGACAGGTGCGCCGACACGCCCAAGGGGGCGATCGTAGACCGCTTCGGCTGTCCGCACGATCAGGACAAGGATGGCGTCTTCGACGGACTGGACAACTGTCCCGACACGCCGGAGAAGTGGCCGGTGGACGACAAAGGGTGCCCCACAGACGCCGACGGCGATGGCGTCCCGGACGGTAAGGACAAGTGCGCCGATACGCCCAAGGGGGCCAAGG